>NZ_SMKU01000009.1 GCF_004349215.1 Actinomadura rubrisoli | reverse complement strand
ACCACCACCCCCGCCCCCAAGACGAGCCCGGGTACGGCCCACCGGCTGAGGCTGCGGCGTTCGGGAGCGATCCACATGGCGACATCCTTTCCGATCCGCGGAGGCAACGGACCCGCAACGCGCCGGTACGACCGGCCATCGTGGCGGTATGTTCTCCGTTCGTGGCGCAATTTCGATTGAACGGCTCGAGGATGCTGGCCGTCGATCTCGCCGGCGAGACGATCAGGGCGCTGAACGGCGCCATGGTCGCCTACGAGGGGCAGATGGCGTTCAAGCGGCAGGGCATGACCGGAGGCGAGGGGCTGCGAGGCGCCCTCAAACGGAGGATCGCCGGTGAGGGCATGACCCTCATGGAGGTGACGGGGCAGGGGACGGTGTACCTGGCGAGCGAGGCGACCGAGGTCACGCTCGTCCAGCTCACGGGCGACACCCTCTTCGTGGAGTCGGAGAGCCTGCTGGCCCTCGACGGGGGCCTGCAGACCGGGGTCCAGTTCATCGGGCTCCGCGGCATGGGCACCGGCCAGGGCCTGGCCACCACCAAGGTGGACGGGCACGGCACGGTCGCGATCCTGTCCGACGGGCCCGCGATCGCGCTGGAGGTGACCCCGCAGACGCCGCTGTGCGTGGACCCCCACGCCTACGTCGGCCACCACGGGCAGCTCCAGCAGGACGTGGTCACCGACGTCAACTGGCGGACGGTCCTCGGCCAGGGCTCGGGGGAGAGCGTGCAGTTCCGCTACCAGGGCCACGGCCTCGTCTACGTCCAGCCGGCCGAGCGCGGCGGAATTCTGGAGATCTGATGCCGGGATACCAGTCCATCAACCCCAAGATGCTCCAGGTGCCGATCGGCGCCGGGCAGGAGGTCTACAGCAAGCGCGGCGCGATGCTCGCCTACACCGGGCCCGTGTCGTTCGCCCCGTCCGCCACCGCCGGGCAGGGAGTCGGCGGCACGATCGGACGGGCGGTGGCCGGCGAGCGCACCGTGATGATGCACGTGACCGGGCAGGGCAACGTCATGTTCGGCCACGGCGGGCTGCACGTCACCGTCGTCGACCTGGACGGCGCCGACACCCTCTACGTCGAGGCCGACCGGCTGCTGGTGCACGACGCGAGCCTCCAGGTCGGGACGATGTTCATGGGCGAGCAGGGCGGCGTCCGCGGCGTCATCCGCGGCGCGGTGACCGGGCAGGGGCTGTTCACCACGACCCTCGCCGGGAAGGGGTCGTGCGGGCTGCTGTCGCACGGCGGCGTGATGGAGCTGCCGATCACCCCGCAGCGGCCCGTCCACGTCGACCCGCAGGCGTACGTGGCCCACCGCGGCCAGGTGCAGAACAAGCTCACCACGGCGGTCGGGCTGCGGGAGCTGATCGGGCGGGGCTCCGGCGAGGGCTTCCAGCTGGAGCTGAGCGGCACCGGCGTCGTCTACGTCCAGGCCAGCGAGAGGAAGATCTGAACCGTGAGCACGTTCGGGACGCAGACCTGGAACCCGGTGACGCTGCCGTCCAACGACAACGTCAACCCGTACGCCTTCAGCGTGGACCTCAACGGCCAGTGGTTCGCGCAGAAGGGCAAGATGATCGCCTACTACGGGCAGATCAAGTTCGAGGCGCTGTCGGCGGGGCCGCTGGACGCGCTGGTCGCGCACACCTTCAACTCCCCGCTGTACGCCCACGACTGGATCGTCGCCCAGGGGCAGGGCAAGCTCGTCCTCGCCGACCGGGGCTTCGACGTCAACTCCTTCGACCTGGACGAGGGCAACCTCACCGTCCGCGCCGGGAACCTGCTGGCGTTCGAGCCGGGCCTGTCGCTCAAGCAGTCGATCATCCCGGGGTTCCTGACGCTGATCGGGACGGGCCGGTTCGTGGCCGCGTCCAACGGCCCGGTCCACTTCGTCGAGCCGCCGATCAGGGTCGACCCGCAGGCGCTCCTCGGCTGGGCCGACTGCCCGTCGCCATGTCACCACTACGATCACTCCTACATGCGCGGCGCCCTCGGCGCGGCCCGGATGATCTTCGGTGTGGGGGGCTCCTCGGGGGAGGAGCACCAGTTCGACTTCACCGGCCAGGGGACGGTGATGATGCAGTCGTCCGAGGTCGTGATGAACGAGGACGTCATGCTCCGCGACCTGGAGGGCCAGATCGGCATGGTGGGCACCTCCGGGCTCCAGCGGCTCCAGCAGACGATCACGCAGCGGCTCTCGTCCGAGCGGCAGGGCTGACGGCGGCCGACGGCGGGCGGGCGCCGTCCGCGCCGCTGGACGCGTCCGGGCCGCTGGAACGGCTCCAGCGCCCCGGACGGACCGTTCAGCGCTCGGGGGTCACGACCCGGGGGTGGGCGCGGTCTTCATCACGCGGAAGGGGACGCCGAACGGGTCCCGGACCGACGCGATGCGGCCGTACGGGGTTTCGGCCGGCTCCGCGTCGACCGTGCCGCCGCCCGCCCGCACCCGCCGGACGGCCTCGTCGGCGTCCGCGACGTCGAAGTAGCTGATCCAGGACGGGGCGGGGGCGTCCGGCTCGCCGTTGATCCCGCCGATGTACTGGCCGTCGGGGCGCCGCAGGGCGGTGTAGTCCATCCCGGGGACCGGCTCCAGCCCGTACTCGAACACCGCCGTGTAGAACGCGCGGGCCTCGTCGGCCCGGGGCGTGATCAGGTCGTTCCAGACCAGCGAGCCCGGCTCGTTGACGAACCGGGAGCCGATGTGGGCGCGGCCCTGCCACAGGCCGAACTGGCCGCCCTGCGGGTCCTTGAGGATCGCCATGCGCCCGAGGTCCATGACGTCCATGGGGGTCTCGACCACCGCCCCGCCCGCGTCGGTGGCGCGCTTGACGACGCCGTCGCAGTCGTCGGCGGCGAAGTAGAGGTTCCACCAGAACTCGGTGGCCTGCGGGTCGGCGTGCTGCATCATCCCGGCGACGGGCTCCCCGCGCAGCATGCACAGGTTGTAGTTGCCGGTCTCGGGCCCGCCGTCCTCGAACTGCCAGCCGAAGAGCGTCCCGTAGAAGGTCTTGGCGCGCTCGATGTCGGGTATCCCGAGGTCCAGCCAGGTGGGCGTGCCGGTCGGCGCGTTGCTGGTGACGTGGGTCATCTGGCTCACACTCCTTCGTGCCGGGGCCGGACCGGCCCCGATGTCGTCCGCCGCATGCCCGTAACCCCATCCTGGCCCCCGCCCCGGCGTTCACACATCCGTTCGGGCCGGATGGGCATGGCCGGGACCGGCCCTCGCGTCACGTACACTGATCAGATGGTTTCGCTCCCGAGCTGACAGGCCGCCCAGCGCGCCCCCGGTCACAGGACCGCGTGGCGCGCTGTTTCGTGCGCCTGTCCATCGACCCGTCCCGTCAGGGGAGCCCTGTCACTGTGATCATCGCTAACGACATCGAGCTGCGCGCCGGGTCCCGGCTGCTGATCGAGACCGCCTCGTTCCGGGTCAACCCGGGCGACCGGGTGGGCTTCGTGGGCCGCAACGGCGCCGGGAAGACCACCCTGACCAAGGTGCTGGCCGGGGAGGCGCTGCCCGCCCAGGGCAGCGTGACGTCCTCGGGCACGGTCGGCTACCTCCCGCAGGACCCGCGGGGCGTCGACCTGGAGGAGCTGGCCCGCGACCGCATCCTGTCGGCCCGCGGCCTGGACGAGGTCATCCGCGAGCTGCGCGCCGCCGAGGACGCGATGGCCTCCTCGGCCGGCGCCGCGCGCGACAAGGCCGTGCGCCGGTACGGGCGGCTGGAGGAGCGGCTGCACGTGCTGGGCGGCTACTCCGCCGAGGCGGAGGCGGCCTCGATCGCCTCCAGCCTGGGCCTGCCGGACCGGGTGATGAGCCAGCCGCTCGGGACGCTGTCGGGCGGCCAGCGGCGCCGTGTGGAGCTGGCGCGCATCCTGTTCTCCAGCGCCGACATCCTGCTGCTGGACGAGCCGACCAACCACCTGGACGCCGACTCGATCGTCTGGCTGCGCGACTTCCTGAAGTCCCACCAGGGCGGCCTCGTGGTCATCAGCCACGACGTGGAGCTGCTGGACGCGGTCGTCAACCGGGTGTTCCACCTGGACGCCAACCGCAGCGTGATCGACGTCTACAACGTCGGCTGGAAGAAGTACCTCGCCCAGCGCGAGACCGACGAGCGCCGCCGCAAGCGGGAGACGGCCAACGCCCAGCGCCAGGCGTCCGCGCTGCTGTCGCAGGCCGACAAGATGCGCGCCAAGGCCACCAAGGCCAAGGCGGCGCAGCAGATGGACCGGCGGGCCCGGCAGCTGCTGGCGGGCGTGGAGGGCGAGCGGCAGGCCGACAAGGTCGCCAAGATCCGCTTTCCGGAGCCGGCGCCGTGCGGCAAGACCCCCCTCACCGCGGAGGGTTTGTCGAAATCGTACGGATCTTTGGAGATTTTCACCGACGTGGACCTGGCGATCGACCGGGGCAGCCGCGTCGTCGTGCTGGGCCTGAACGGCGCGGGGAAGACGACCCTGCTCCGCATGCTGGCGGGGGTCGACAAGCCCGACACCGGCGCCGTGGTGGCCGGTCACGGCCTGCGGATCGGCTACTACGCGCAGGAGCACGAGACCCTGGACGTCGAGCGCTCCGTCCTTGAGAACATGCAGTCGGCCGCGCCGGGCCTGGCGCCGGTCGAGGTCCGCAAGATCCTGGGCTCGTTCCTGTTCTCCGGCGACGACGTCGACAAGCCCGCGGGCGTGCTGTCGGGCGGCGAGAAGACCCGGCTGGCGCTGGCGATGCTGGTGGTGTCCAGCGCGAACGTCCTGCTGCTGGACGAGCCCACCAACAACCTGGACCCGGCCAGCCGCGCGGAGATCCTGGGCGCGCTGCGCACGTTCGCCGGGGCCATCGTCCTGGTGACCCACGATGAGGGTGCTGTCAGCGCGCTCCGGCCGGAAAGAGTGATTTTGCTGCCGGATGGTGTCGAAGACATCTGGAGTGACGAGTTTGCCGATCTGGTGGCACTTGCGTGACCTGCTGACTGCCTTCCGCAGATCTTTTCTGGCCGAGTGGGTAGCCGAACGCGCGGGAATGACTGATCATGGCGGGGGATAACGCAGCGGTCACCACATCACTACGGGAGGTACTCGTGGCCGAGACCCTTAAGAAGGGCACCCGCGTGACCGGTGCCGAGCGCGACAAGCTGGCGGCGGACCTCAAGAAGAGGTACGACTCCGGCGAGAGCATCCGCGCCCTGGCAGCCGCCACCGGCCGCTCGTATGGGTTCATCCACCGGATTCTGACCGAGTCCGGAGTCAACCTGCGCGGTCGCGGCGGCGCGACCCGGGGCAAGAAGTCCTAACGGACGGCGACCCCCGGAAGAGCGCACCGCCTGACCCTCCGCCGCGGCCGGCCGAGTAAGGTTCGGTCGCGGCGGCGGGCAGGATGGGCTCCGCCCCGTGGACGGCGGGGCGGGCCCAGGCGCGCGTTTTCGCGCACCCCCTCGCCGCCGTGGCGCCGGCCCCCGGCCGCGCGTCTTCGGACGGTCACAGCGGAGAGGGGGCGTCATGACGGACGCGGGCGTGGAGCGGCGACCGGAACCGGTCAGGGTCCCGGGCGAGGCCGAGCTGGCCGAGGCCGGGCTGCGGCTGGACGTGGACGGCGCGGTCGCGACCGTCACGCTGAACCGGCCCGAGCGCCGCAACGCCATGACGTTCGCCACCTGGCGGGGCCTGGCGGCCATCGGCAGGTCCCTGCCGTCCGACGTGCGCGTCGTCGTCCTGAAGGGCGAGGGCCCCTCGTTCTCGGCGGGCATCGACCTCGGCATGTTCTCCGGCGGCGGCGAGGGCTTCTCCGACGGCGCCGACGCCGAGGCGACCGACCGCTTCATCGCCGGGCTCCAGGAGGGCTACACCTGGCTGCGGCGCCCCGACATCGTCACCATCGCGGCCGTGCACGGCCACGCGATCGGCGGCGGCTTCCAGCTCGCCTTGGCCTGCGACCTGCGGGTGGCCGCCGACGACGCGAAGTTCTGCATGAAGGAGCCGGCGCTCGGCCTGGTCCCCGACCTGACCGGCACCAAGCCGCTGGTCGAGATCGTCGGCGTCCCGCGCGCCCTGGAGCTGTGCCTGACGGCCCGCACCGTCCTCGCCGACGAGGCGGCCCGGCTCGGCCTGGCCGAGATCGTGGTGCCGCGCGACGGCCTCGACGCCGCCGTCGCCGACCTGGTGACCGCCCTGCTGGCGGTGAACCCCGGCGCGGCCGTGGCCACGAAGCGGCTGCTGTGGCAGGCCCCCGAGAACACCCTTGAGGAGCAGTGCGCCGCCGAGCGCCGCGAGCAGATCGGCCGCCTCCGCGAGCTCTTCGGAAAGTAACCCTGTACTTCGCGGCGGGTCGCCGCCATGGCGCCCGCCATGACGGCGACCCACCGCGAATGAACGGGTCCGGTTACCGCAGGGCCTCACGGCCGCCGCGGGCCAGCGGCAGCAGGACCCTGCTGGTGCCGGGCTGGAGGGCGACCTTGGTGCCGGCCGGGTAGCGCAGCGTGTAGTCGTAGTCGGTGGACAGGACGATCACGCCGAGCCGGTGGCCGGGCTTGACGACGTAGTCGGTCGGCTCGAAGTCCCAGCGGAAGTCGTAGGACGCGCCGGGCTTGATCGGCTCGGTGCGGGCCGGGCTGTGCCGGTTCCGCGCGTCCAGCCACCCCCGCGTGATGATCTTGTAGGGGGCGGTCTCGGTCAGCAGCGCCTGCCGGGTCGTGCAGCCGGTGTCGCCCTCGACGCCCTGCCCGTAGCAGACCTGGACGCCGGTGTCGGTGCGCGGCCCGGTGGGACGGGTGTCGGTGCCGTAGTCGACCAGCAGCGCCGTCAGGTACGGCGACCGGCCGTCCAGGGACGCCCTGAGCGCGATCTCGGGCGTGCCGTTCACGCGGACGGGACGGGTCAGCTCAGGCGTCAGGTAGGCCAGCCGGTTCGGGTCGGCCTGGTCCTGGTTGGCCAGCAGCTGCTCGGCGGTCCGCGTCTTGCCCGCGTCCACGAACGTCTGCGGCGCGCCGCGGCGGGCCCTCAGGTCGAGGGTGCCGGGCTGCCCGGACGGCCCGGACCGGCCGGCGTTCAGGCTGAGCGGAACCGTGCGGGTGCCCGGGACCGGCCAGTCCCTGGCCGTCTCCCACCGCCCCGGGGCGCGCTCGATGTCGACCCGCGGCTCCTTCTCGATGCCGTTGCGGATGTCGTACAGGTAGCGGTCGAACCAGTGGTGGAT
Organism: Actinomadura rubrisoli; assembly: GCF_004349215.1. Lineage (GTDB taxonomy): Bacteria > Actinomycetota > Actinomycetes > Streptosporangiales > Streptosporangiaceae > Spirillospora > Spirillospora rubrisoli. Next base: position 67,496 of record NZ_SMKU01000009.1, on the reverse strand, counting down.
CTGGCGCAGCCACTCCTCGACGCGCCAGCGGAACGGCGTCGCGTGGCTGGCCTGGTGGAGCCACAGCTTGCGCGGCACCCCCGCCTCCTTGAGGGCGTTCCACCACTGGACGGAGTTCTTGACCTTGACGTTCCAGTCGTTCAGCCCGTGGACGACCATGACGGCGGCGCGCACCCGCTCCGCCTGCCCGACGTAGTCGCGCTGCGCCCACATCCTGGTGTAGTCGCCGGTCTCGCGGTCCTGGGTGGCCTCGATGTCGTCGATGACCTTCTTGCACACCTCGGGGTTCTCGCGGGTCAGCACCACCTTGGCCAGCACGTCCAGGTCCTCGCCCTGGAAGCCGCCCGGCGCGAGCACGCCGCCGTTGGCGCGGTAGTAGTCGTACCAGCTGGAGATCCCGGCGATCGGCACGATGGCCTTCAGGCCCCTGACCCCGGTCGCGGCGGCCATGTTGGGCAGCGTCCCGTTGTACGACTGGCCGATCATGCCGACGCTGCCCGTCGACCAGCCCGCCTTCACCGGCGCCCCGTCCGGGGTCCAGCCCTTCGCGCGGCCGTTCAGCCAGTCCACCGCGGCCTTGGCGCCCGCCTGCTCGCTGCGGTCGCCCGAGGTCGGGCAGCCGGTGGATCCGCCCGTCCCGATGCTGTCGAGGTTCGCGATGGCGTACCCGCGGGGCAGGAAGTAGTTGTCGTAGATGCCGGGGAAGATCTCGGCGAGGTTGCGCTTGCCGTTGGCCAGCGACCGGGCCCGCGGGTCGTCGATGTCGACCGGGTGCATGGGCACGTTGTGGGTGCCGGCCCAGTACGGGCTGGCCTCCAGGATCGTCGGGACCTTGAGCCCGGCGGTGTCGGTCTCCTTCGGGCGCATGATCCGCATCCGGACGCGGTCCCTGACGCCGTCGTGGTCGCTGTCCACCGTGGTCTCGATGTTGACGGTCTGGGTGACCGCGTCGGCGCGGGAGAAGACCGGCTGCGTCTCGCCGTCCTTCACCGTGACCTTCGGGGCCGCCTCCGGGGGGCGCGCGGGCCTGGTCTGCCCGGCCGCCCCCGCGGGGAGTGCGGTCGTTGCGAGCAGCGCGGCCGTGAGGGTGATCACGCCGGCGCCGCCTCGCGAGAAGCGTCTTCTCACTGGGGGCTCCTGGGGGGTGTGAGCCTGAATGTGGTGATCACATCTACTACCCGGCCGGCGCGAAAGTCCATACGGGCCCACAAGATCGCCCGCTATCGGACGCGGCGTCCCCGGCGGCCGGGTGCGCCGCCGGTCGAGCGTCGGCGGGGAGTTACGCCAAGAGCGGACCGGGGAAGCGCTACGGACGGCGGCGCGTTCTCCCGGCCGGAAGCTGAGATGCTTACTTGATTACGTACGTGCGCGGCCGCCGCTCCCGCGGCCGCACGCCGACCCCTCGGAGGCACTTGTGGGGATGCCGGGAATGCCGAACGGCGGCTGGCAGATGATGGCCTCGTTCCGCCGGGACGACTCGATCACCCAGCAGAAGCTCAAGCCGGGCACGGTCCGGCGGATCGCCGGCTACGCCCGGCCGTACGTCCGCGAGCTGGTGCTGTTCCTCGCCCTGAACACGGTCGCGGCGGTGACCGTCGTCGCCAACCCGCTGCTGCTCAAGACGATCATCGACCGCGGCATCGTGCCGGGCCGGCAGGGCCTGGTGATCTGGCTCGCCGTCGGCGTCGCCGGGCTCGCGCTGCTGGAGGCGGTGCTCGGGCTGGCGCAGCGCTGGTACTCGGCGCGCATCGGCGAGGGACTGATCTACGACCTGCGCACCCAGGTGTTCGGGCACGTCCAGCGCCAGCCCGTCGCGTTCTTCATGCGGGCGCAGACCGGCTCGCTGGTCAGCCGCCTCAACAACGACGTCATCGGCGCGCAGCGCGCCCTGACCACCACCCTGTCGTCGGTGGTGTCCAACGTGATCAGCCTGGTCCTGGTGCTGGTCACCATGATGGTCCTGTCCTGGCAGGTCACGCTGATCGCGCTCCTGCTGCTCCCGATCTTCATCCTGCCGGCCAAGTGGGTCGGCCGGCGGCTGTCGCGGATCAGCCGCGAGCAGATGGTGCTGGACGCCGAGATGAGCTCGCTGATGACCGAGCGGTTCAACGTGGCGGGCGCGATGCTGGCCAAGCTGTACGGCCGCCCGTCCGAAGAGGAGGACAACTTCTCCCAGCGGGCCGCGCGGGTCCGCGACATCGGCGTCGTCGCGGCGATGTACGGGCGGGTCTTCTTCACCGCGCTCACGCTGGTGGCGGCCCTCGCGACGGCCATGGTCTACGGCGTCGGCGGCTTCCTCGCCGTCGGCGGCACGCTCGAACTCGGCACGCTCGTCGCCCTCGCCACCCTCCTGACCCGGATGTACGGGCCGCTCACCGCGCTGTCGAACGTCCACATCGACGTGATGACCGCGCTGGTCAGCTTCGACCGCGTGTTCGAGGTGCTGGACCTCAAGCCGCTGATCCGCGACCGCGAGGGCGCCCGGGCGCTCGGCGAGGTCCGGGAGACCTCCGGCAACGGCTCCGCGCCCGCGGCGGAGGGCCCGAAGGCCGACCTGGAGAAGGGCGCCGCGAAGGGGCGGGCCCCGACGGTCCGGTTCGACCACGTCCGGTTCGCCTACCCGTCGGCGGAGGAGGTGTCGCTGGCCTCGCTGGAGTCGATCGCGCGCACCGACACCGCGCCCGCCCGCGAGGTGCTGCACGACGTCGACTTCGCCGCGGCGCCCGGGCAGCTCGTGGCGCTCGTCGGGCCGTCCGGCGCGGGCAAGACGACGATCACGCACCTGGTGTCGCGCCTGTACGACGTGTCCGGCGGCGCGGTCCGCATCGGCGGGACCGACGTCCGGGACCTCACGCTCGACTCGCTGCGGTCGGAGGTCGGCGTCGTCAGCCAGGACGCGCACCTGTTCCACGACACGATCCGCGAGAACATGCGCTATGCCCGTCCCGAGGCCACCGACGAGGAGATCGGCGCCGCGCTGGAGGCCGCGCAGATCGGCCCGCTGATCGCCGCGATGCCGGAGGGCCTCGACACGGTCGTGGGCGACCGCGGCTACCGGCTGTCGGGCGGCGAGAAGCAGCGACTGGCCATCGCCCGGCTGCTGCTCAAGGCGCCGTCGGTGGTCGTCCTGGACGAGGCGACCGCGCACCTGGACTCCGAGTCCGAGGCGGCCGTCCAGCGGGCCCTGCGGACGGCCCTCGCCGGCCGGACGTCCCTGGTGATCGCCCACCGGCTGTCGACCATCCGGGAGGCCGACCAGATCCTGGTGATCGAGGACGGGCGGGTGGCCGAGCGCGGCCGCCACGAGGAGCTGCTCCTCCAGGGCGGCCTGTACGCCGAGCTGTACCGCACGCAGTTCGCCCGCCAGGACGGCGACGAGCGGTCCGACGCGGCGCTGACCCGGGACTGAGGCGCGCCTACCCGGGATTGAGGGCGCCGTTCCCCGGCGGCAACCCGGCGGCCACCTGCGGACGTCAGAGTGGAGGACAGCCGCGGAGCGAGGGAGGCCAGGGTGCGTTTGACGATCAGTCCCGGGCGCGTCGTGAGGTCCGGGACCGGCCGCTACACCGTCCTGCTGGTCGGGCTGGGCGCCGCGGGCGTCGCCATCGGCTGGCTCGGCCCGCGGCGGCAGGCAGCGCAGGCCGTCCAGGCCGCTCAGGCGTCGGCGGCGAGCCGGTAGCCGAGCCGGCGCAGCTCGGTGCCGGCGACCTTCTCGACCTGGGCGATCTGCCGGGGCGACAGGCGCCCGCGCCAGGACCCGACGCCGTGATCGTCGTCGCCGTGCCCGCGAGCGCCGGGCCTGACCAGGCCCGACAGGGCCGTCTTGGAGATCGTCGCGTCCAGGAACCCGGCCATCTCGGCCGCCACCCGGCGCGGCCGGGCCACGAGGTCCTCGTACCGGACGGTCAGCAGCTGCTCCTCGGGCGTCTGCCGGTGGAGCCGCGCGCTGAGCCGCACCGAGCCGCGCCAGCGCAGCGCGCACTTGACGGCGGGCGCCGCGCGCGGCCAGCGGTTGCGGTCGGTGTGGTCCTCGACGCCGAGGAACGGGTTGGGGAACACCGTGTCCAGGTTGGCCAGGCCCGGCTTGAACCAGGCCAGGCAGCGGTCGTCGGCCAGCATGTCGGCGACCGCGTCCCGGCCGTCTCGGATCACCTGGACGAGCTGGGCGTCGGGGAAGGCGTCCAGCAGCACGTCGGCGCTGTAGATCAGGTCGGGGGAGGCGTCGGCGAACCGCGCGATCCCGCCCGGCGGCACGCACGGCCCGGCGTCCCCGGGGACCGGCGGCCCGTCCGGCCCGGCGGGCACCGGCGGCAGGCCGGCCAGCTCGCGGCACTCGGCCGGGCACTCGGCGCAGGCCCGCGCGGAGATCTGCCAGGTCTCGGCGAAGGCGTCGCGCAGCACGCGCGCCGCGCCCGTGCCCCGCTCGGAGGCGATCGACGGCCGCCGGGCGAAGGCGTAGGTGACCCGCAGGACGCCGGGGCGGCCGGTGGTCAGGTGGAAGCCGGCGGACCGCTTGACCGCGCGCGCCAGCAGGTCCGCACCGGAGTGGGGAGCCCCCAGGATGAAGACCGGCCGGCGGACCTTGGTGCCGTTGACCACGAGAATGTGCGGCGTCGACCTCATACGGGAACAAGTTTGTCACCTTTTGCGGGCGGCCGGTCGGTGACGCTCCGCGCGGCCCGTCCAATACCCCGCCCGGACCGCCGATAATTCGGAGCGACCCGGGACGATCCGCCTCTAGCCTTGGAGGATGGACGCTCCCCAGACGCTCGCCGGCCTCCTGCCGCGCGCCGAGTCGATCACGGTCCTCACCGGCGCCGGGATCTCCACCGACAGCGGCATCCCCGACTACCGGGGCCCGCAGGGCGTCTGGACCAAGGACCCCTCCGCGGAGGCGATGTCGACGATCGGCTCCTACCTGGCCGACCCCGACGTCCGGCGCCGCGCCTGGCGGGCGCGCCGCGACCACCCCGCCTGGGACGCCGAGCCGAACGCCGGCCACGCCGCCCTGGTGGAACTGGAGCGCGCGGGACGGCTGCGCGCCCTGATCACCCAGAACATCGACGGCCTGCACCAGCGGGCCGGGTCGGGCCCCGCGACCGTGATCGAAATCCACGGCACGATGCGGGACGCGGTGTGCCTGGCCTGCGGCCTGCGCACCCCCATGCCCGAGGTCCTCGCCCGCGTCGACGCGGGCGAGGACGACCCGCCCTGCCCGGAGTGCGGCGGCATCCAGAAGTCGGCGACGATCTCGTTCGGCCAGGCCCTGGAGCAGGACGTCCTGGACGCCGCGATCACCGCCGCGCGCTCCTGCGACCTGTTCCTCGCGGTGGGCACGTCGCTGACCGTCCAGCCCGCCGCCGGCCTGTGCCTGGAGGCCGTCGAGCACGGCGCGCGGCTCGTCATCGTCAACGCCCAGGAGACCCCGTACGACCGGCTGGCCGACGCGGTGCTGCGCGGTCCGATCGGCGAGGCGCTGCCCCGGCTCGCCGGCCTCGCGCTCGGCACCGCGAGATGATCTGTTGGCGGGTCGTGACCGGCCGCCCCTTCCGCTGGCGTCCGGATCCTGACAAGCTCTATCCGTTGCGGTGCGAGGAGGGATCGGGTTGATGAGCGGGGGCACCCGCGCGGAGGCGGTCGACGGGCCGTCCGACGCGCCCTCCGCCGGTATGCCCGGCGGAGGGGCGAGCGGTCTCCGGCTCCGGCGCTACAGGGGATTGCGGCCCGGCGACCGGGTCGCGGTCGTCGCGCCCAGCGGTCCCGCCGAGCCGGCCAGGCTGGAGGCGGGCTGCGCGGTGCTGCGCGACCTCGGGCTTGACGTGGTGGTCGGCGAGCACGCCCTCGACCGTGTCAACCTCGGCGCCCCCGGCCCCGTCCGGGACGACTGGCAGCGGCTCGCGGGCGGCGACGCCGACCGTGCCGCCGACCTCCAGGCCGCCTGGTGCGACCCCCGCGTCCGCGCGGTGATCTGCGCCCGGGGCGGCTACGGCGCCACGCGCGTCCTCGACCACCTCGACTGGACGGCCCTGGCCGCCGCAACCGGCCCCGCCGCGTTCGGGCCCAAGATCCTGCACGGCTCCAGCGACATCACCGCCCTGCACGTCGCGTTCGGCGCGCGCCTGGGCGTCACCACCTCGTTCGGGCCCATGCCCGCCGGGAAGGTCGCCGACCTCGGCCCGTCCGCGCCGGGCGGCGGCGGCCCCGACGACGTCCAGACGCTGGACGGCCTGCGCGCGGCGCTGTTCCGGGACGGCGCGACCGTCCTGCCCGGCGTCCGCGCGCTGCGGTCCGGCCGGGCGGAGGGGCCGCTCACCGGCGGCACGCTCACCCTGCTCACCGCCCTGTTGGGCACCCCCTACGCCCCGCCGCCCGCGGCGGGGCGCGTCGTGTTCCTGGAGGACGTCGCGGAGGCGCCCTACCGGATCGACCGGATGCTCGTCCAGCTGCTGCAGGCGGGCTGGTTCGACGGCGCGGCGGGCGTCGCGCTCGGCTCGTGGGAACGGTCCGGCGACCCGGCGGAGCTCGACGCGGTGTTCTCGGCCCGGCTCGGGCCCCTGCAAGTCCCGATCCTGGCCGGCGTCCCGGCCGGGCACGGTCCCCGTCAGCGCACGCTGGAGCTCGGCGCCCCCGTCCTGCTGGACGCCGGCGCACTCACCCTGGAAGCGCCGGGAGGTGCGCGATGAGCGGCCGCCATGCCCGCCCCGACCCCTGGGACGACGGGACCCTCGACTCGCTGCTGGTACTGGTGGCCGAGAGCCTCGGCTACTCATGCCGCCGCGTCCCCGGCGACATCATGCTCCTGGAGGGCGCCAACCGCCTGCACGTCAGCATGCGCAACCTCGCCCAGCTCGCGCGGCTTGTGCCCCGCGACGACTGGCCGGCGCTGGTCTCCGACCACGTCACCACGATCGTCACCGCGGTCGAGGAGCCCTTGGACCTCAGCGACTTCGACCTCGCCCAGCACCTGCTGCGCACCCGCATCTACCCCGCGGAGGCCGACAACGGCGTCCTGGCGGCCCGGCCCTTCGCGCCCGGCCTGATCGAGGTCGTGGTCGTCGACACCCCCACCACGGTCCGGACGGTCACCAACGAGGAGATGCACGGCTGGCCGGTCTCCGGCGACGCGCTGTTCATGCTCGGCCGCGCCAACGTGCGCGGTGACGGCCCGCTCCAGATGGACGAGCAGGACCTCGGCGGCGTCCGCGTCTGCGTCCTGCACGGCTGGACGTTCTACGCCGTGACGCACCTGGCGTGGCTGGAGGAGTACCTGCCGATCGGCCCGTACGGCGCGCTGGTCATCGCCCCGAACCGCAGCCTGATCGTCGCGCACCCGCTGCGCATCTCCGAGAGCTCCCCCCGCGCCCGCTACAGGACCGCCGTCGCGGCGGCCAACGAGCTCATCGCGCAGGCCCACCGCGCCTACGAGGAGGGCCCCGGCTCGCTCAGCCCGTACCTGTACTGGTGGCGCGCGGGCGAGCTGACCTTGCTGGAGACCCGCTACGAGGGCGACACGCTGGTCCTGCCCGAGGAATTCGCCGCCGTCCTGGCGACGCTGGCCGCGGAGCACTGACCCGATGCGCATCGTCATCGCGCCCGACTCGTTCAAGGGCAGCCTCTCCGCCGCCGCCGTGTGCGCGGCCGTGACGGCCGGCGTCCGCCGCGCGGCGCCCGCCGCCGAGGTCGTCGCGGTGCCGATGGCCGACGGCGGCGAGGGCACGCTGGACTGCTTCCTCAGCGCCCGGGGCGGCGACGAGATCGAGGTCGCCGCCGCCGATCCGCTGGGCCGCCCGGTCAAGGCGCGCTACGCCCTGTCGGGCGACGGGCGCTCCGCGGTCGTGGAGCTGGCCGCCGCGTCCGGGCTGCCCCTGGTCGAGGACGTCCCGCTCGACCCGCTCGGCGCCACCACCACCGGGACCGGCGAGCTGATCGCGGACGCGGTGCGGCGCGGTGCCCGCGACGTGCTGGTCTGCGTCGGCGGCAGCGCCGGCACCGACGGCGGCGCGGGGCTGCTGCGCGCGCTCGGCGTCCGCTTCCTGGACGCCGCCGGCGGCGAGCTCCCCCCGGGCGGCGCGGCCCTGGCCCGGCTCGCCGCGATCGACACCTCCGGCATTCCCGACGAGGTCCGGGCCAGCCGGTTCCGGGTGGCGTGCGACGTGACCAGCCCGCTGGTGGGGCCGTCCGGCGCCGCCGCGGTGTTCGGGCCGCAGAAGGGCGCGACCCCCGCCCAGGTGCGCGAGCTGGACGCGGCGCTCACCACGTTCGCCGACGTCCTGGCGGCCCACGCGGGCGTGCGCGTCCACGACCTGCCCGGCGCCGGCGCGGCCGGCGGCACCTGCGGGGGCCTGATCGGCGTGCTCGGCGCCGAGCCCGCCGCCGGGGCCGCCCTGGTGGCCGAGGCCGTCCGGCTCCCGGCCGCCCTCGCCGGCGCCGACCTGGTGATCACCGGCGAGGGGCGGCTGGACGGGCAGAGCGCGGGCGGCAAGGTCGTCTCCGCCGTCGCCGCCCTCGCCAAGGAGCGCGGCATCCCCGCCGTCGCCCTGGCCGGTGGCGTCGCGGCCCCGTTCGACGACCTTCACGCGCTCGGCCTCACCGCCGCGTTCAGCCTCGCCGACGGCCCGCGGACGCTCGCGGAGCTGAAGGCCGAGGCGGCCCCGCTCCTCACCGTCCTGGCCGAGCAGGTCGTCCGCCTCCGCGTCTAGGCCGTGACCCCGCCCGGGGTCAGGCGTTCGCGTGTTCGGGCTCTCGGGCCGGGCCGCCGGCCGGTGCCGGCTCGGGCTCCCCGATCCGCAGGACGGGAAGGAGGACGTGGGTGAGCGGGCCGATCGCCAACGCGTAGAGGATCGTTCCGACGCCGACCGTGCCGCCGAGGAGCCAGCCGACCGCCAGAACCCCCAGCTCGATGCCCGTCCGGACGACCCGGACGGAGTGCCCGCGCGCCGCCAGCCCCGTCATCAGCCCGTCGCGCGGGCCCGGGCCGAGGCCGGCGCCGATGTAGCAGCCGGTGGCAAAGGCGCCCACCACGATCGCCGAGACCAGGTACGTCCAGCGGACCGCGAGCGAGCCGGGGTCGGGCAGCAGCCAGAGGAACAGGTCGGCGAAGACGCCCACGAACACGACGTTGCTGATCGTCCCGAGGCCGGGGCGCTGCCGCAGCGGGATCCAGGCGAGCATCACCACCGCGCCCGCGATGATGATCCAGACGCCGATCGACAGGCCGAACCGGCGGGACAGACCCTGATGGAACACATCCCACGGGTCGTTGCCGAGGGTCGAGGCCACCTGGAGGGCGATCCCCAGCCCGTACAAGGCCAATCCCGCGTACAGCTGCACCAGACGGCGCGCCATCAAGGCCATTACATTGCTCCTCGCATCCAGGGATCGGCCATCCTCCCTGACAGTGTGGGCACAAGTGGCTTGGTTTCATAGGGCCAATATGCGAAAGTGGTATGCATGAGTACGCGCTATGTCGGTGGAACCCAACTGGCCCGGCTCCTGGGCGACGTCCCGCGCGAGCGGCCCGTGTACGCCGCCCTGGCCCGCACCGTGCGCGCCCTCGTCCTGGACGGGAGGCTCGCCCTGCGGACGCGGCTGCCCGCCGAGCGCGACCTGGCCGCCGCGCTCGGCGTCAGCCGCACCACCGTGACGGCCGCCTACGACCGGCTGCGCGCGGAGGGCTATGTCGAGAGCCGGCAGGGCGCCGGAAGCTGGACGGCGCTGCCCCCGGTCCGGATGTCGTCGGCCGAGCCCCGGTTCGCGGGCCCGGCCGCCGCCGGGCGGTTCGGGATGGCCCACGCGCCGCCGCAGGACGCCGCGTTCATCGACCTCGGCTGCGCCACCCCCGGCGCCCCCGCGATCTTCGACGAGGCCGTCGCCGCCGCCGTCGACGAGCTGCCCCGCTACAGCTCCGGCCCCGGGTACGAGCCGGCGGGCCTGGCCTGCCTGCGCGAGGTGATCGCCGCCGGGTACGCCGAGCGCGGCGTCCCCACCCGCCCCGACCAGATCGTGGTCACCACCGGCGCGCAGCACGCCTTCACGCTGCTGGCGCAGACGCTCGTCGAGGCCGGGGACGCCGTCATGGTCGAGCGCCCCACCTACCCGCACGCCCTCGGCGCGCTGCGCCGCCGGGGCGCCCGGCTCGTCCCGGTCGGCGTGAACGAGGGCTGGGACCTGGAGCTCATCGCGGGGAGCATGCGGCAGGCCGCCGTCCGGATGGCCTACACGATCCCCGACTTCCACAACCCGACCGGCCTCCTCATGCCGGCCGCCGAGCGGGCCGCCCTGGTCGACGCCGGACGGCGCGCCGACGCCTTCCTCGTCACCGACGAGACCTTCGCCGAGCTGGCCCACGACCCGGACGCCCCGCGCGAGCCTCCCCTGGCCGCCTTCGACACCGGGGGACGGGTGGTGACGATCGGGTCGGCGTCCAAGCTGCTGTGGGGCGGGCTGCGCATCGGCTGGGTCCGCACGACCGCGCCGCTGGCCCGCCGCCTGGTGCTGGCCCGCGAGCCGTTCGACATGGCGAGCCCCGTCCTCGACCAGCTCATCGTCCGCGAGCTGCTGCTGCGGGTGGCGGAGGTCAGGGCCGAGCGGGCGCGGACCCTGCTGCGGGCCCGCGACGCGCTCGCCGCCGCGCTGCGGGAGCGGCTGCCGGGCTGGGATTTCCGGCTGCCGGACGGGGGCATGTCGCTGTGGGTGCGGCTGGGCGTGCCGGTGGCCTCCCAGCTCGCGGAGGCGTCCGAGCGGTTCGGCGTCCGCGTGGTGGCGGGCCCGGTGTTCGGCGTGGACGGCGTGCTGGAGGACTACGTCCGCCTGCCGTACGTGCTGCCGCCCGACACGCTGCGCGCGGCGGTCGAGCGGCTCGCGCTCGCCTACCGGGAGGTCCAGGCGGCGCCGGCCGCCCGTCCCCTGCCCGCCTACGTCTGATCCCCGCTCCCGCCGGCCGGGCGGGAGCGGGAGCCGGTCAGCCGGTCAGGGGGCGCGCTGGATGTAGTCGACCAGGTGCTCGCGCTCGCTCACCAGCTCGTCGATGTTGCTCTTGACCACGTCGCCGATGCTGACGATCCCGACGAGCCGGGCGTCCTCCACCACCGGCAGGTGCCGGATCCGGTGCTCGGTCATGGTGCGGCGCAGGTCGTCGACGGCCTCGCCGGGCCCGCAGGTGCGGACCTCCACCGTCATGATCTCCGAGACGGGCCGGTCGAGCAGCGCCGCGCCGTGCTCGTGGAGCCGCCGCACGACGTCGCGCTCGGACACGATGCCGGCGATGGACGTGCCGTCGGGGGACACCACCGCCGCCCCGATGTTGTGCTCGGCCAGGACGGCGAGCAGCTGCCGTACGGTGGCCTCGGGCCGCACCGTGGCCACCGCGTCTCCCTTCCGCCGCAGGATGTCGCGAATCCGCATACTTCACGCTCCGGTGCCGGTTCCGGACCCGTGGGGCGTACGGCTGCAGGGGGCCGTTCGCCGGGCCTGTCCTGCCAAGGTCGCACGTTATGGCGCCGCAGAAAACCCCGTGGCGGTAAACCGTCCACCGGCGTCCCTCCGCACGAAACGGCGCTTCGGGCACCCCTGGTCCCTCCCTCTTGATCATTGGTCACGTAGGGTGGTCAATTGATCACTTCATGACGTCCAGGGGTGTCCAGGGAGCCCGCAGTGCCCGTACCGCGCATCGTGATCGTGGGCGCCGGTTTCGCCGGCTACAACACCGCCCGCGTGCTGGAGCGGCTGCTCCGGCCGGCCAAGGCCGAGATCGTGCTGATCTCGCCCTTCGGCTATACGCTCTACCAGCCCCTGCTGCCCCAGGTGGCGGGGGGCGTGCTCGACCCGCGCTCCATCGCGGGGCCGCTGCACCGGCTGCTGCGCCGCACGCAGCTCATCCCCGGCAAGGCGACCGGCGCCGACCTGGGGGAGCGCACCGTCGAGGTCACCAAGATCGACGGCCGGACGGTCGCGCTCCGCTACGACCGGCTCGTGCTGGCGGCCGGGAGCGTCACCCGCAGCCTGGACATCCCCGGGCTGCGCGAGCACGCCCACGGCATGAAGAACCTGGCCGAGGCCGTCTACCTGCGCGACCACGTCATCGCGCAGTTGGAGCTGGCCAGCGCCAGCATGGACGCGTCCGAGCGCGCGGCCCGGCTGGGGTTCCTCGTCGTGGGCGGCGGCTACTCGGGCGTGGAGACGTGCGCGAACCTCCAGTTGCTCACCACCAAGGCGTTGCGCCGGTTCCCGCGCCTGGACCCCGCCCTGCTGTCCTGGACGCTCATCGACGTCGCGCCGAAGCTGCTGCCCGAGCTGGGGGAGCGGCTGGGGGCGGTCGCCCAGCGGCGGCTGTCGCACCGGGGCGTCGACATCCGCCTCAAGACGAGCATCGAGCGGCTCGACGCCGACCGGGTCCGGCTCACCGACGGGTCGACGCTGCCGTGCCGCACCGCGATCTGGACGGCGGGCGTCACCCCGTCCCCGGTGGTGGCGGCGCTCGACCTGCCGGCCGACCGCGGGCGGCTCGTGGTCGGCGCCGACCTGCGGCTCGCCGGCCACCCCGAGGTGTACGCGCTGGGCGACGCCGCCGCCGTCCCGGACCTCGCGAAGGGCGACGGCGCGGTCTGCCCGCCGACCGCGCAGCACGCCATCCGGCAGGCCAAGGTCGCCGCCCACAACGTCGCGGCCTCGCTGCACGGCCGCGACGCCCGCCCGTACCGGCACCGCGACCTCGGCATGGTGGTGGACCTCGGCGGCGTCCAGGCGGTCGCGCGGCCCTTCGGCGTCGAGCTGACCGGGGTGCCCGCGCAGCTCGTCACCCGCGGCTACCACCTGCTGACCACGCCGTCGGTCCAGGCGAGGGCGCGGGTGGCGGGCGACTGGCTCCTGCACGCGGTGGCCGGGGACGACCTCATCAGGCTCGGCCTGTTCGACACCCGCACGGGCAGCCTCGCCGACCTGGAGCACAGCCTGTGACGGCGCGCCGCTGGACGGCCGCGCTGGGGGCGGCGGCGCTCGCCGGGGGCCTCGCGGCGGGGTGCGGCTCCGGCGACACGGGGCCCCGGGTCGTCAACCTCTACAACGCGCCGCAGCAGAACCTCGCCGAGATCGTCGCGCGCTGCAACAGGAAGGCGGCGGGACGGTACCGGATCGTGCTGAACATCCTGCCGCGCCCCGCCGACGACCAGCGCGAGCAGCTCGTCCGCCGGCTCGCCGCCTCCGACTCCGGGCTGGACGTCCTCGGCCTGGACGTCACCTGGACGGCCGAGCTGGCCGAGGCGGGCTGGATCCGGGAGTGGACCGGCGCGAACGCGCGGGAGGCCCGCAAGGGCGTGCTCCCCGGGCCGCTCGGCACCGCCGTGTGGCACGGCAGGCTGTACGCGGCGCCCTCCAACGCCAACGTCCAGCTCCTCTGGTACCGCTCGGACCTGATCCCCGAGCCGCCCGCCACCTGGGCCGGGCTGATGGACGCCTCGGCGCGGCTCGCCGCCGCCCGCAAGCCGCACTACGGCGAGGTCACCGGCGCCCAGTACGAGGGCATCGTGGTGTGGTTCAACAGCCTCGTCGCGTCCGGCGGCGGCCGGATCCTCACGTCCGGCGGCGAGCGGGTCGACCTCGGGCCGCCCGCGCTGAACGCCCTGCGGACCATGCGGCGGTTCGCCCGGTCCAAGGCCGCCGACCCGTCCATGACCAACACCCGCGAGGACGACGCCCGCCTGGCCGTGGAGTCCGGACGCGGCGCCTACGAGATCAACTGGCCGTTCGTGTACGCCTCGATGGCCGAGAACAGGCCCCGCATGCTCCCGCACTTCCGGTGGGCGCCCTACCCCGGCATCGACGGTCCCGGCCGGGCGCCGCTCGGCGGCGGCAACTACGCGGTCAGCCGCTACTCCACCAAGCCGGACGCCTCGTTCCACGCCGCGCTGTGCCTGCGCGACCCGGAGAGCCAGCGGATCGCGGCCGTCAAGGACGGGCTGCCGCCCGCCATCGGGTCGGTCTACGGCGCCGCCGGGATGGCGAAGGCGTACCCGATGCGGCAGACCATCCTCGACGCCCTGAAGACGGCCGTGCCGCGCCCGATGACGCCGACGTACCAGAACGTCTCCACCATCACCGCGGTGACGCTGTCGCCGCCCGGCTCGATCGACCCGCCGCGCACCCTCGCGACGCTGCGGGACCTGATCGGCGACGCGCTGGAGAGCAAGGGGGTGCTGCCATGAGCGCGGGAGCAGGCCTCACGAGGGCGGACGCGAAGGACGCGGGGCCGAGCGAGAACCGGCGCTCCGAGCGCCGGCTCGGCTGGTGGCTGTGCGCGCCCGCCGGGTTGGTCATGCTGGCGGTGACGGGCTGGCCGATCCTGTACTCGGTGCTGCTGTCGCTCCAGCGCTATGACCTGCGCTTCCCCGGCCGCAAGGCGTGGATCGGCTTCGAGAACTACAGGACCGTCCTGACCAGCGACTTCTGGTGGAACGCGTTCTGGGTGACGCTGCTGGTCACCGCCGTCAGCGTCGCGGCCGAGCTGGTCCTCGGGATGGCGATCGCGATCGTGATGTACCGGACGATCGTCGGCCGCGGGGTCGTCCGGACCGTGGTGCTCATCCCGTACGGGATCGTCACGGTCGCCGCCGCCTACGGCTGGAAGTACGCCTGGACGCCCGGGACGGGCTGGCTCGCGCGGCTGCTCCCCGCGGGCGAGGCGCCGCTCACCGAGCACTGGCCGGCCCTCGGGATCATCGTGCTCGCCGAGATCTGGAAGACGACCCCGTTCATGGCGCTGCTGCTGATGGCGGGCCTCGCCCTCGTCCCCGAGGACGCGCTGAAGGCCGCCGCGATGGACGGCGCCACCGCCTGGCAGCGCTTCACCCGCGTGACGCTGCCGCTGATGAAGCCCGCGATCCTCGCGGCGCTGCTGTTCCGGATGCTGGACGCGTTCCGCATCTTCGACGACATCTACGTCCTGACGGCGGGCGCGCAGAACACCGGCTCGGTGTCGGTGATCGCCTACCACAACCTGATCGGCGGGCTGAACCTCGGGATCGGCTCGACGATGTCGGTGCTGATCTTCCTGGCCGTCGCCGTCATCGCGTTCGTCTTCGTCAAGGTGCTCGGCACGTCCGCGCCCGGCGAGGACGGGACGGGGCGGCGCTGATGGCCGGCAGGGCCGCGGCCGGGATCGCCCGGTGGAGCGTCGTCAACCTCCTGGTGCTGCTGTACGCGCTGGTCCCGGTCGTGTGGATCGCCGCGCTGTCGTTCAAGACGCCGCGGACGATCACCGACGGGCGGTTCTGGCCCGCGCGGTGGACGCTGTCGAACTACCGCGGCATCTTCGACAACGACGACTTCGTGCGCGGGCTCGTCAACTCGATCGGCATCGGCGTGATCTCCACGCTCATCGCCATCCTGATCGGCACGATGGCCGCCTACGCGGTGGCGCGGCTGAGCTTCCCCGGCCGCTCGGCGGTGCTCGGCCTGTCGCTGCTGATCGCGATGTTCCCGCAGATCTCGCTGGTCACGCCGCTGTTCCAGATCGAGCGGCGGCTCGGGCTGTTCAACACCTGGCCCGGCCTGATCCTGCCGTACATCACCTTCGCGCTGCCCCTGACCATCTACACCCTCTCGACGTTCTTCAAGGAGATCCCATGGGATCTGGAGAAGGCCGCCAAGATGGACGGCGCGACGCCGTTCCAGGCGTTCCGCCTCGTCATCGCGCCGCTCGCCATGCCCGGCGTGGTCACCACGGCGATCCTGGCGTTCATCGTCTGCTGGAACGACTTCCTGTTCTCGATCTCGCTGACGTCCACCAGCCGGGCCCGCACGGCCCCGGCGACCATCTCGTTCTTCACCGGCAGCTCGCAGTTCGAGGACCCGACCGGATCGATCGCGGCGGCGGCCATCGTCATCACGATCCCGATCGTGGTGTTCGTCCTGTTCTTCCAGCGCCGGATCGTGGCCGGCCTGACCTCCGGAGCCGTGAAGGGCTGATGCGACCCACGAGAGAAGGCCCCGTGAAAGAAGGCAGGGTGAAAGAAGGCAGGGTGAAAGAAGGCAGGGATGGCTGAGATCGTCCTCGACGGGGTGACCAAGCGGTTCCCCGACGGCACCACCGCCGTCCGCGACCTGGACCTGACGATCGCCGACCGGGAGTTCATCATCCTGGTCGGGCCGTCGGGGTGCGGGAAGTCCACCACCCTCAACATGATCGCCGGGCTGGAGGACATCAGCGACGGCGACCTGCTCATCGACGGCGAGCGCGTGAACGACAGGGCGCCGCGCGAGCGCGACATCGCGATGGTGTTCCAGTCGTACGCGCTGTACCCGCACATGACGGTCAGGGAGAACATCGGGTTCCCGCTCAGGCTCGCCAGGGTGGACCGGGCCGAGGCCGCCTCCAAGATCGAGGAGGTGGCGCACATCCTGGGCATCGAGCAGTTCCTGGACCGCAGGCCCGCGCACCTGTCGGGCGGGCAGCGGCAGCGCGTGGCGATGGGCCGCGCGATCGTCCGCAGCCCGAAGGCGTTCCTGATGGACGAGCCGCTGTCCAACCTCGACGCCAAGCTCCGCGTCCAGATGCGCACGATGATCTCGCGGCTGCAGAACCAGCTCGGCACCACCACCGTCTACGTCACCCACGACCAGACGGAGGCGATGACGCTCGGCGACCGGATCGTGCTGATGCTGCGCGGCGTCGTCCAGCAGGTCGGGACGCCGGAGGAGCTGTACGACCACCCGCACAACCTGTTCGTCGCGGGGTTCATCGGGTCGCCGTCGATGAACTTCCTGCCCGCCGACATCGCGGGCGACGGCCTGCACACCGTCCTCGGCACGATCCCGCTGTCGGACCGCATGCGGCGGGCCCTGGAGGCGCACCGCGCCCCGTCCCGCGTGATCCTGGGCATCCGCCCGGAGGCGTTCGAGGACGCCGGCCTGGCGCACCAGCGCGAGCCGGAGGCGGGCCCGGGCCTCGCCTTCACCGGCCGCGTGGAGATCCTGGAGTCGCTCGGCGCCGAGAAGTTCGCCTACATCGACCTGGAGGCCGAGGGCGCCATCGACTCCGAGCACCTCGCCGACGCGTTCCAGGGCCACGACACCGCGCGCCGCCACGTCCAGCTCGTCGCCCGCCTGGACCCGAGGTCGGGCGCCCGGGAGGGCCGTCCGCTGGACCTCCAGTACGACCCGGACGCCATCCACCTCTTCGAGCCCGAGACGGGCCTGAACCTGACCGAGAACGTCTGACCGCCCGGCCCGCGCCGCACATCGGTGTCCAACTCCTGGGGGCGGACCCCCAGACCCCCAGCGGCTTCGCCGCACATCGGTGTCAGGTGAGCAGGCGACGGAGGGCCGCCAGGCCCGGGGTCAGCAGGCGGCGCCCGGCGGGGCCATCGTGGGCCAGGGCGGCGCGAGCGGCGTTGGCGCCGCAGCCGCCGTGCACGCCGCCGCCCGGATGCGCCGACGCCGAGGCCAGGTACAGCCCGGCGACGGGGGTCTCCGCCCGCCCGAGACCGGGCGTGGGACGGAAGACGAGCTGCTGGTGCGCCATCGCGGTGCCGCCGTTGAGCGCCCCGTTCAGCAGGTTGGCGTTGTGCTCCTGGAACGCGGGGGGCGCGATGACCCGCCGCTCGACGACGCGGTCGCGGAAGCCGGGCGCCAGGCGCTCCAGGACGGCCTCCAGCCGTCCCGCCATGGCCGCCCGCTCCCGCTCGTCCCAGACGCCGGTGATCCCGTCGGGCCCGGCGTCGGCGGCGACGCGGTGCGGGACGTGCGTGTAGGCCCAGACCGACTCGGTCCCGGCGGGCGACCGCGCGGGGTCGGCGGTCGTCATCTGGCCGAGGAGCGCGAACGGCTCGGACGGGACGCGTCCGGTGGCGAGCTGGGCGCTGTAGTCGGTGAGCGCGTCCATGCCGGGCGACAGGTGCACCGTCCCGGCCCGCGCCGCCTCCGGGGACGACCAGGGGATCGGGCCGGACAGGGCCCAGTCGACCTTGAACGTCGCGTGGTCCCAGTCGAAGCGCCGCATGTCCGCGCGGAGGGAGCCGGGCAGGTCGTCCCAGCCGACCAGGCCGCCGTAGAGCGCGGGCGCCGACACGTCCGCCAGCACCGCCCTCGCGCCCCGCACCGCCTCCCCGGACGCGGTGCGCACGCCCAGCGCGCGCCCGCCCCGCACGATCACCGAGGCGACGGGCGTGCCGCAGCGGACCCGCCCGCCCCTGGCCTCCAGCCGCCGGACGAGCGCCGCGGTCAGCTCACCCGCCCCGCCCTCGGGCACCGGCCAGCCGTACCGCTGCCCGACCATCGCCAGCAGCCAGCCGAACCCCGCCCCGGCCGTCGTCTCGGGGAACACGTCGGTGTGCAGCGCGGACCCGGCGAGCAGCATCGGCCCGCCCGGCCCGGCGAACTCCTGCTCGCCCAGCCGGCGCACCGGCATCAGCAGGGACCGCAGGACGCGCAGCCCGCCCGCGCGGCGCGCGGCGGCGGCCAGCGGCACCGCGGCCCGGACGGGCGGGAACGGGCTGAACAGGGCGCGCAGCACCTCCTCGCCCATCTCCTCCCACAGCCCGTACAGCCGCAGCCACGCCTCGCCGTCGCCCTCGCCGAACGCGTCCAGGCCGGCGGCGGTGGCGTGCGCGTCGCGCTCCAGGACGGCGCAGCGGCCGTCCGGGAGCGGGTGGGCGAGGACGGCGGGCGCGTGCCGCCAGCGCAGCCCGTGTCGTTCGAGGTCGAGGGCCCGCATGACCGGCGACGCCACCCCGAGCGGGTAGAACGCGCTGCACAGGTCGCTGACGTAGTCGGGATGCACGCCCCGGTCGCTGCGGACGGCCCCGCCCGGCTCCGGCTGCGCTTCGAGGACCTCCACGTCCCAGCCCGCGTCGGCCAGCATGTTGGCCGCGACGAGCCCGTTGGGCCCGGCGCCGACGACCACCGCGTCCGCCATGAGCACCTCCGGAAGATCACCCTAGGCGCCGTCCCGGGCCCGGACCACGTCCGCTCGCGGCGAGTCGACGTCCGGTCAGCCGACGTCGAGGCGGGCGAGCAGGCGCATCGCGGCGGGGGACAGGCGCGAGGCGAGGTAGCCCAGCCGCGCCTCGGGCGTCACCGGCACCAGGGCCCGGTCGTCGCGGACGGCGGCGACGATCTGCTTCGCGACGCCCTCCGGGCCGAAGCCGCGGCGGGCGTAGGCGCGGGAGGCGCGCTCCCGGCTCCGCGCCTCCTGGTCGCCGTCCACCCCGACGAACCGGGACGCCCTGGTGATGCCCGTGTCGACGATGCCGGGGCAGATCGCGCTGACCCCGATGCCCTTGCCCCTCAGCTCGGCGCGCAGGCACTCCGACAGCATCAGCACCGCCGCCTTGCTGGTGGCGTAGGCGGGCAGCGTCCGGGACGGGGTGAACGCCGCGGCCGAGGAGGTGTTGACGATGTGGCCGCCCTGCCCGCGCTCCACCATCTGCGCCGCGAACAGCCGCGAGCCGTGGACGACGCCCCACAGGTTGACGTCCAGGACCCTGCGCCAGTCGTCCGCCGAGTGGTCGAGGAAGGGGCCGGCCATGCCGATCCCGGCGTTGTTGACCACGACGTCCGGGACCCCGTGCCCGTGCAGGACCGACTTGGCGAAGTCCTCCATGGCGTCTATGTCCGACACGTCCACCTGATAGGGGTGGCCCGCCGGGCCGAGGAGGCCCGCCAGCTCGGCCGTCCGCTGGGCGGTGGCGAGGTCGAGGTCGGCGGCGACGACCTCGGCGCCGCGCTCGGCGAAGGCCAGCGCGGTGGCGCGCCCGATGCCGCTGCCCGCGCCCGTGACGACGACCAGGGATCCCTCGGACGGGCGCCGCTCCGGCCCGACCCGGGCGCGCCGCAGCGCGCGGGACTCGGCGGCGGTGAGCGGCCCGCCCTGGACGCCCGTGATGTGCTCGGTGATCCAGCGGGCGATCACGTCCGGATGGCTGCGCGGCACCCAGTGCCCGGCGGCGATGGGCCGCAGCGACAGGTTCGGCACGCGCCCGGCCAGCCCGCCCACCAGGTGCGGCGAGACGAACAGGTCCTTGGTCGGGACGATGACCTGCGTCGGCACGTCCGTGCGCCGGTCGCGGGGCTTGCGCAGCCGCTGCACCATGTTGGCCCGGTACAGGCCGACGCCGGACGCTCCGTCGCGCGCCATCGTCCGGGCCGGATGCCCGTCACGGGGGCGGACGCCCTCGCCGATCTCCAGAGCGCGCGCGAACGGCCTGGACAGCCCGGCCAGCCACAGCAGCTCCGGCAGCACCGGCGTCTGGAAGAGGTAGATGTACCAGGACCGCAGGCCCTGCCCGGCCGCCAGCCTGAGGTTCCCCGGCGTGGGACGGGCCATCTTGTGCCGCGTCCAGTGCGCGACGTGGTCCAGGCACGGTCCCGAGATCGAGGTGAACGAGGCGAAGCGGTCCGGCATCGTGCAGGCCGCCTCCCACGACTGGATCGAGCCCCAGTCGTGCCCCACCAGGTGAACCTTTCGGTCGGGAGCGGTGGCGTCCAGCACCGCCCGCATGTCGGCCATCAGGTAGTCGAAGGTGTAGCGCTTGCGCCCGAACGGCCGGGACGAGGCCCCGGCGCCGCGCACGTCGTAGCGGACGACGTGGTACCGCGAGGCGAGCCGTCCGGCCACCTCGTCCCAGACGGCATGGGTGTCGGGGTACCCGTGCATGAGCAGGACGGTCGGACGCGACCGGTCGCCCTGCTCGTAGACGGCCAGGTCCACACCGTCGCCCCGGACGCGCCGCCTGGTCGTCGCCGTCATGCGGAAGCCTTCCGTCGCGCCCACCGGTGCACGTGGGGCAGGTCGTCGTCGAGCCAGTACGCGTCGTCCTCGGTGACCACGAGGATCTCCTCGAACTTGACGCCGACGCCGCGGAAGCCGATGTGCGGCTCCACCGCCCACAGGCCCGGCGTCGGCGGATGCTGCGACCGCGACGCCCCGTTCCAGAGCGGGGAGCGCCCTTCCAGGCGCTCCTTGACCAGCTCGCGGCCGATGGTCTGCAGGAACCGTACACCGAACGGGAAACCGACGCGCTTCGGCAGTATCCCGCCGATGACGCCGACCTGGTGGCCGATGACGCGCCCCGGGTACTTGCGGTGCTCGCTCTCGTACCCCTGCCGCTCGATGAGGGCGTCGACCTCGGCGTAGACGTCGGCGAACGTCCGCCGCTCGCGCACCAGGTCCAGGATCAGCGTCCGGTACGCGGCGAGGTCGGCGTCGACCTGCTCCCAGATCCGGTTCTCGCCGAGGACGCCGCCGTACCCGATGTCGGCGCAGTAGCCGCGCTTCACCGGCGCCATGTCGAGGATGTAGGGCATCCCCTCCTCCAGCCGCGTCCCGCTGGGGAGGAACTGCGTGGGCACCTTGAAGCCGCTGAACGCCGACCGGTCGCCGAACCAGGCGAACGGGGTGTGCAGCCAGTCGTCCACGCCGTGCGCGCGCAGCCAGCGGCGCATGCGCCGGCACGCCTCGCGCTCGGTCACGCCCGGTTCGAGGGTGGCCGCGACCTCGTCGGCGCACGCGTAGCACAGGCGCTGCATCTCACGGAATCGCTCAAGCTCCGCCGGGCTGTCGATGCGGGCGAGCGCCACATTATTGGACACAATGTTAATTAACCGCGCGTCCCGGACCCCGGTCAAGCCCCGGCGCGCGTGACCCTCGCCACCAAGGCCCTGGTGCGGGTCAGCGGATGATCCGCTCGGCACCGGCGTAGACGTTCATCGTCTCGCCGCGCAGGAACCCGACGAGCGTCATCCCGGCGTCCTCGGCGAGCTCCACCGCCAGCGACGACGGCGCCGAGACGGCCGCCAGCACCGGGATCCCCGCCGCCATCGCCTTCTGGGTCAGCTCGAACGAGGCCCGCCCGCTCACCATCAGGACCCGCCCGGACAGGGGCAGCAGGCCCTCCCGCAGCGCCCAGCCCACCACCTTGTCGACCGCGTTGTGCCGGCCCACGTCCTCCCGCACCGCCATCAGCCCGCCCTCGGCGTCGAACAGTCCGGCCGCGTGCAGCCCGCCCGTCCGGTCGAAGACCCGCTGCGCCTCCCGCAGCCGCTCCGGCAGCGCCGCGAGGACCCCGGGCGTGAGCCGGACGGGATCGTCCGCCACCTCGTACGGCCGGTCCGCGCGCAGGGCCTCGATACTCGACTTCCCGCACACCCCGCACGCGCTCGTCGTCGTGAACGCCCGCGTCATCGACTCGTCCGGCGGCGGCACCCCGGGCGCCAGCGCCACGTCCAGGGTGTTCTGCTGCGCGGTGTCGGCGCAGTAGCGCATCGCCGTGAGGTCCCCGGCCGCCCCGATGATCCCCTCGGCCGCCAGGAACCCCGCCACCAGGTCGAAGTCGTGCCCGGGCGTCCGCATCGTGATCGTGAGCGGCTTGCCCGCCACGCGGATCTCCAGCGGCTCCTCCACCGCGAGCGTGTCGGGACGCCGTCCGCCCGTCCCGCTGGTGCTCAGCCTCAGAACGGGCTTGCGCACGGTGATCCGCCCCATATCCGGAACCGTACCCGCCGAACCCGCTGGTAGCGAACGAGCCCCTAGTCAGGGACCCCGCGGGGACGCGGGGTCCGCCAGCCGTAGCGCAGCGCCAGCACCCGCAGCGCGAACGCCAGCAAGGCGGCGCCCGCGGTGACGGTGCCGCCGTGCAGATCCGCCGCCCACGCGGCCGCGGTCACGGCCGCGCCCAGCATCGCCGGGAGCGCATAGAGCTGCCGGTCGTACAGCACCGACGGGATCTGCCCGCTCAGCATGTCCCGCAGAATGCCCCCGCCCACCGCGGTCACCACGCCGAGCAGCACCGAA
The DNA here is from genome assembly GCF_004349215.1 of Actinomadura rubrisoli. GTDB lineage: Bacteria > Actinomycetota > Actinomycetes > Streptosporangiales > Streptosporangiaceae > Spirillospora > Spirillospora rubrisoli. The sequence continues at coordinate 44,713 of NZ_SMKU01000009.1, read as the reverse complement.
TGCAGCGGCGACAGCCCGTGGTCCAGGGCCTTCAGCGTCCCGGTCGCGCAGAACAGCCCGAGCCCCGCCGCGTCGAACAGCAGCACCGCCGGCAGCAGCCGCGTGACCTGCGGATGCCAGAAGAACACCAGCCCAGACGCCGACAGCGGCACCAGCACGTACCCGAGGCTCGTGAACGCCGTCGGCGGCACGGACCCGATCAGCAGGTCCCGCAGGATCCCTCCGCCGAGCGCGGTGATCTCGGCCAGCACCACCATGCCCACGACGTCCAGCCGCTGCCGCACCGCCGCCAGCGCCCCCGACACCGCGAATACGAAGATCCCGGCCAGGTCCAGGAGCCACGCGACGCCCGGACCCGTCACCGCTCCCCCCTCAGTCGCGCTCGTCCTCCCGGTCGACGTTCCAGTTCGCCACCACGGCCGCGAACGGCGGGATCACCATGGCCACGACCGACATCGCGACCGCCGCCGGCGGCGAGAACCGCCGGACGACCGCCCAGGCCAGGACGAACAGCGTGAGGCACGTCCCCATCATGATCCCGTACGCCACCTTGCGCCGCCTCATCCCCTCACCGTACGTCCAGCCCGATCCCCGTCCCGGACGCGGGTGGGGGTGTCGGCTATCCGCCGGAGGTGAGGCGTTTGCCGAGCGCGGTGGCGACGTGCTCGGCGTGCTCGTCGGGGATCGCGGCGGCGATCGACTCGGGGGTGAGGCCCGCCAGGACGAGCCGGGCGACCTCGGCCGCGTCCACGTCCGGGGACTGCTGCGCGAGCTTGGCCACCGCCGCCTGGACCTCCCGGACCGCACTGTAGGTGTCCCGCATCAGATTGACGTGCCGCCACGTCGGGTTGTCCTTCGCCGCTCCCGCCGGGGCGGGGGCGGTATCGGTGTTCCAGACGATGTCGCGGATCTTCTTCAGGTCGTCGCTGGAAAGCGGCATGTCGTCCTCCTCATCGCTGTACGCCGGTCGTCCGTACCCGGCGATCGTGCCGGCGCCCCGCACCCTGCGCAGGCACTTGTCCGAGGTGTTCCCCTCGATCGTCTGCACGCGCCCGCCGCCGAGGGCCTTCTCGACCACGCCCACGTGGTCGATGGCGCCCAGCGAGTCGGACGTGCCCCAGTCGAAGAACACGATGTCCCCCGGCTTGGCGCGGTTGACCTCGGCGGTCGTCCCGCTGTGCCAGCGTCCGGCCTTCTGGAAGTCCTCCGCGTGCCAGACGGTGTAGGCCCGGTCACCTGCGAGCAGGACGGCGCCGGCGTTGCCGCTGTGGCGTGCCCAGTAGGTGACGGCCATGTCGCACCAGGAGGCGCGCAGGAACTCGTCCCCGTGCCTGCCCGCGTACTCGCGTGTGATGGTGTTCGGCCGGCCCGACATCCCGATGGACTTGCGGGCCTGGGCCAGCATGGCCGCAGCCGTGCCCATCAGCCTCGTCCCTCCCCACGGAAGACGCCGTCCGGGTCCTGATCGCCGTACTTCTCGGCCAGCAGGACCTCCTCGTCCGGCGCGCCCGGCAGGTGGACGTCCGGATGCTGGTCCGTCCCGTCGAGCAGCCTGGCCTCCAGGGCGTCGCTGCGTTCGGTATCCGTCACGGCTCCTTCTCCTTAGTGCAGATGCTCGCCGTCACCCCGCTCGCGGCCTGCTCCGGGGGCGTCTAGCGGCGCGCCGGAATGACCTCCCCCGGATCGCGCCCGCGATGGCCGTCGTGCTCCCACAGCGGCTCAGTACGGGGGGCGCTGCGGCTTTCCGCCCGCTTTGGCCGCACCCCCGAGATCTTACGGGGGCGGACCGGCGGCGGCACCAAGGTTGAAAAAGGTGACCGATGGGCGACCCTCACCACCAGGAACGCCGACCCCTACGACGCCCGCGCGCCGCAGACCGTTGCCAAGCTGTTCAGCAAGCCGTGGCCCGAGTCGCTCAGACCGCCGGGCCGCTCTCGCGCCGGGCGGTAGCGGCGGCCCGTCCGATATGCGGTTCTCTACAGGGGCGACCGAGAAAGGAGAGAGCGGGTGGCGGAGGCGTGCGGGGATCGAACCCGCCGTCCCGAGGTGCTCGGGACCATCGGTTTTGAAGACCGTGGAGGCCACCAGGCGCTCGCACGCCTCCGTGGCGATCTTAGACGGTTACGGGGTGTAGAGGGCGTCGATGGCGCTCGCGTACTTGCCGTGGACGACGCGGCGCTTGAGCTTGAGGGTGGGGGTGAGCTCCTCGCTCTCGGCGGTCCACTCGGCGGGGAGCAGGCGCCACCTCTTGACCTGCTGGACGCGGGCGAGGCGGGCGTTGGCGTCGTCGACGGCCCTGGCGATCTCGTCCAGGACGAGGGGGTGCTCGGCGAGGGCGGCGAGGCCGGTGGAGTCGATGCCGTGGGCGGCGGCCCAGACGGGGGCGACCTCGCCGTCGAGGGTGATGAGGGCGACGACGTAGGGGCGGCGGTCGCCGTAGGCGAGGGCCTGGCCGACGAGGGGGTGCTCCTTGAGGTGGTTCTCGATGGGGGACGGGGCGATGTTCTCCCCGCCCGCGGTGATGATCAGTTCCTTCTTGCGGTCGACGACGGTGAGGAAGCCGTCGGCGTCCAGGCGGCCGACGTCGCCGGTGCGGACCCAGCCGTCCGCGTCGATGAGGGCGGCGGTGGCGTCGGGGCGGCCGAGGTAGCCGGGGGTGCAGGTGGCGCCGCGGACGAGGATCTCGCCGTCGGCCGCGAGGGTCAGCTCGACGCCGGGGAGGGGGCGGCCGACGGTGCCCAGCTTGAAGGAGTCGGAGAGGTTGGCGGTGACGGCGCCGGTCGTCTCGGTCATGCCGTAGGCGTCGAAGATCTTCAGGCCGAGGCCCGCGAAGAAGCGGGCGACCTCGACGGGCAGCGGTGCGGCGGCGCTGGAGGCCTGGAGGACGCGGTCGAGGCCGAGGAGGGCGCGCATGGGGGCGAGGACGGCCTTGTCGGCGGCCTCGAACGCGGCGGTGGCCCCGGGGTCCGGGGTGCCGCCGTGCTCCTGGGCGCGGACGTGGGCGCGGCCCGCCTCCAGGGCGCCCGCGATCGCGGCCTTCCTGGACGGGTCCTGCTCGGCGGACAGGACGGCCTGGATCCCGGCCATGATCTTCTCCCAGACGCGGGGGACGCCGAAGAAGGAGTGCGGGCGCACGTCCGGCAGGATGCTGGTCAGCTGGGTGGGGTCGGGGCAGAAGTGGACGTGGGCGGCCAGGCCGACGGGCAGGTAGTAGCTGAGGACGCGGTCGGCGATGTGGGCGAACGGCAGGTAGGAGATGCCGGACGGGTGGTCGGGCAGGATCGAGGTGCGCTTCACCAAGGCGGCCTCGTGCAGGACCATCGAGTGCGTGATCAGGACGCCCTTGGGGTCGCCGGTCGTGCCCGAGGTGTAGAGCAGGGTGACGGTGTCGCCGGGGCGGACGGAGCGCCAGCGGCGGTCGATTCCGGCGGGGTCGGCGGCCAGGCGCGCGCGGCCGAGGCCGGTGAAGGCGTCCCAGGTGAGGAAGCGGTCGCCGGGCGGGCAGGCGGCGGCGTCCACGACGATGATCTTGCGGAGGGCGGGGAGGCGGTCGAGGACGGGCAGCCAGCGGTCCAGCTGGTCCCGGCCGTCCAGGACGGCGTACCTGGCGGAGCAGTGGCCCGCGATGTAGGCGACCTGGTCGGGCGGGAGCGTCGCGTACACGGTGGTGGGGGTGCCGCCCGCGTGGACGGCGCCGAGGTCGGCCAGGACGTGCTCGGAGCGGTTGGGCATCATCAGCGCGACGACGTCGCCCGGTTCGAGGCCGAGCGCGGCGAAGCCGGCGGCGGTCTCCAGCGCCCGGGTCCGGGTGTCGGCCCAGGTCAGGGTCCTCCATTCGCCGTCGATCCGGTCGGAGTAGGCGGGCCTGCCGCCGTGCCGCTCGGCGGTGGCCGCCAGGGTGGTGCAGATCGTCCGGCCCTCGACGGCCCGGTCGAGTTCGGCCCGCTGTTCCTGGATGCCCATGTCGCCCCTCGGAGTAAGTGATGACTTGCAGACGGAATCGCATCATGCCGAACCGGGTTCGGACAAGGGTCTCCCTCCGATCGGCCCGGCGGCACCGGCGATGTGGCCCCTGGGTGACGGCGTCCGTACCGTCCGTTTGTTGATCATTTGAGGTGGTTGTGCGTTAAATTTCCGGGTGACCCGCCTCGCCCGTGCCGCCCGCCTCACGCAGTACGCCCACGGCGGGGGCTGCGCCTGCAAGATCCCCCCGGGGGAGCTCGAACGCGTCGTGGCCGGTCTCACCGGCGGCGGCGAGTCCCTGATCGTCGGCGGCGAGGACGGCGACGACGCGGCGGTGCTGCGGATCGCCGGGGGACGGGCGGTGGTGTCCACCGCCGACTTCTTCACGCCGGTGGTCGACGACGCCTACGACTGGGGCCGCATCGCCGCGGCCAACGCCCTCTCGGACGTCTACGCGGTCGGCGGCGAGCCGCTCATGGCCCTCAACCTGCTGGGCTGGCCCCGCGACGCGCTCCCGGCGGAGCTGGCGCGCGAGGTCCTGCGCGGCGGACGGGACGTGGCGGCGCTCGCGGGCTGCCCCATCGCCGGCGGGCACAGCATCGACGACCCGGAGCCGAAGTACGGGCTGGCCGTGACGGGCATCGCCGACCCCGACCGCCTGCTGCGGCTGGACGCGGGCCGCCCCGGCCTGCCGCTGTCGCTGACCAAGCCGCTCGGCCTGGGCGTGCTGAACGCCCGTCACAAGGCGACGGGCGAGGTGTTCGCGCACGCGGTCGAGACGATGACGGCGCTGAACGCGGAGGCCGGGCTGGCGGCTTTGGAACGCGGCATCACCTGCGCCACCGACGTCACCGGGTTCGGGCTCCTCGGCCACCTGTACAAGCTGGCGCGGGCCAGCGGCGTCACGGCGGTCGTGGACGCCAAGGCCCTCGCGTACCTGGACGGGGCGCGCGCCGCCGTCCGGGACGGGTTCGTCCCCGGCGGGACGCGGCGGAACCTGGCGTGGGTGTCGCCGCACACCGCGTTCCGCCGGATCGCCGAGGAGGAGCGGCTGCTGCTGGCCGACGCGCAGACGTCCGGCGGGCTGCTGGTCGCGGGGGAGATCCCGGGCGCGCCGGTGATCGGCGAGCTGGTCGCCCGGGGGCGGCACACGCTGGTCGTGCGCTGATCCCGGGGCCGTGTCACTGATCGGCGGGCGGGGTAGGTCCGGGGTGACCGGCCCGCGTCCGCGATCGGGGGGAGCCGACATGACCATCGAGGGGGGCCTCGCCGCCATCGTGCTGGGCGTGGTCATCGGCGTGCTCGGGCGGCTGATCGTGCCGGGCCGGCGGGGGATGCCGGTCTGGCTCCCGATCGCCGCCGGCGTCGCCGCGGCCTTCGCCGGGACGGGCCTGTCCCACATGGTCGGGCTGGAGCGCGACGGCTGGGACTACTGGGAGACGGCCTTCCAGATCGGGTTCGCGGCGGTCGGCGCGTCCCTGGCCGCGGCGATCTGGCCCGAAGGCGGCGGCACCCGCCGCTAGGCCGCTTCTCACGTTGCGGACGGCCGGTCACCGGGCCGCGGCCGCCGCGTTCCGGATCCAGTTGCGGAACTCGATCGCCAGGTGCTCGCAGTGCCCCTCGATCATCGAGTCCGGGGCGGCGGAGGGGTAGATGATGCGCAGCGCCACGTCCGCGCCGGTGTCGGTGTCGCGCGCCTGGTGCAGGGCGTACGCGACGGGTGTGCCGTCGTCGAGGGTGAATGAGGCCGTCCCCAGCGTCAGCGGGTAGGACGGGTCGGCGTACGCGCGGACCGGCGGGGGCAGTTCGCGGCCGAGCGCCACCTTGAACCGGGTGGTGTGACCACCGATGGTCTCCACCAGGCCGGTGTAGTTCGGCGGCTGGACGTAGTGCTCGGGATGGGCGGCGAAGAACACCCTGTCCTCGAAGCCGTTGGCGGTGAGCTGCGACCTGAACCAGGCGGCCAGGTCCGTACCGCTGAGTCCGCGGACGGTGAGGTCGGCCCGCGACTCGCGGTAGGTACCGCCCGACGCCGCGACGAGCTCTCTGTGGAACCGGTCGCCGGCATCGATCTGCTCGGCGAGCAGCTCCATCATCCTCTGCCCGCCGGCCAGCGTCTTGAGGTTCATCAGGGCCCGCCGCGCGGCCTTCAGCTCCCACCGGTCCACCGTCGCGTCATCGAGCGTGCGGCCCAGCGTGTGGAAGTCGATCGTCGGCGAGGTGGGCGGCTGTGCACCGGCAGTGGTGCCCATGGCATCCCCTTTCGTGCTGCGAGTGGCCGCACCGGTCCGTCGGGATGACCGGTGCGGGGGTGTCGGCCCGCTTGGCGCGGGCCTGGATCTCAGATTAAGATGCAATAATGCATCCTGCAAGCGCACAACCTGCGCGAACCGGTCGCCGACGCGGTGCGGAGCTGGAGGCCGCGCTGCTCGACGCCGCATGGGACGAACTCGTCGAACGCGGGTATGCCGCGCTCACCTTCGACGCGGTCGCCCGGCGCGCGGGCACCAGCCGCCCGGTCGTCAACCGCCGCTGGGCCGCCAAGGACGCGCTCGTTCGTGACGCGGTCGCGCGGGCCAGTGACCGGTTCTCACTCGCCGATCCTGAGACCGGGTCCCTGCGCGAGGACACCATCGCGCTGATGGAGCAGCTCAACGGGGCGTTCGTGGCGTTCGCCGCGGTGATGACCGCGCAGCTGGCCGCCTTCTTCGACGAGACCGGGACGAGTCCCGCCGAACTGCGCGAATACGTGGTGGGCGCCCGATGGGCGCTCATCGAGTCGGTGGTCCACCGCGCCGTCGAACGAGGAGAGGCGGACGGCTCGAAGCTGACCCCGCGGGTCGTGAGCCTGCCCTACGACCTGCTCAGGCACGAGGTGCTCATGAACATGAAACCGATGTCGCCGGCGGCCGTCCGGGAGGTCGTCGACACCCTCTTCATGCCGCTGGTCACCTGAGCGGAGCGACTCTAGGACGGGCGCAGGACGGGGCGGAGCTCGTCCAGCACGACCGGGTCCTCGATCGTGGACGGGACGGGCACCTCCTGCCCGTCGGCGATGCCGCGCATGACGCCCCGCAGGATCTTGCCCGACCGCGTCTTCGGCAGCGCCGGGACGACCGCGATCTCTTTCAGCGCGGCGACCGGCCCGACCTGCTCGCGCACCATCCGCACCAGCTCGGCCGACAGCTCCTCCGGCTCGGCGAGCACCCCGCTCTTCAGCACCACCAGGCCGCGCGGGACCTGTCCCTTCAGCGCGTCGCGGACGCCGATGACCGCGCATTCGGCGACCGCCGGGTGCGCGGCGATGACCTCCTCCATCGTGCCGGTGGACAGCCGGTGCCCGGCCACGTTGATCACGTCGTCGGTGCGGCCCATCACCCACACGTAGCCGTCCTCGTCGACGTGCCCGCCGTCCCCGGTGAGGTAGTGCCCGGGATGCCGGGTCAGATAGGACTCGACGAACCGCTCGTCGTCCTGCCACAGCGTGGGCAGCGTGCCGGGCGGCAGCGGCAGCCGGATCGCGATGTCGCCGTCGGCGCCGGGCGGGACGGGCGCGCCGTCCGGGCCGAGGACGCGGACGTCGTAGCCGGGGACGGGCACCGAGGGGGAGCCCGCCTTGAGCGGCATCGGCTCCAGGCCGCGCAGGTTCGACACGATCGGCCAGCCGGTCTCGGTCTGCCACCAGTGGTCGATGACGGGCCGGCCCAGGACGCGGGACGCCCAGCGGTAGGTCTCGGGGTCGAGCCGCTCCCCGGCGAGGAACAGCGCGTCGAGGGCGGACAGGTCGTGCCCGGCGAGCAGGGCGCCCTCCGGGTCCTCCTTCTTGATGGCGCGGATCGCGGTCGGCGCGGCGAACAGCACCTTGACGCGGTGCTCGGCCGCGACACGCCAGAACGCGCCCGCGTCCGGCGTCCCGACGGGCTTGCCCTCGTACAGGACGGTGGTGCAGCCGGTGAGGAGCGGCGCGTACACGATGTAGGAGTGCCCGACGACCCAGCCCACGTCGGACGCGGCCCAGAACACATCGCCCGGCCCGACGCCGTAGACGTTCTCCATGGACCAGCGCAGCGCCACCGCGTGCCCGCCGTTGTCGCGGACGACGCCCTTCGGGCGGCCGGTCGTCCCGGAGGTGTAGAGGATGTAGAGCGGGTCGGTGGCGGCGACGGGCACGCATTCGGCGGGCTCGGCGGCCGCGACGGCCTCGTCCCACTCCACGTCCCGCGGCCGGACGAGGTCGGCGTGCAGCTGCTCGCGCTGGCGGATCACGCACCGCTCCACCTTGTGCCGGGCCAGCTCCAGCGCCTGGTCCAGCAGCGGCTTGTAGGGCACGACCCGGCCGCCCTCGATGCCGCAGGACGCCGACACGACCGCCTTGGGACGGGCGTCGTCGATGCGGACCGCCAGCTCGGGGGCCGCGAACCCGCCGAACACCACCGAGTGGACGGCGCCGAGGCGGGCGCAGGCGAGCATCGCCACGACCGCCTCGGGCACCATCGGCAGGTAGATGATCACGCGGTCGCCGCGGTCGACGCCCTGCGCGCGCAGGGCCCCGGCGAACCGCGAGACGAGCCCGGTCAGCTCCCGGTAGGTGTAGGTGCGGGCCGTCCCGGTGACGGGGCTGTCGTAGATGAGCGCGGGCTGGTCGCCGCGGCCCTCCTCCACGTGCCGGTCCAGGGCGTTGTCGCAGGTGTTCAGCTCGCCGCCGGTGAACCAGCGGTAGAAGGGCGGCGCCCCGTCGTCCAGGACGCGGTCGGGCGGGACGAGCCAGCGGACGTCCCGCGCCGCGAGCCCCCAGAATCGGGTCGGATCGGCGATACTGCGTTCGAACGCGGCCGCGTAGGCGCCCATTCTTCCTCCCGATGCGGGTCCCCTGGCCCCCGATCCGCAATTCGGGGCGCACCCCTATAGGGCATGGCGCGGGTGCCGTTCGTCAAGGCCCCGTGCCGTCACGGCGACACTAGGCGCCCGTTTCGCGGGGGTGGCGCAGGCCGTGGACGACGGCGACGAGCGCGGCCAGCAGGGCGCCCGCGGCCACGATCCAGAAGCACAGCTCGTACGCGCCGAGCGTGGGGACATCGGTGCCGGCGATCACCCGTCCGGCCAGGATCGACGCCGTCACCGCGCCCGCGACGCTGCCGCCGGTGGTGCGGACGAGCGAGTTGATCCCGCTGGCGATCCCGCTCTGGTCCATCGGGACGTGCTGGACGGCGAGGGTGCCGAGCGCCGCGTACGCGATCCCGAAGCCGATGCCCTGGATGGCGCTGAAGGCGAGCATGTCGTGACCGTGGGAGTTCGACACCGCGAGCCAGGTGTAGCTCACTGCGGCGAAGACCGAACCGGTGGCGAGCGTGTAGGCCGGGCCGATCCGCGCGGCGAACCGTCCGGCGAGGGCGGAGAAGACCAGCATCGTCGCGGTGCTCGGCAGCATGTAGAGGCCGACGTCCAGCACCGAGCCGTCCAGCCCGTACCCGACCTTGGCGGACGGGGACTGCACGAACCCCGAGATCAGCGTGAACGCGGCGAACATCGAGAACCCGAGCAGCGCCGAGGCGACGTTGGCCGACAGGGAGCGCGGGCCGGCGAGCAGGGCCAGCCGGACGAGCGGCTCGCGCACTCGCAGCTCCACCGCCGTCCACACCACGCACAGCGCGGCGGCGGCGCCGAACAGGCCGAGGACGCCGCCGGACGTCCAGCCCCACTGGTTGCCCTGGCTGATGGCCAGCAGCAGGCAGACCAGCCACGCGGCGAGCAGCAGCGCGCCCGCGATGTCGGGGCGGCCGCCGGCGCGGGCGCCGACGTCGCGCGCGGTGGCCGCGACCAGCACCAGCCCGCCGGCGGCGAGGGCGGCGGCGATCCAGAACACCGGGTGGTGGCTGGAGGTGCGGTCGGCGATGAGCCCGGTGACGATCATGCCGATGCTGCCGCCGACGCCCATCGTGGCGCTGACGATGCCGATCGCGGTGGTGACCCGCTCGCGGGGGAAGGTGTCCCTGATCATGCCGATGGCCAGCGGGATCATCGCGGACGAGACGCCCTGCAACGCCCGGCCAGCGACCAGGACGGGCAGCGATCCGGAGACCGCGCACACCAGCGACCCGATCACCAGCAGGACCAGCGCCAGCAGGATCATCCGCTTCTTGCCGTACATGTCGCCGAAGCGGGTCAGCAGCGGGGTGGCGACGGCCCCGGCCAGCAGCGAGGCGGTGAACACCCAGGTCACGGCGGTGAAGGAGGCGTCGAAGCGGCCCATGAGCTGGGGCAGGAGCGGGATCACCAGGGTCTGCTGGACCGAGACGATCATCCCGGCGACGGCCAGGGCCGGCAGCGTGAGGCCGGTGCGGGCGGGCCGGACGGGCCGTTCGGACTGCGCGGCGGCCGTGGCCGGGGCGCCGGTCATGGAACCTCCAGGGGGAGCGGATCCGGGGCGGAACGGGGCGCGCCGGGCGGCGGCGCACCGGACACTATACTTACTTAAGTTAAGTAATCACACGGTAGGGTGAGGTACATGTCGCCACCGGTGCCGCGGGACATCATCGAGATCGAGGGCGCGCTCACCCGCGTCGCGCACATGCTCACCCGGGCCAGGCTGCACGACCGCGTGGCCGCCGCCGCGGGCGTCCCGGTCGACCGGGCGGCCGTGCCGCTGCTGCGGGCCCTGGCCGAGAACGGCGGGCCCATGCGCCCCGGGGAGCTGGCCGTCCGGCTGGCCGTCGAGGCGCCACACGTCACCCGCCAGGTCCAGCGGCTGGAGAGGGCCGGCTACGTCCAGCGCGTGCCCGACCCCGACGACCGGCGGGCCCAGCGGATCCGGCTCAGCGACACCGGCGCGGAGGCGGTCGAGTGCATCCGCGCGGTCGGGCGGCAGTGGATGGCCGACGCGCTCGCCGGCTGGCCGCCGGGGGAGCGGGAGCGGCTCGCGGCGCTCGTCCACCGGATGCTGGACGACTTCGAGACGCACCGTGACCGAATGGACGCCGCAGAGGCCCGGTCCGGGATATGACCCGGCACCGCCCGGGCCTTGACCCGGCCCTTACCAGGCGCCGCCATCTGGCCTTGACCCTCACCCCGCGACCCCGTTGGGCGCATAGACGATTCATAGCCGTTCAGGGTTTACGCGCGGTTAGTGAGATTTACGATCTCGGAGTGTGGGCCCGATCGGGTTCCGCCACGGGTCCGACGTCCTTAGGGTTACCTTCCGTGGACCTTCGTCTGCATCACCCCCGCACCGCTGTATCCGGCAACGTCCCGTTTCCTCTGGTCTCTCGCCCTGATCCCGGCCCCGGTCCCGGCGCGGGCACCGGCCGCCCCGCTCGCGCGGGCCGCCCGGCGCGCCGTCCCGCCGTCCGGGAAGGGCGCTGATGCAGGTCGTCGTCACAGCGGGTCACGCCGGGCATGGAAAGACCGCCCTCGTGCACGCCCTGACCGGCATGGACACCGCCGAGCCCGGCCACGCCTGGACCGAGCTGCCGTCCGGGCGGCTCCTGGCCCTGGTGGACGTCCCCGGGCACGAGCGGTTCGTCCCGGCCATGCTCGCCGGGGCCGGGCCCGCGCCGGCCTGCCTGCTGGCCGTCGCCGCCGACGAGGGCTGGCGGCCGCAGTCGCAGGAGCACCTGGCCGCCCTCGACGCGCTCGGCGTCCGCCACGGCGTCCTCGCCGTCACCCGGTCCGACGTCGCCGACCCCAGGATCGCGCTGCGCCAGGCCCGCGAGCGGCTCGCCCGCACCGCGCTGCGCGGCGTCGAGACCGTCGCCGTCAGCACCGTCACCGGCGAGGGGATGGCCGGGCTGGCCGCCGCCCTCGACCGCCTCGCCGCCCGGCTCCCGATCCCCGACCCGGCGGCGCCGGTGCGGCTGTGGGCCGACCACGTGGCCGCCGCCGACGGCCTCGCCGTCGTCACCGGCACGCTCGGCGCCGGGACGATCCGCACCGGCGACGAGCTGCTCGTCATGCCGGCGGGCGAGCGCGCCCGCGTCCAGGCGATCGAATGCGCCGGCGAGCCCCGCCGCTCCGTCCAGGGCGTCTCCCGGGTCACCCTCACCCTCCAGGGCGGCGGACGGGCCATGGCGCTCGTCAGCCCCGGGCGCTGGACCCACACCACCTGCGTCGACGTCCGGACCCGGTTCGGCGAGGCGTCCGGCAGGCTCGCGCGGCAGATGACCCTGCACATCGGCGCGGCGGCCGTCCCGGTGCGGCTCCGGCCCCTCGGCCCCGACACCGCGCGGCTCACCCTCAACGCCCGCCTGGCGCTGCACGTCGGCGACACCGGCCTGCTGCGCGATCCCGTCCGCCGCGCCGTCGCCGGGGTGAGCGTCCTGGACGTCCGCCCGCCGACCCTCGTGCGCCGCGACGCGGGCGCCGCCCGCGCCCGGGAGCTGGCGTCGTGGCCCGACCGTCCGGACGGGGCGATCGTCCTGCGCCGCCACGGCGTGCTCCGCCGGTCCGAGCTGGCCCTGATGGGCTGCGCGCCGCCGCCCGGCGCGGTGACGCCGGCCGGCGGCTGGCTCGCCGACCCGGCGCACTGGGAGTCGCTCCGCGAGCGCCTCGCCGAGGAGGCCGCCAGGCACGCCGCCGAACGGCCGTTCGCCCCCGGCATCCCCCTGGAGACCGTCCGGCTGCGGCTCGGGCTCCCGTCCCAGCAGCTGGTCGCCGCCCTGGTCCGCCCGCCGCTGCGGGTGGTGGCGGGCCGCGTCCACGGACCGCCGCCCGCCCTGCCGCCGGGCCTCGCCGCGGCCGTGGAGCGGCTCCGCGCCGACCTCGCGCGGGCGCCCTTCGACGCGCCGGACGGCCGGCGGCTCGCCGAACTCGGCCTCACCGGCGGCGCCCTCGCCGCGGCGGAACGGGCGGGCGCCCTGCTGCGCCTGCGGGACGGCGTCGTCCTGCTGCCGGGCGCCGAGCGCGAGGCCCTGCGCATCCTGTCCGCGCTGCCGCAGCCGTTCACCCCCGGCCAGGCCGGGGACGCCTTGGCGACCAGCCGCCGCGTCGCCGTCGCCCTCCTGCACCATCTGGACCACCTCGGCCTCACCGAGCGCCGGCGGTCATGAGCCGCGTCGTGGCGGGAAAACCCTTTGAAACACACCGGGCACTTCTGGCGTCATAGATCACGGTTCGGATCCCGCCACCGAAGGAGAAGGCATGCCGTACCAGACGCTCAAGGGCGGCCGCGTTCCCATCCGGATGTGGACCGACCCCGACACCGTCGAGGACCTGGCCCTCGACCAGCTCCGCAACGTCTCCGCCCTGCCGTGGGTGGAGGGCCTCGCGGTGATGCCCGACGTCCACTACGGCAAGGGCGCCACGGTCGGCTCCGTGATCGCGATGCGCGACGCGGTGTCCCCGGCCGCGGTCGGCGTCGACATCGGCTGCGGGATGACCGCCGCCCGGTCGTCCCTGACCGTCGAGGACATGCCGGACGACCTGGCACCGCTCCGGCACAAGCTGGAGAAGGCGATCCCGGTCGGCCGCGGCTCGCACCGCCAGGCCGTCGACCCGTCCGCGCTGCCGGGCCTGAAGGAGCGCGGCTGGTACGACTTCTGGAAGGCGTTCGACGAGCTGCACCCGGCGGTGCGCGCCCGCCTCGGCCGCGCCCGCTCGCAGATGGGCACGCTCGGAGGCGGCAACCACTTCCTGGAGCTGTGCGCCGACGACGAGGGCGCGATCTGGCTCGTCCTGCACTCGGGGTCGCGCAACATCGGCAATGAGCTCGCCGAGCAGCACATCGAGGCCGCCCGCAAGCTCCCCCACAACCAGGACCTCCCGGACAACGACCTCGCGGTGTTCCTCACCGGCACCGCGAAGATGGACGCCTACCGCCACGACCTGTTCTGGGCGCAGGAGTACGCGCGCCGCAACCGCGCCGTCATGATGGCCCTCGCGCAGGACGTCGTGACCAGGCGGTTCGAGGGGCGCTGCACGTGGGGCGAGGTCATCTCCTGCCACCACAACTACGTGGCGGAGGAGGAGTACGACGGCGTCGAGCTGCTCGTGACCCGCAAGGGCGCGATCCGCGCGGGCAGCGGCGACCTCGGCATCATCCCGGGCTCGATGGCGACCGGCACCTACATCGTCCGCGGCCTCGGCAACCGGACCGCGTTCAACTCGGCCTCGCACGGCGCGGGCCGCCGGATGAGCCGCAACAAGGCCCGCAAGAACTTCACCGTGGACGACCTGGTCGAGCAGACCCGGGGCGTGGAGTGCCGCAAGGACAGCGGCGTCATCGACGAGATCCCCGGCGCCTACAAGGACCTGGAGACGGTGATCGAGGCCCAGTCCGACCTGGTCGAGGTCGTATCCCACCTCCGCCAGCTCATCTGCGTCAAGGGCTGAGACCGCCGACCGGACGGGAACACGCTTCCCTCGCGCATTTCGAAAGCCCGGCAAGGCGGACGTGGTCGTCTTCGCGGAAGAACCCCGCGACAGACGATCACGTCGGCCTTCGCTGGCCGCTTCGAGTCACCGGCCTTTACATGGACATTAGGCGGGCGCAGGCTTTGGTCCTGAGTTCACGGCTCCGCACGGCCACCCCGCCGTGCTCACCTGCATGAACGTTCAGAATGGACAGGCGCAGGGATCTATGTACATTCTCGACGCCTCGAACATGACCAGGATATGGCTCTCCTTGTTCGAATGCGCGAACCAGGTCTGCACAGAGGTCCCGGTTCCGGGAAGCGGCCCCACCATTCCAGCCCAGCCCGGCAGAAGCTACGTCGCCTGCGCCAACGCGATCTACTTCGGCAACCCCCTCCGCGCCTGCACCCAACAGGTCCCGGCCTCGTCGTACTCCTCCCCGTCCTCGGGGATCATGTAGCCGCGGGCGTCGTAGCGGGGCGGCGGGTCGGCCAGCGGCTCGGGTCAGACCTTTCCGGTGCCCCGGCATCCCGAGCAGGGCCGTGTCTCGGTCTTGTTGTCGACGTTGTACTCCTGCTTCCCGCTGCCTTTGCACATTGAGCAGTCCGTGTCTTTCGCGTGCTTGCCCATGTCAGGGAGCGTCCATCGGTTGCGAGGGGTCGACAAGCCACACTCGTGTTCCCTGGCGGGTCACCGACAGGCCGAATTGGTCCCTGCCCGGCCGACCCCATGAGCACCAGCGCCGGTAAGCGTCCACGATCTCGTCCCAAAGGTTACGCGGTCCGACCTGCTTGACCTCCGCTGCCGGTTCCCCGGGGCGATGGACGACCAGAATGCGGGAATCGTCAGTGTTTGCCACCAGCCGGTACGACCCGTCGTCGTTGTCGAACCCGCCGCCCTCTACGCCGGGCATGCATCCGGCCAAGGCGACCTCGAAGCCCTCTCCTGCCTCGGCGACCTCGCGTGGCGTCACCATGGTCTGCGAGCGGCGGGCGACCCCGTCGATCAAGCTCGGTGACCTGCGCTGATCGCGCAGCATCATGAACCCGCACGGCTCACCAATCCGCCCTTCCGCCGTCCCATCGTCAGCGACGGTGAGCGCGACCAGATGGCCCGTTCTCCAGCCGGGCATCCACGGCAGCACGATCACCCCGCCAGGCCGGGTCTGCTCCACCCACGCGTACGGGATATCAGCGACACCGACCGTGACATGTACTCGGTCGTAGGGTGCCTGAGCGGGCCAGCCCTTCGTCCCATCCGCGGTGACCACCTGAACGGTGACTCCAGCGGAGCGCAGGTTCTTGGACGCCCGCGCCGCGACGGGGCCGTCGATCTCCACGCTGACGAGATTGGCCTCACC
Organism: Actinomadura rubrisoli; assembly: GCF_004349215.1. Taxonomy (GTDB): domain Bacteria; phylum Actinomycetota; class Actinomycetes; order Streptosporangiales; family Streptosporangiaceae; genus Spirillospora; species Spirillospora rubrisoli. The sequence continues at coordinate 29,046 of NZ_SMKU01000009.1, read as the reverse complement.
GACCCGCCGCGCCAGCAGAGCCGCCGTCCACCCGGTCCCAGTCCCCACCTCCAGGACTCGGTCTCCCTGCCCGGCGTCGAGGAGGTCCAGCATCGTGGCGACCAGATGCGGCGCCGAGGTCGAACTGGTGGCTACCGCGCAGGGATCGACGCCGGTCTTCGCCGCTAGGTCGATCGCGCCGTCGTCGAGCTGGACGCCGATCGCGGTGTCGCTGTGCACGACCTCCCACCAGCGGGCCGGATCGGCCGTCCGGTCGATCCACGATCGTGGATCGTCCATGATTGGCCCCACCACGGCGATGTCGGGAACGAACAGGTGACGCGGCATTTCCTCCAGCAGTCCCTGCCAGTGGGCCTTGGTCATAGGGGGCGTCACTCCCCCTTGGTCCTCACCCAATGTCATACGGTGACGCTATCCCGTGATGGTGTGGCCGGACGGTGAGAAATACGAACTTCTCGACTGGACTGGCCGAGATTGCCCGCGCAGTCTCGATGCGCGCCGTCGGGTGATCGAGGGGTGTGGTGTCATGGACCCGATGGACATCGAGCGTCTCGACGGCGACGCTGCCCGCGATCAACTCGGCGAGATCGAGGCCGTGTACGCCGAGTCGTTCCCGAGATCCGATCTCGGCGACTACCGGGCGCGTATGCGGGTCCTGCTCGCCTCGCCCGGATTCGAGGCCGTCACCGCACAGGATGAAGGCGGGCTGGTCGGCTTCGTCTACGGTGCGCCGTTGACGGCCCGGGCGTCTTGGTGAGACGACCTGGAGCCCGTCCAGCCCGCGAGGTTCACCGCTGAGACCGGACGGCGGACGTTCGCCGTGATTGACCTGGCCGTCCGACCCACCCACCGTGGCAGGGGGCTGGGGCGCCGGCTCCTGGACGAGTTGCTCGCCGGACGGCCCGAGGAGCGAGCAGCGCTCGCCACCGCGCCGGATGAGGGGGAGGTCCAGGCGATGTACCAGCGGTGGGGTGGCGCCATGTCGGCCGCGTGCCAGGTGACCCGGGTGAGACCGAGCCCTGGTTCGACCTCTATGTGACCGCTCTGGGCTCCGGCCGAGACTCCAGCAACTCCCGGTAGGCGGCGAAAACCGCGGCGTCGCAGCCGCGCCCCGGGACGGCGTCGGCCACCCGGCGTGCCAGGCTGGTGACCATGGTGGTGCGCTGTTCGGGGGGCTGGGCTGCGTACACGGCGTGAGCGTGCCAGACAGGGAAGGCTTCGGGAACTCTTGGGGCATCGCCCTGGGCGGACCGCCGCAGCCCCTGCGGCGGGTGCACAGACCCCATGACGTGAATAGGCCCTGCCTCGTAGCCTGAAAGTGCGACCGATCAGGAGAGGCAGGGCCTATGTCCGATGATGGTACCCCCGATGCCATCGGCGTCCGGGTGGCGCGCACACGCAAGCGGCGCGGGCTCACACAGCACGGTCTTGCCCAGCGCGCTCGCTACTCCCGATCCCACATCGCGCAAGTGGAGGCGGGGCACAAGGTCGCGACCCCCGCATTCGTCGCAGCGGTCGCCGCTGCCCTAGCCGTGGATCCAGCCGAAATCTACGGGCAGCCTTACCGGGGTCACACTCGCGCCGACGACCGGGTGCACGGCTCGATATCTGACCTGCGACGCGCCATGGCCTACGTGGAAGTAGGCCCGGAGCTCGACGCCCCGCCGCGCACACTCGCCCAGCTCTCCGCCGCGATCGACGACGCCCTGGAGCTACGCCACCAGGCGCGCCATATCCAGCTTGCCGCCCGCCTGCCGGGAATCATCGAGGAACTCACCTGGCACGTCTATGAGGTCGGCGGCCCGCGTGCATGGACGGCGCTCCACCGGGCACACAACCTTGCTGCTTCGCTCACGCGCCGCCTGGGGTACAACGACTTGTCGGGGCAGATCATGGAGCGTGCGACCGTCGCCGCCGCGCAGTCGCAAGACCCTCATCTGCCGCTCATGATCACACACCGGCGGTCGCTGCTGATGATGGGCGTCGCCGCCTACGGTCCAGCCTTGCGCCTGCTCGACAAATCGATCCGTAGTGTCGACCGGTCCCGTCCGGATGCCACTGAGGTACTCGGTGCCCTGAGCCTGCGCGCCGCCGTCGTGGCGGCCCGCGGTCAAAAGGAGGCCGACGCATGGCACTACTACGGGCAGGCCACCGAAGTCAGCCGCGCGGCTGGCGAGCCCGCTCTCGACGAGCACGGCACCGACTACAACCCCGGAAACCTTGCGATCCACGGTGCCGCTATAGCACTGGAACTCGGCGACCTCGACGAGGCAGCACGACGGGACGAAGAGATCACCGAACCGGTGCTGCTCGGGCTCGCGGCCGAGCGCCGCGCGCACCATCAGATCGACATGGCGCGCGTTAGGGCGGAACTCAGTGACTACGATCGGGCACTCGCGCAGCTACTGGCGGCCGACCGGACCGCACCTCAGATGACGCGCTACCACCCCTCGGCACGCGGCGTGGTGGCCCACCTGATGGACGCCCGGCGCACAGTGCCCGAGCCGCTTCGGCGGCTCCACGACCGCATGAGCATCTAACGAGGAACGTCCGAGAGGGCAAGGGCGGCAAAGTTCCAATCTGGGAACACTGCCGGGACTGGTCACAGGGAGTGTGTTGTGTGACACATAAGGCGGCCCCGGCCCACTGTTAGCCCAGTGGGGGTTCCGGGGCCTGACCGGAAGTGAGGTCCGGCTATGGGCAAGGTACAGCAGCCGCCCGGAGCAACCGCCACTGAGAAGGAGAAGGCCGCGCTCCGCGCGGAGTTCCCGCGGTGGTCGATCGTCTACACCTCCGATACGAGCCGCTGGTGGGCGATCCGGACCCCCAGACGCGCTCGGCTGGACGGTCGCCCTCTCAGTTCGCGGGTGCAGACCGAGCCGGACGCCGACACCGCGGACGAGTTGCGCGCGAAGTTGCGTGCGGTCGTCGAGGCCGAGGCGGGTCTGCGGTGAGCGGGCCGGAGACGCAGTGCGGCCTCATGAAGGAGTTCCCCGGTTGGCTGGTGGAGGTCAAGGACGTGCCGGGCGGCACCGGGTGGCACGCTTGGCGGCCGGGCCCGCCCGGGCGAGGCGGGTTCTTCGGTGCCCAGGCCGATGAGCTCGGGCTGCTGCGCGAGCTGCTGGAGGAGGCGGGCGGGGCCGACTCCCGGCTCGCGTTGCGGGGCCTGGCGGTCGAGCTGCGCGAGTGCGGGATCACCGCCACCGCCTACGACACGACGCTGACCGCGACGGGCCCGGGTGGGCGCACCCGGCTGGTGACCTGTCGGCGGGGGATGTTCCGCTGGCTGGATGGTGACCGGGTGATCGGCCCGGTCGGGGACCTGTTGGTCACCGTCGACGCTGTCCTGGCGTCGTTCGAGGAGCGGTCATGAATCGGCTGGGCGACACGGTGGTCGACCTGCCGCCCGTCCGGGACGCTCCACCGGCGATTCCCGCCGGGATCACCACGTGGTGGGGAGAGGCTACGGGGATGTGGTGGGCCATTGTCCCGTCGCAGCTTGGGCCGCGTTTGGTCGAGGCGCCGAGCGCGGACGCCTTGGCCGTCACGGTCGATTGGTATCTGCGTAGGTCGGCGATCTAGGTGTTCCGCCACCTCAGGCCGGGACGGCGCGACGCATCACGCCCCCGCGTCGCGCCGTCCCCAGCGGGCGCGGGAGGTTCCGTGCGGGCGGCCTCCCGCGCCCGCCTGTTTCTGGCGGGGCTAGCCGTCCGCCATTCCATGTCCTGGCGGGCGGTCCTGCGTCCTGGCGCGGCGGTCGGGGAAGGGGCGGGAGTCCACGGCCGCCGCGCCGCACTGCCGGTGACCGCGACCGATCATCTGGACGCCCTCGCCCATGCACTCACGGCCGTCGGCTGGTCGGCGTCCCCGCGCTACGACCAGCACCCCGCGCTGCTGCGGGTGGTCGCGCCCGAACTGCCGGGCGTCGGAGAGAGCGTCCGCGTCAAGGCGGGCGTGGGCGGGGTGCCGTGGTTCATCTCCTCGACCGGCGATCCGCTGGCGCCCTGCCACGATCTCACTGGGGCGTGCGCGACGATCGCGGCCCGACTGGGACCGTTCGCCGCGGCTGCGCGCACCGGGGCGGAAGAGGGTGGCCGCAGCGTCTGACGACCGGATCCGAGACGTGGTGAGGAGGATCGATGCCGCAGTCGGGTGAGAAGCTCCATGTTCCACCTTGGCCGCTGCATGACCTGCGTGCCGAGCTCACGCGTCGTCCGTCTAGTGTCCCGCGCCGGGAATTCGATCAAGATATGAGGTGAGGCGTTCGAGGATCTCGTCGGCGGTCTTGGTCCAGGTGAACGGCCTGGGGTCGGCGTTCCAGGTTCTGATCCAGTCGCGGATATCGTTCTCCAGTGCGCGCAGGGTCTTGTGCACGCCGCGGCGCAGTCTCTGCTCGGTGAGCAGGCCGAACCACCGCTCCACCTGGTTCAACCAGGAGGAGTAGGTCGGGGTGAAGTGCATGTGGAAACGCGGATGGGCGGCCAGCCACTTGATGATGGTCGGATGCTTGTGGGTGCCGTAGTCGTCGCAGATCAGGTGGACATCGAGGTCGGCGGGGACTTGCTTGTCGATCTTGTTCAGGAACTTGCGGAACTCCGCGGCCCGGTGGCGGCGGTGGATCGATCCGATGATCTGGCCGCTGGCCACGTCCAGGGCGGCGAACAGGGTGGTGATGCCGTTGCGCAGATAGTCGTGGGTACGGCGTTCGGGCAGGCCGGGCATCATCGGCAGTACCGGCGCCGACCGGTCCAGCGCCTGGATCCGGCTCTTCTCATCCACCGCCAGCACCAGGGCCTTCTCGGGCGGGTCCAGGTACAGCCCGACCACGTCACGGACCTTGTCGATGAACTGCGGATCGTTGGACAGCTTGAAGGTGTCGACCTGGTGCGGCTTGAGCCGGAACGCCTTCCAGATCCGCCCGACGGTCGACTTGCTCAGCCCGGACTCGGCCGCCATCGACGCCCGCGACCAGTGCGTGGCGCCCTCGGGTGTTCGCTCCAGCGTCGCCACCACGACCTGCTCGATCCGCTCATCGGTGATCTCCCGCGGAGCACCCGGACGCGGCTCGTCGGCCAGACCCTCCAGCCGCCGCTCAATGAAGCGGCGCCGCCACTTGCCCACCGTCTGCGGCCAGATCCCCAACTCGGCCGCCACTTCGGTGTTCGCCTTACCGGCCGCGCAGCCCAGCACGATCCGGCACCGCAACGCCAGCGCCTGCGACGACTTGGCCCGCCGAGCCCACCGCTGGAGCGTCTCGCGCTCCTCGTCCGTCAACGTCACCTCGGCCACCGGCCGTCCCATACGAGCCACCCAACACAAACTACACTTCTTCAACGCATTTCAGGCGCGGGGCACTAGCACGACCGCGTCGATGCGCGGATCTCGCCCGTCCACCCATGTCAACCCGCCCCGGTACAGCGCCGGCCGATCCCCCACCTCTTCGCTGCGCGGCAGATCACCCAACCGCCATGACTGTTGCCCGTGGCGTCGTGGCTTGACCGCCTGGAGGCGGCAGCGGTGGACGGGCAGAGCCGCACAATCCGCACCGTTCGCGTCACCTCGCGCTCCCCGATCGCCCCTGTCAGGTGGAAGCACCTGACAGGGGCGACCGAGGCGGGTCAGTCGGCTGCCGGGCCCCGGTCAGTGAGTTCGGCCTTCAGAACCAACTCGTAGCGGACGCGCCGGCCCTTCTCGAACGACTCCTGAGCCAGCGGCGCGCCGGTGGCCGGGTCGATGATGATCCGGTCGGTGCCGCCGTGCCCGATCGCGAGCGCCAGGGCCTGGCCGTGCCGCCCCGCCGCGTCGGTGGCCGGGCCGAGCGGCTTGACCTCCGGTAGTTCGGCGAGGATGCGGTATCCGGCGGCGCGCAGCCGTCCGCTGACCGATGCCTCCGGCTGGAACAGCAGGTAGGAGACCCCTAGCCACAGCTGCGCGGCCTCGCCCTCGACCGGCCCCCCCGTCCCGCCGTCGCGCGCCCACTTGAGCAGCTGTCCCCGGAGGACGGCCGGGTCTTCGGACAGCTTGGTCACGTCCGCTCCGATCCCCTTGAGGAACTCCTTCATCCCGCCGCGCATCCGTTGGGCCCGCACGGGGGTGGGGCTGCTGTCGAGCTCGCCGCAGCGTTCGCCGTTGGGGAGCGGCACGCTCTGCACGCTCACGCGACCCCCGTCAGGCGAGGGCCGGGAGCAGGCGCGCCACTTCCAGCGCTGAGGCGAACCGTCGGCTCGCCAGGCGAGGCCGTCGGCCGGGGTCGCGGGACGGGGGGCGAACACCTGCCAGGCGTACCAGCCGTCGCCCTTCGGCGAGAGGGGGTGCCAGCGGTCGTCGACTCGGCGCAAGAGCATGTTGTAGTGCTTCTTCCCGGTTCCAACGTCGTGCTCCTCCCCGGTCTCCACCTTCATCCGCCAGTAGCGGCCTTGGACGGCAGGGGCGGCCTCGCTCTTGGACGCAGCGACCAGGAGTATGCCGCCGGCCGGTGAGCCCGGCGCCCGGGACGGGGCGGGGTCCGCGTTGACGACCACTACCGCGGCGGCCGCGGTGGCTGCGATGAGGGTGGCCAGGCCGGCGATCACAGGCCGTTGCCGCACCCGGCGCACCAGCGGCCGCGGCGGGTCGGCGGACTCGGCGCGGGCCAGCAGGACGAGCCGCTCACGGCCTGCGGCGACGGCGGCCGGGGCGGCCTCGGGCTCGGCGAAGGCACGTTCGACCAGGGTGATCTCGTCCATCAGTTCTCCTCCAGGGGATCGATGCCGCCGAGCGCCTGCCGCAGCTTTCGGCGGGCCCGGGTGAGCCGGGAGCCGACCGTGCCGCTCGGGATGCCGAGAGCTTGGCCGATCTCCTCGTACCCGAGCCCGCCGAGCGCGGCCAGGAACACCACGTCGCGGTCGCCGCGCGACAGCGCGCTCATCGCGCGCACCAAATCGGGCCGGGCCGCCCAAGCCGTCACCTGTGCGGTAACCCGCTCCTCGTGGCCCGCCACCGAGTCCTCGGTGGCGATCCGGCCGAGCAACTTCAAGCGCCGGGCCTCGGTACGACGGTGCTGGGCCACCAGATGGGTCGCGATACCGAACAGCCACGGCCGCACGGCGCCACGGCCGGGGTCGAAATCGCGGCGGCGGCGGAAGGCGATCAGGAACGTCTCGGCGGCCAGGTCCTCCGAGCCCTCGCGCCCGAGCCGGCCGGCGAGATAGCGGTGGACGGCGGGGAGATGGCGGTCGTACAGCACCGCGAAGCGTTCGGGATCGTGCAGCGACTCTCTGAGCAGGCCCGCGTCGTCGAGCACGGCCGGAGTGTCGGGCGGAGCGGTCATCGGTGTCCCTTCGTTCATTGTGTTCTTGACGCATCCGCCCGAACGTCTTCACGGCCCTGCGCCGATGCTGTTCCCTGATGATGTCCCGGGGCGGGCGCTGGTGGGCGATGCGGGCCGCCCGACGTGCTCGGTTGGATGGCCGTCCTCTCAGCTCGCGGGTCCAGACCGAGCGGGGACGCGGATACGGCGGACGAGTCGCGTGCGGTCGCCGAGGCTGAGGCGGGGCTGGGGGTGAGCGGGCCGGAGACGCAGTGCGGCCTTTATCGATGTGGTGGGCGATCGTCCCGTCGCGGCACGGCCCGCGTCTGGCGAAGGCGCTGAGCGTGGACGCACTGGCCGTCGCCGCCGCGGCGGCTGGTGGGGGGTCCCGGTTCTACACTCGGTACGATCTGCATGAGCAACTTGTCGCGTTTCGTGCAAGCCTTGAGCGGACTCTCAGTGCGCCCTGAACGTGCTTCACGTCAGGAGGAGTTTCGCGGCCTTCTGGCGCGGGCGGCGTTGACCTCCAGTGATCCGGTTCGGTTCCCTGAGGGTTGTGCCGTGTAGAGGGGGCAGTTCCTGGAGCTGCTGATTCCGGACGGTAAGCCGCTGCAACCAGTGATCGATGACGTGCCGGTGCAGCTCCCAGAGCCGCCGCTCCCGCCCGATGACGTGCTGGACCAGCTCCCTGACCTGCGGGCCAAGATGGAAGCGTTGTTGGCTTCGGATCATAAGCCGCCGGTCCCAGGCTTCTACCGGCCCACGTACATGCCGGAGGGGAGAGTGCGGAGGTGGCTGTTCAAGCGAAATCAGCGGCAGCTCCAAATGGATCGAGGAGCGGCGCGAAGGCGGAGAGAGCGGGAACGGAAAGCGGCTGATCAAGAGCGCAGGGACGACGAGCGCATGAGGAAGCGGCTTGGGCTGACAGCCGAAGACGGCGGGCTCGACCGTTACTGGGAGCGGGATTGAATACGGTGGAGCGGGAATAGGAATTCGGCAGGAAGGGCCAGTGGGTGCGGGTGACGCCGATCCCGCACCCACGCGTCACCGAGGCAGCGCTTGGTGGCGTTCCCGGCGCGGCTGGGGCGGTGCGGTCACTTCCAGCTGTAAGCCTCGGTGTCGGGTGCGAACCTGCCTGGGGGGAGCGTGACGGCGAGGGTGGTGCAGTCCAGGTCGCGGTAGAACGACCACGCCTCGTCGTCGTTGTTGAAGATCGTCCTGGCCGGTTGCGCCTCGGTCTTGCCGCAGGAGTGGCTGACCGGGTTCTGGTAGACCGTCATTTTGCCTTGGAAGTTGGGCTCGGTCCAGAAGCAGACGTAGCCCTGCGGGCAGCGGTGGCTGGGGACGGCCGCGGCTCCGGCCGGGGCCGCCGGGCCCAGCACGAGCGATCCGGCGGCGATCAGTGTGGTCAGGGCGGCGGCCACGGCGGGCATGGCCGAGGCGGGGCGGGTGATGCGCATGGGGGGAGCCTCCTGTGGCGGGTTGACCGGCTTTTCGCCGGTGGTCGGATGTCCGGGGCCACGCGTGGTGTCCTCTCGCCGAGAGGAGTGTGGCGGCTCGGCGGGCCCTCGGTTGCCTCTTTGCTACTCGGCTTGGAGTTGAGGGTCGTCCGGCGCATCCCGCGTGCGGCCAGGTACCGGTCAGGTTGCCTTATCGTCGGCCACCGCAGGTGGGGTCGGCTGGGACGACGGCTATTGCCGCGTAGGCGCTGTCGCCGTGGTAGGCGACGTAGACCCGGTTGCCGTGATCGCACTTGGTCGCGGCGTTGCTGAATCCGTCCGGCATTCGGATCAGGTCGGCGGGCGCGCCGTTGTCGACTCCACTGCGCGGCGCGTCCTTGAAGGGTTCCATGTACTTCGAGCAGCCGGCGGTGCCGAGCAGAATCGCGCCGATCAGGAAGGTCGCGGCCAGCATGGTGCGCTCGATCCTCATTTGTTCGCTCCTTAGTCCGGCACGCGCGGAACGCGGCGTTGAGATCCTTCTCGTCCTGCTCGGGTTGGACGAGGGCCGCACGCCGGTGGCCTGGCCGGATCCGGTCACCCCTCTGTACCGGAAAAGCTGTTGCGATCTGTCGCTACGGTTTTTGCGGGCTCACTCCTTTGCGGAGGAACGGCGGTCATGACGGGGGTGCGGCCCGGGACGACCGTACGGTTCAGCAGCAACCTGTTCCACGGGACGTGGCACGTGCTGTCCGACCAGCATGGGGCGCGGGTCTTGGGGCGGCTGCTGTGGGGGCTGGCGGACAGCGCGCGAACTGGCGCGGAGCCTCCCACTGCGGGGTGCGCCGGACGGGCCCGTCCGATGGCGGACGCATCGCCTACCGCATCTTGCGGGCCCCCGCCAGGCGGGACGCCGCTAGGGCGAGGGACGAGGCGGGCGGCGGAGGACGTAGCCGACGCCGCGGACGGTGTGGATGAGTTTCGGCTCGGACGTGTCCACCTTGCGGCGCAGGTAGCCGATGTAGGACTCGACGATGCTGGCGTCCCCGCCGAAGTCGTAGTCCCAGACCCGGGCGAGGATCTGCGGCTTGGACAGGACCTGGTCGGCGTTCTCCATCAGGTACCGCAGCAGCCGGAACTCGGTGGGGGACAGGCCGACCGGCGCGCCCGCCCGCAGCACCTGGTGGGAGCCGGGGTCCAGGCTGAGGTCGGCGACCGCGAGCAGCCCGTCCGGGACGCCGCCGGTGCGGCGCAGGATGGCGCGGATGCGGGCGATCAGCTCCTCCAGGTCGAACGGCTTGGTGACGTAGTCGTCGCCTCCCGCGCTCAGCCCCCTGATCTTGTCGGACGGGGCGTCCCGCGCGGTGAGGAACAGCACGGGGGTCGGGCCCGCCCGCTCGCGCAGCCGCGCGATCACGGCGAAGCCGTCCAGGTCGGGCAGCATCACATCCAGCAGGACGAGGTCCGGCCGGTCGCGGGCCGCCGCGGCCACCGCCTCCTGCCCGGTGGCCGCGGACGTGACCGCGAAGCCGGCGAACCTCAGGCTGGCCGACAGCAGCTCGCGGATGGTCGGCTCGTCGTCCACCACCAGCAGCCGCGTGCGCTCGTCCATGATCTGTGAGACTACGGTGTGCGCTGCTCCACCCGGGCCGGGGCCGGACGGGCGGGCGGCGCGTCCCCGTGGCCCGGCCACCAGGCGCGGTGGCCGATGAGCGCGGTGAGGCCGGGGGTGAGGAACAGCGCCATGACGAACGCGGTGCAGGCGATGCCGAACGAGATCGCGAAGCCGACCTGGACAAGGACCCGGTTGCCCGCGAGCGTCAGCGCGGCGAACGAGCCGGCGAGGATCAGCCCCGCGGCGGCGATCGTGGGCCCGGTGTGGCGGATCGCGGCGGCCAGCGCCGGGCGCGGCGCCAGGCCCTCCCGGGCCTCCTCGCGCAGCCGCGCCATGATCAGGATATTGTAGTCGGTGCCGAGCGCGACGACGAACATGTACATGATCAGCGGCAGGTGGAACAGCAGGCCCGGCGCGCTCCCGATGCCCTGGAACAGCAGCGTCGCGGTGCCGAGGGTCGCGCCGAAGCCGAGGCCGACCGTGAGGAGCAGGTACCAGGGCGCCACGAGGCTGCGCAGCAGCAGCGCCAGGACGAGGAAGATCAGCGCGGCGGCGACGGGGAACACGACCGAGTAGTCGCGGTTCATCGCCGAGCGGATGTCGACGAACACCGCCGTGCTGCCGCCGATCAGCGTGTCCGTCCCCTGGGGCGCGGCCTCGTGGGCGGCGCGGCGCAGCGGGCCGCGGACGGTGTCCAGCGCCTTGGCCGACTCGGGGGCGGCCGACAGCACGACCGTGAACCCGGCCGTCGTGCCGTCCTTGCTGACCTCGGGCTCGGCGACCTGGCCGACGCCCTCGACGGCCTTGAGGCGGGTGCCGAACCGGGCCAGCTCCGCCCGGTCGAGCCTCTCGCCGCGCACGTACACGTGGGTCGGGTCGGTGGACCCGGCGGGCAGGCCCTTCTTCAGGTCCTCAAGGGCGACCCGGGACTCCGCCGAGGCGGGCAGCGCTCCGGTGGCCAGGTCGAAGTCGGGCTTGAAGCCCAGGGCGCCGAACGCCAGGACGGCCAGGATCCCGCTGGTCACGGCGACGTAGAGGGCCGGGCGGCGCGCCGTCGCGGCGCCGACCCGGGCGAACCTGGCCGCCTCCGGCTCGTGCCGCCAGGACTTCGACGGCCAGAACACCTTCGTCCCGATCAGCGACACGACGGCGGGGACCAGCGTCAGCCCGCCCAGCAGCGTCACGGTGACGGCGATCGCGAGGGACGGGCCCCACGAGCGGAACAGCGACAGCGACGACAGCGTCATCGCCATGAACGCGATGATGACCACTCCGGCCGCCGAGGTGATCGCCTCGCCGACGCGGGCCAGGGCGCCGACCATCGCGGTCTTCGGGTCGTCGCCCGCCCGCAGCCGCTCCCGATAGCGGAACAGCAGGAACAGGATGTAGTCGGTCCCGACGCCGAACAGCACCACGATGAGCAGCTGGGACGCCGAGCTGTCGGCCTTCAGCCCCAGGGCCTTGACGGCGGAGGCGATCAGGCCGTTGGCGACCTGGGACAGCACGGCCAGCACCGCGATCGGCAGCAGCGCGGTCACCGGGCTGCGGAAGATCGCCAGCAGCAGGATCAGGATCAGCGCCAGCGTCGCGATCATGATCAGGGCGTCGGCGTCGCCGCTGGCCTCCTTGTCGTCCAGCGTCGCCGCGGCGGCCCCGGTGGTGCGCGCCAGCAGGCCGGTGCCGGAGGTGCGCCGGTCCAGCTCGCCGCGCAGCACCTTCACCGCGTCGCCGGCCTCGGGGCTGTCGGTCGCGACGTCCTTCGGCATCCGGACGCTGATCGTCTGGACGAGCCGGTTCGGCGACGGCGGCCCGGCCACCAGCCCGGCGATGTCGGGGATGCGCGCGGCCTGGACGGACGCGGCGAGCCCGGCGGCGCGTTCGGAGTCGGCGGTGGTCAGCGGCCGCCCGTCCGCCCGGCGGACGACGATCACCGCGCCGGGCGCGAACGTGTCGGGGAACGCCTTGTCCCGCACCTTCTCGGCCTTCACCGACTCGTACTTGCCGGGCAGGAAGTCGCTCTCGTCGTTGCTGGTCGGCAGGCCGGGGGACAGGACGATCACCCCGATGGCGGCCACGGCCCACACGGCGATGACGCGCCACGGATGGCCGACCACCATGCGGCCGAGCCGGGCGAATATGCGGTTGTCCTCTGCGGAGATGTTCGTCTTCACGCCGGTCAGGCTCGCGCGGCCGCCCGTCCGGCCCCTGGGAGCCGGCCGTGCGGCGGCTGGGAGAAGGACGCCGCCCGCGGACGCACGGAACGTGATCGTCGCAGGTGGGCGTGCTGAGCGCGGCGGAACGGCCGGCGGGGTTCCCAGGAGACTCCCAGGGAACTCACGGCCGCCGTTCACCCTCGCGGAGGCGGCCCTTCCCGCTCGGGCCGGTGCGCGCCTTCCGGTTCGGGCGGGTGCGCGGTCGTCGGTTCCAGGACGGGCAGGGAGACGCGGAACGTCGCGCCGCGTCCCGGCTCGGTGTCCAGCTCGATGCGCCCGTCGTGCGCGGTCACCAGCGACCGGGCGATCGCCAGCCCGAGGCCCGCGCCCCCGGTCCCGCCCCGCGCGCGCGACCGGTCCGCGCGGTAGAAGCGGTCGAAGATCCGCTCGGCCTGCTCCGGGGCCAGGCCGGGCCCCTCGTCCTCGATCTCCAGGACGGCCCGGCCGCCGCGGGTGCCGACGCCGATCCGGACCCGGCCGCCCGCCGGGGTGTGGGCGACGGCGTTGCCCACCAGGTTGCTGACGACCTGCCGCAGCCGCTCCTCGTCCCCGAGGACGGGCGCCGCCGCCGGCGGGCCGCCGCCGGGGCCGGTCAGCTCGATCGGACGGGACGGGTCCAGCGCGCGGACGTCGTGCTGGGCGTCGGCGGCGAGCGTCCGCAGGTCCATCGGGCTGAGGTCCAGTGGCGGCGTCCCGCCCGCGGACGAGTGCTCGTCCAGCCGGGCCAGGAGCAGCAGGTCCTCGGTCAGGTTCGCGAGCCGGGCCGCCTCCCGCTCGATGCGGCCCATCGTCCGGCCGGTTTCGCCGGGCCCGGCCAGGCCGCCCATCCGGTACAGCTCGGTGAACCCCTTGATGCCCGACAGCGGCGTCCGCAGCTCGTGGCTGACGTCGGCGACGAAGCGCCGCATCCGGGTCTCGGACGCGGCGCGCGCGGCGAACGCCTCCTCCAGCTGGCCGAGCATGCCGTTCAGCGCGGCCGAGAGCCGTCCGATCTCCGAGCCCGGCGGGGCCAGATCCGGGACGCGGTCGGTGAGGTCGCCGCCCGCGATGGCCGCGGCGGTCCCCTCGATCCGGCGCAGCGGGCGCAGCCCCGCGCCGATCGCGAACCAGCCGAGCACGGCCAGCCCGGCCAGGACGGCGCCGCCCGTGACCAGGCTCGTGGCGCGCATCCGGGCGAGCGTGGCGTCGATGTCGCCGCGCGGGGCCGCCACGACCAGGCTGCCGCCCCGCAGGCCCGTCAGCAGCTGGGAGGACTGCGCCGCCGCCGGAAGGCCCACGGCGATGGCCCGCCACCGTCCCGAGCCGCCCTGCCCGGGCGTGTCGAACGGCCGCCCGGCGCGCCGGGCGACGGCCGACGAGTCGAGCCTCGGCAGCCGCGGCTCCGACCGCCCGTCGACGCCCGGACTGTAGATCACGCGGGCGACGGAGCCGTCGGAGCGCAGGAACACCATGTAGGAGAACCCGAGGACGTCGAAGACCGGCCCGAGCTGCTGCGGGTCGGGCGCGCGGTCCGGCTCGCCGTCCGGGGCGATGGGGCGCATCGACATCGCCTTGACCGTCGCGCCGAGCCGGTCGTCCACCCGGTCGGTCTGGTAGCGGCCCAGCGCGCTGATCACCACGCCGGAGCCGATGGCGAGCCCGGCCGCGACCAGCGCGGTCGTGATCGCCAGCAGCCGGGCGCGCAGCGACGTCCGGGCGAGCCGCCGGATCGGGCGCCGCGCCCGGCGGCCGGCCGCGCGCAGCGCCCGGCGCGGCCGGGATCCCTCTGGAGCATCCATGTCGGCGGTCCCCGTCCCGCCGCCGGTCAGGCGGGCACCCGGTCGATGAGAGCGACGATGTCGCCGCGCACGGACACCGCGACGTGGCGGGGCTCCCCGGCCGCCGCCCGGATCCGGGCGGTGACGGCTCCCCGCACCCCTGCGAACTCCCACTCCCGTGACGTGCCCACCCATGCCTCCCCGCGTGCCCGGCGGTCGCCGGACGGATCGTCTTGGACGATTCTCCATCCGGACGCCCTGGAGATCGGGTCGATACCGTCTCCCGCGATGCGCCGAATCGTCAACCGCCGGAATAGGCTGGAGTGATTGACCGCAAAACCACCCGGCGGCCCGCGAGCCGTGCCGCCGCGCAGCAGGAAGGGGCGCCCGTGCTGGTCGACACCTTCGGCCGTACCGCGACGGACCTGCGGGTCTCCCTCACCGACCGGTGCAACCTGCGGTGCTCGTACTGCATGCCGCCCGAGGGGCTGGACTGGCTGCCCAAGCCCGAACTGCTCACCGACGACGAGGTGGTGCGGCTGGTCGGGCTGGGCGTCCGCGAGCTGGGGATCACCGAGGTCCGCTACACCGGCGGCGAGCCGCTGCTGCGGCGCGGCCTGGCCGGGATCGTGCGCAGCACGGCGGAGCTGGCGCCGCGTCCCCAGATCTCCCTGACCACCAACGGGATCGGCCTCGCCCGGACCGCCGCCCCGCTCGCGGACGCGGGCCTCGACCGGGTGAACGTCTCGCTCGACACCCTCGACCCCGCGACCTTCCGGCGGCTGGCGAACCGCGACCGGCTGCCCGACGTCCTGTCCGGTCTCGCGGCGGCGCGCGAGGCGGGCCTGGAGCCGGTCAAGATCAACGCGGTGCTGATGCGCGGGATCAACGACCACGAGGCCGTCCCGCTGCTGCGCTTCTGCCTGGAGCACGGCTACCGGCTGCGGTTCATCGAGCAGATGCCGCTGGACGCCCAGCACGGCTGGACCCGCGAGAACATGATCGGCGCCGATGAGATCCTCGACCGGCTGTCCGCCGGGTTCGACCTCGCACCGGACGAGGCGCACGCGCGCGGCAGCGCCCCCGCCGAGACGTTCCTGGTCGACGGCGGCCCGGAGACGGTCGGCGTGATCGGGTCGGTGACCCGCCCGTTCTGCGGCGCCTGCGACCGGGTGCGCCTCACCGCCGACGGGCAGATCCGCAACTGCCTGTTCGCGACCGAGGAGTCCAACCTGCGCGACGCCCTGCGCGGGGGTGCCACCGATCCCGAGATCGCCGACCGCTGGCGGAAGTCGGTGTGGGCCAAGCGCGCCGGTCACGGCATCGACGATCCGTCGTTCCTGCAGCCGGCCCGTCCCATGTCGGCGATCGGCGGCTGAGGCGCGCCCGTGATCTTCGACGCGGTGCTGCTGGCGGGCGGCCGCGCCCGCCGGCTCGGCGGCGCCGACAAGCCCGCCGCGCCGGTCGGGGGCCGTCCCCTCATCGCCTGGGTCGCCGCCGCGGCGGCGGACGCGTCCCGGCTGGTCGTGGTGGGGCCGCCGCGGGACGTGCTGCCGGGCGCCGTCGTCGTCCGCGAGGACCCGCCCGGCGCGGGCCCGGTCCCCGCCCTGCGCGCCGGGCTGGCCGAGGTGCGGGCGCCATGGCTGGCGCTGCTGGCCGCCGACCTGCCGTTCCTGCGCCCCGTCCACCTCGTCCGGCTGCTGGACGCGGCGCGCGGACCCGCGGCGGCCGGGGCGGTCCTGGTGGACGAGCGGGGCCGCGAGCAGTGGCTCGCCGGATGCTGGCGGACCGCCACCCTGCGCGCCGCCCTCGACTCCTACACGGGCGCGTCCCTGCGCGGCGTGCTCGGCCCTCTGGAGCCCGCCAGGGTCGCCCTGCCCGCAGGGGAGGGTCCGCCCTGGTACGACTGCGACACGCCGGAGGAACTGGCCCGCGCCGAGCACCTGGCCGGTCCCGACCCGCTTTGAGCATGCGAGAGTGGGCAGTGTCCATGGGGCTGCGGCGACGTCCATGGGGCTGCGGCGACGCGTGAAGGGGGAGCATGTCGGTACTGGAGGAATGGATGAACGCGGCCTGCCTCGAACTCGGGCTGGAGCGCGGCGACATCGACCGGGACCTGGTGCTCGACCTGGCCCGCGACGTCGCCCACGGCGTCGCGCGTCCGGGCGCGCCGCTCACGGCCTACCTGCTGGGCCTCGCGGTCGGCCGCGGCGCCCCCGCCCGCGACGCCGCCGCGCGCCTGACCGAGATGGCCGAGGGCTGGACGGGCGGCGACGTGGACGCGCCGCCGGACGAGCGCGCCCGCACCGACGCGTAGGGCGCGTCTTACGGGTCTGGGCGTCGCGCAACAGAACGCAGGCCCAAGAGAAGCGGCCCTAGACCCGGCCCTCCGGGAGGTTGCGGTCGTCGACCGGGACGACGTCGCGCAGGAAGTCACGGCGGTCCAGGAAGGCCGACAGGTTCTGGCGGTGCTCGTCGCACGCGAGCCAGATCTTCCGCCGGTCCGGGGTGTGGATCTTGGGGTTGTTCCAGCGGAGCGCCCACACGGCGTCGGCGCGGCAGCCCTTGGCGGAGCACTGGAGTTCGTCGGTCCCGGGCGCGGATTCGGTCACGCGGCAATCGTGGCACAGCCGGTCGCGGCGGCGGCGTCCGGAGCGTCCGCGCCGCGTTTGACGTGGTGATCTCTGGAAAGGACCCGGCTCGTGCGCACCGACACGACCAGCGGGTCCGAGGCGGAGGCAGCCGGGCGCCGCCGCTGGCAGGCGCTGTCGGTGTGCCTGGTCGCGGCGTTCATGACCCTGCTGGACGTCAGCATCGTCAACGTAGCGCTGCCGTCGATCCGCGAGGGGCTGCACGCCTCCGAGGCCGGGCTGCAATGGATCCTGTCGGGGTACGCGCTGACGTTCGGGCTGGTGCTCGTCCCGGCGGGCCGGCTCGGGGACGCCCGCAGCCGGCGGGCGGTGTTCATGAGCGGCCTGGCGCTGTTCACCGCCGCCAGCGCGCTGGCCGGGGTTGCGCCGGGCATCCTGTGGCTGGTCGTCGCGCGGCTGGTCCAGGGCGTCGCGGGCGGCATCCTCAATCCGCAGGTGGCCGGGCTCATCCAGCAGCTGTTCCAGGGCGCCGACCGGGGCCGGGCGTTCGGGGCGCTCGGCGCCGTCATCGGGGTCGCGACCGCCGTCGGGCCGCTGCTCGGCGGCGCGCTGATCGCCCTGGCGGGCCCCGAGGAGGGCTGGCGCTGGGTGTTCTACGTCAACGTCCCGGTCGGCGTGGTCGCGCTCGTCCTGGCGTGGCGGCTGCTGCCCGCGCCGGTCTACGGGGAGCGGCGGGGTCTCGACCCGCCGGGGGTGGTGCTGCTGGGCGCGGGCGTCCTGTGCGTGCTGCTGCCGTTCGTCCAGGAGCAGCAGTGGCACGGCGCCCTGAAGTGGCTGCTGGTGCCCGCGGGCGCGGCGCTGATCGCCGCGTTCGTCGCGTGGGAGCGGCGGGCCCGGACGCCGATGGTCGACCTCGGCCTGTTCCGGCTGCGCTCCTACGCGCTGGGCGCGGCGATCGCGCTGCTGTACTTCGCCGGGTTCACCGCCGTCTTCTTCATCTTCACCCTCTACCTGCAGAACGGGCTGCACTACACCGCCCTGGAGGCGGGCCTGGCGATCACGCCGTTCGCGGTCGGGTCGGGCGTCGCGGCGGCCCTCGCCGGACGGGTCGTCTCCCGGTTCGGCCGCCCGCTGGTCGCGGTCGGCCTCGGCGTCGTCGCCGCGGGGCTGGTCGCCGCGTGGATCGCCGTCGAGCTGGAGCCGGGACGGGGCGTGGCGTGGGCGACGGCCGTCCCGCTGCTGGTGGCGGGGCTCGGCAGCGGGATGGTGATCTCGCCCAACCAGACGATCACGCTGTCGGAGGTGCACTTCGCCCAGGGCGGCAGCGCCGCCGGGGTGCTGCAGACCGGCCAGCGCGTCGGCACCGCCGCCGGGATCGCCGCCGTCGGCTCGGTGTTCTTCGCGACCGTCGCCGGGACGCGCGGGGACTGGGCGGCGGCGTTCCGGCACGGCCTCATCGTCATCCTCGCCTTCGTCCTCGCCGCCCTGGCGGCGGCCGTCTACGACCTGCTCACCGACCGCTAGCCGGCGGGGCGTGTCAGCGGCGGCGGAGCAGGGCGCGGGCGGTCACGGCCAGGAGGGCGGCGCCGCCCAGGACGGACGCGGCGAGGACACGGTTCTGCCGCCTGATCCGGGCCGGGATCTCCGCGTACGGCATCGTGGAGAACGACACCAGCTCGTAGCGGGAGACGTAGCGTCCCGCCAGGCGCCGCTCCAGCGCGTGCGTCGCGGCCCGCTTCGCGCGGAAGACCGGCGACGACACCCGGTCGCGCATCTCGATGAAGTTGTCCAGCGCCATCTCGGCGATCACGTCGGTGTTGGCCTTGCGCCGCTCCTGGTAGAGCGACAGCGCGCGGGGCCAGTGGCCGCCGGTCTCCGCCAGGCACCGGTCGATCTCGATGCAGTCCTCGAACGCGCAGTTGGCGCCCTGCCCGAAGAACGGCACGATCGCGTGCGCGGCGTCGCCGAGCAGGGCCACGATCGCGCCGTCGCCGTACTTCACCCACGGCCAGCACCGGACGGTCACCAGGGACCCGACCGGGTTCAGCTCGTAGTCGGCGGTCAGGTCGGGCATCAGGCCCGCCACGTCCGGATAGTGCTCGGCGAAGTACGCCGCGACCCTCTCCGGCGTGTCCAGGGCCTCGAACTCGGACTTCGGCCAGAACAGCGTGCAGGTGAACGACCGGTCGAGGTTGGGCAGGGCGATCATCATGGACGTGCCGCGCGGCCAGATGTGCAGCGCGTCGGGGTCGAGCGCGAACTCCCCGTCCCGCGCGGGGACGGTCAGCTCCTTGTAACCGTGCTCCAGGAAGTCGGTATCGCCTTCGAGACCCATGGACGCGCGGACCGCGCTGTACGCGCCGTCCCCGGCCAGGACGACTCCGGCGGGCTCGGTGCTCTGCCGCCCCTCGCCGTCCTCCAGGATGAGGGCGCCCGCCTGGGAGTCCACCCCGGTGACGCGCTGGGAGAAGCGCAGCTTGACGCCGGGCGTCGCCTCGGCGGTGTCCAGGAGCGAGGCGTTCAGCCCGGCGCGGCTGATGGAGTTGATGGCGCGTCGGCCGTCCGCGCTGTAGGGCTGGAAGTTCTGGTCGGCGCCCAGGGGATGCACCATCCGCCCGTGCATGGGCAGCGCCCGTCCGAGGGCCTGCTCGCGCAGCCCCACCTGCTCCAGCGCCGCGAGGCCGCGCGCCGAGATCGCCAGGTTGATCGAGCGGCCCTGCTCGGCGCCCGCGACCCGGGGGTCGGGGCGCCGCTCGTAGACCGTCACCTCCAAGCCGCGGCGGCCCAGCAGGACGGCCAGCAGGCAGCCCGCCAGCCCCGCCCCGACCACGGCCACCCGCCGGTCCGCGCCGTCACGCCCCATGGACCGGGACCTCCTCGGTCTGCGAGCGGACCTCCCACAGGTCGGGAAAGGCGGGGGCGAACAGCGTGGAGCGCAGGTAGTCCGCGCCCGCCGACCCGCCGGTGCCGATCTTGGCGCCGATGGTCCGCTCGACCATCTTCAGGTGCCGGTACCGCCACTCCTGGATGCCCTCGTCCACGTCCACCAGCGCCTCGCACACCTCGGCCGCCGGTCCGCTCTCGTCGGCGTAGACGGTCAGCAGCACCTTCTGGACACCGGGGTCGGGCTCCCAGGACAGCGAGGTGTCGCGGTCGAGCGCCTCCGGCGGGACGGGCAGGCCGCGGCCGGCTAGGTAGCGCAGCAGCGAGTCGAACAGCGACGGACGGGCCACGGCCGCCTGGAGCCGCTCGTCGTCACGCAGGTCCGAGGCGGGGAACGCGCGCCGCCCGAGCACCGCCTCCAGCTCGCGGAACTGCTCGCTCTGGAACCCGCTGGAGTTCCCGAGCGCGTCCCGGAACGAGGCGAACTGCCGGGGCGTCATCGTCTCCAGCACGTCCAGCTGCCCGACCACCGTCTTGAGGATCTTGGCGATCCGCCGCGCGGTGTGCAGCGAGCCCGCACTGTTGCCCTCCTCCAGCCTGCGCTGGAGCAGGGCGGCCTCGTGCAGGATCTGCTTGAACCACAGCTCGTAGACCTGGTGGATGATGACGAACAGCAGCTCGTCGTGGGCCTGCGTCTTCGGTTCCTGGCACGACAGGAGCCTGTCGAGCCGCAGATAGCCGCCGTACGTCATCGCCGGCGAATCCGCCATTACGCCTCCTTGCGACACAACGGATGTGACCCGCAGCATATTTGATCATTCCGCCCAACCGCCCACGGACCCCGCGTGGTCCGTACATACCCGGCATCCACTGCCCCGCATCCAGGCACGGCGCCGGGTAGGCCCCGACTGAGCGAGAGGGCGAGTGCCAGATGCGCATCGACCTCAACCGTCACGCGAGCGCGCGCCCTGACCGGTGGGGCGAAGCCGGAGGCGAGCCCCACCGGGAAGATCGCGAAGCGATTCGCGCTCGCACAAGCACGGTCAAGGTGCGAGCCGCCAGGCGAGCACCTTGGGCCGGGATTGCAAATTAGGGCGCCAGCTCGCCGGCGGAGACGCGGACGGGGCGGAGGGCTGTGGTGATCTGGGCGGCCTGGGCGGCGGGCAGGTCGGCGATGCCGAAGCCGGACTCGTTGAGGGCCGCGGTGGCCTCCTCGGCCAGTTCCCGTCCGGCGGGGGTGATGGTGGCGAGGACGACCCGGCGGTCGTCGGGGGAGGAGCGGCGGCCGACCAGGCCGCGCCGCTCCAGGCGGCCGATCACGTTGGTGACCGAGGCCGGGTGGACCATGAGCCGGGTGCCCATCTTGCCCATGGGGAGCGTCCCGGTGCGGGCGAAGGCCAGCAGGCGCAGGGCCTCGTAGGCGGCGAACGTCAGCCCGTACGGCTTGAGGACGGCCTCGATCCGGCTCAGCAGCAGCTGCTGGGCCCGCATCACCGACGTGACGGCCGCCATGTGGTCGGCGTGCTCGGGCCAGCGGGCGCTCCACTGGCGGTGAGCCTCGGCGATGAAGTCGGGGATGTCGGGCATCGTGCCACCGTATGCCACCGGGGCGGCCTTGACTGAGTCGCGCACGGAAACTATTTTAACTTCCAAATATTGGATGTCCAAGGGTTGAGGTGGGAGAGCGTGACGCGTTCCGGCGGGGACCTCCACGTGCCGGTGCATCCGGTGCGGTTCGTGACGGCGGCGGCGCTGTTCGACGGGCACGACGCGGCCATCAACATCATGCGGCGGATCCTTCAGTCGCAGGGCGCCGAGGTGGTCCACCTGGGCCACGACCGGTCGGTCCGGGAGGTGGTCGACGCCGTCCTGGAGGAGGACGCGCAGGGCGTGGCGATCAGCTCCTACCAGGGCGGCCACGTCGAGTACTTCGAGTACCTCTCGCGCAGCCTGAAGGAGGCCGGCGCCGAGCACGTGCGGGTGTTCGGCGGGGGCGGCGGCGTGATCGTCCACGAGGAGATCGCGCGGCTGTCGGAGGCCGGGGTGCGGATCTTCTCACCCGAGGACGGCCAGCGCCTCGGCCTGCCCGGCATGATCAACGAGCTGGTGCGCGACTGCGACGTGGACCTGGCCGGGGAGCCCGCCGACGCGGACGCCGTGGTGGCCGGGGACCGGCGCGCCCTCGCGCGGGCCATCACCTGCCTCCAGGCCGGGAGGCTGCCGGACGGCCACCGCGCCCGCCTGGCCGAGGCCGCGGGCGGGCGGCGCGTCCCCGTCCTCGGCATCACCGGCACCGGCGGGTCGGGCAAGTCCTCGCTCACCGACGAGCTGGTGCGGCGCCTGCGCGTCGACCAGCAGGACAAGCTGCGCGTCGCGGTGCTGGCGGTCGACCCGACCCGGCGGCGCGGCGGCGGCGCGCTGCTCGGCGACCGCATCCGCATGAACGTCCTGGACGGCGACCACGTGTTCTTCCGCTCGCTGGCGACGCGCGGCGCGCGCGAGCTGCCGGACGGCATCGGGGACATCGTCACCGCCTGCAAGGCCGCCGGCTACGACCTGGTCGTGCTGGAGACGCCGGGCATCGGGCAGGGCGACGCCGCGATCGTGCCGCTGGTGGATGTGTCCCTGTACGTGATGACGCCCGAGTTCGGCGCCGCGACCCAGCTCGAAAAGATCGACATGCTCGACTTCGCCGACGTGGTCGCGATCAACAAGTTCGAGCGGCGCGGGGCGGCCGACGCGCTGCGGGATGTGTCGCGGCAGCTCGTCCGCAACAGGGAGGCGTTCGGGGCGCGGCCGGAGGACATGCCCGTGTTCGGCACGAGCGCCGCCACGTTCGACGACGACGGCGTCACCGCGCTCTACCAGCACCTCGGCGGCCTGCTCGGCGGGCACGGCCTGCACCTGGAGCCCGGCACGCTGCCCGAGGCCCGGACGAAGGTGTCCACGGGCGCCGCCACGATCATCCCGCCCGCCCGCGTCCGGTACCTGTCGGACATCGCCGAGGCCGTCCGCGGCTACCACGCCGAGACGGCGCGCCAGGCCGAGGCCGTCCGGCGCGTCCAGCGGCTGGACGAGGTACGCGCCGAGCTGACGGACGCCTCCGAGGTCGAGGTGCTGCTGGAGCGGGCGCGCCGCGACGTCGACCCGCGCGACGCCGAGCTGATCGAGGGCTGGCCGGCCGTCGTCGAGTCTTACTCCGGCGACGAGCAGGTGGTCCGGATCCGCGACCGGGAGCTGCGGACGAGCCTGACCCGCGAGTCGCTGTCGGGCAGCCGCATCCCGCGCGTCGCCCTGCCGCGCTACACCGACCACGGCGAGCTGCTGCGTTTCCTCCGGTCGGAGAACCTTCCCGGACGGTTCCCGTTCACCGCCGGGGTGTTCCCGTTCAAGCGCGACAACGAGGACCCGGCGCGGATGTTCGCGGGAGAGGGCGACCCGTTCCGCACCAACCGGCGCTTCAAACTGCTGTCGGAGGGCCAGCCCGCGACCCGGCTGTCGACCGCGTTCGACTCGGTGACGCTGTACGGGCGCGACCCGGACGAGCGCCCCGACGTCTACGGCAAGGTCGGCACGTCCGGGGTGTCGATCGCCACGCTGGACGACATGAAGGCGCTGTACGACGGGTTCGACCTGTCCTCGCCCACCACGTCGGTGTCGATGACCATCAACGGGCCTGCCCCGACCATCCTGGCGTTCTTCCTCAACACCGCCATCGACCAAGGGCTGGAGGCGTTCCGCGCCGAACACGGGCGCGAGCCGTCCGGCGAGGAGGACGCGGCGGTGCGCGCGCGTGTGCTGTCCACCGTGCGCGGAACCGTGCAGGCCGACATCCTGAAAGAGGACCAGGGGCAGAACACCTGCATCTTCTCCACCGAGTTCTCGCTGCGGATGATGGGCGACATCCAGGAGTGGTTCATCGCCAACGGCGTCCGCAACTTCTACTCGGTGTCCATCTCCGGCTACCACATCGCCGAGGCCGGGGCTAACCCCATCAGCCAGCTCGCCTTCACGCTGGCCAACGGGTTCACCTACGTCGAGTCCTACCTGGCGCGCGGCATGGACGTGAACGACTTCGCGCCCAACCTGTCGTTCTTCTTCTCCAACGGCATGGACCCCGAGTACAGCGTCCTCGGGCGCGTGGCCCGCCGCATCTGGGCCGTCGCCATGCGGGACCGGTACGGCGCCAACGAGCGCAGCCAGAAGCTCAAGTACCACGTGCAGACGTCCGGCCGCTCCCTGCACGCGCAGGAGATGGACTTCAACGACATCCGCACCACGCTTCAGGCGCTCATCGCCATCTACGACAACTGCAACAGCCTGCACACCAACGCCTACGACGAGGCCGTCACCACGCCCACGGCCGAGTCCGTCCGGCGGGCCCTGGCGATCCAGCTCGTCATCAACCGCGAGTGGGGCCTGGCGATGAACGAGAACCCGCTGCAGGGCTCGTTCATCATCGACGAGCTGACCGACCTGGTCGAGGAGGCCGTCCTGCGGGAGTTCGACAACATCAGCGAGCGCGGTGGCGTGCTCGGCGCGATGGAGACCGGCTACCAGCGCGGCCGCATCCAGGACGAGTCGATGCTGTACGAGCAGCGCAAGCACGACGGCTCCCTGCCGATCGTCGGCGTCAACACCTTCCGCGCCCCGGGCGCCGACGCCGGGACGCCGAGGACGATCGAGCTGGCCCGCGCCACCGAGGACGAGAAGCGCTCGCAGCTCGACCGGGTCCGCGGCTACCAGGCGGCGCACCGCGACGAGGCCGAGGCCGTCCTCGCCGAGCTCAAGGAGGCGGCCCGGTCCGGCGAGAACGTGTTCGCGGTGCTGATGGACGCGGCGCGCGTGTGCAGCCTCCAGCAGATCACCGACGCGTTCTTCGAAGTCGGCGGCCAGTACCGCCGCAACGTCTGAGACCGCCGCCGATGAGCCCCGCCGACGACACCGGCACCCCGGTCCCCGTCCCGGACCAGGTGTGCCGGGTCGTGTCGCTCGTCCCGTCCCTCACCGAGACGGTCGCGGTGACCGCGCCGGGCCTGCTCGCCGGGGCCACCGACTGGTGCACCCATCCGGCCGGTCTGGACGTCCCGCGCGTGCGGGGCACCAAGAACCCCGACCTGGAACGGATCGCGGAGCTGCGGCCCGATGTCGTCCTCGGCAACACCGAAGAGAACCGTCCCGCCGACGTCGAGGCGCTGCGCGCGGCCGGGATCCCGGTATGGATGACCCAGATCCGCACCGTGGACGAGGCCCTCGCCTCGCTGCGCCGCATGCTGGCCGAGGCGTGCCGCGTCCCGGTGCCCGCCTGGCTGGACGAGGCGGACCACGTCTGGTCGAAGGTGACGCCGGGCCCGCCCCGCACGGCCGTCGTCCCGATCTGGAGACGGCCGTGGATGGTCCTCGGTCGCGACACCTTCGCCGGGGACGCCCTGGCGCGCCTGGGCATCGCCAACGTCTACGCGCACCACCCCGAGCGCTACCCGAAGATCCCCCTGGACGAGCTGAATGCGACGGGAGCCGACCTGGTCGTCCTGCCCGACGAGCCGTACCGCTTCACCGAGACCGACGGTCCGGAGTCCTTCCCCGGCATGGACATCGCACTCGTCAACGGCCGCCACCTAACCTGGTACGGCCCGTCCCTCGTCAAAGCTCCTACTGCCTTGCTCCCACGGCTGTCCGCGGTGCGCCGCTACCAGGACGGAACCTAGGAGCCCGGCGGGCGGGTGAACATGGCTTCTAGGCAGCGGGCCATGCGGCCGTCCAGTTCCTCCGCGGGGACGTCGATCTCGCGCGCGAGGTGCTCGCGCAGCAGCGTGTAGCCGTAGATCGTGGACGCCAGGGCCGCCTGCACGGCCTCCGCGTCGTCGATGGGCAGTTCGCCGCGGGCGGCGTCGGCGGCTAGCGCGGTCCGGCCCTCGCCGCGGTTGAGCAGGACGCGCGGCCGGTCGTCGCCGTCCAGGACCAGCAGCGTCGCGAGGACGACCGGCTCGGGGTTGCGCAGGCTCGTCCAGAACAGCCTCGACAGCCGCTTGCGCAGCGGCAGCCCCTCCGACTCCGCCGCGTCGTCGGCGTTCGGCCGGGACCGGTGGAACAGCGCCGAGCGCAGCAGCGCCCGCCGCGACCCGAAGTACTGGTAGACCAGCCCGCGGTTGACGCCGGCCCGGTCGGCGACCTCACGCAGGTTGAGCCCGGCGAGCACGCCGCCGCTGCGCAGCAGCGCGATCGCCGCCGCGCGCAGCGCCTCCTCGGTCGCCTCCCGGTCGCGCGACCGGCCGTCCTTGCGGGCCGCGTCGGCGGCGTCTCCCGTGTGCGTGGTCTCGGCCGTGCCGGCCGTCCGGTCCGATTCCGGGCTGGTCACCGTCGCCTCCCCGATCGCGTGCGGGCACCGCTCCATCTTCCCCGGCGGCGGCGCGGGCGGCGCGGGTGTCGCTCGATGCGGCTCCGCCCCCGGCTCAGACCTGGATGTCCTTGGCGATGATGGTCTTCAAGACCTCGCTGGTGCCGCCGTAGATGCGGGAGACCCGGGCGTCGGCGTACAGGCGCGCGATCGGGTACTCCAGGATGTAGCCGTAGCCGCCGTGCAGTTGCAGGCACTTGTCGACGACGCGCTGCTGCACCTCGGTGCAGAACAGCTTGGTGACGGCGGCGTCGGCCGGGCTCAGCTCCCCGGCGTCCAGGGCCTCGATCGCGCGGTCCACCAGGGACCGTGCCGCCTCGACCTCGGTGGCGCACTCGGCAAGGACGAACTTGGTGTTCTGGAAGGACGACACGGTCTTGCCGAACACCGTGCGCTCCTGCACGTACCCGCGCGCGAGCTCCACGGCGGCGGCCGCGGACGCGTAGGAGGTGGTGGCGATGCCGAGGCGCTCCTCGGCGAGGTTGTGCGTCAGGTACTCGAACCCGCGGCCCTCCTCGCCGAGCAGATCCTCCACGGGGACCCGCACGTCGCTGAAGGACAGCTCGGCGGTGTCGGAGCTGCGCAGCCCGATCTTCTCCAGCTTGCGACCGACCGCGTAGCCCTCGCTCCTGGTGTCGACGACCAGGAGCGACAGGCCCGCCCGGCGGTTCTCCGGCGTGGCGGGTGACGTGCGGGCGACCACGAGCACGCGGTCGGCCAGGACGCCGCCGGTGATGAACGTCTTGGCGCCGTTCAGGACGTAGTGGTCGCCGTCCCGCTCGGCGGTGGTCCGCATCCCGGCCAGGTCGGAGCCGGTGCCGGGCTCGGTCATGGCGATGGCCGTCATCATCTCGCCGGAGACGAACGGCGGCAGCCAGCGCTCCTTCTGCTCCTTGGAGCCGTACTTGAGCAGGTAGGGCAGGACGAGGTTGACGTGCACCCCGTAGCCGCCGAAGCTCACTCCGGCGCGCGCGCACTCCTCGGAGATCACGGCCTGGTACTTGAAGCTGGTCTCGCCCGCGCCGCCGTACTCCTCGGGCACCTGGATCCCGAAGACGCCGAGCTCGCCGAGCTTGTTGTAGAAGCCGCGCGGCGGGTGGCCCGCCTCCTCCCACTCGCCGAAGACCGGCGCGACCTCGGCGGCGATGAAGTCCCGGATCGTCTCCCGGAACGCCTCGTGATCCTCGTTGAACAGGGTGCGGCGCACGGTGTGCCCCTCTCGGACGCTTAACTATCAGAACGCTAAGTTAACTCGAACGTAGTTCTAGTGGCAACGCGTGGGGGAGCTCGTCGGCGACCGGATGCGCCTCGTCGCCTCTGGGCGGAACCTAGCGTTCCGCTGACATGCGCCGGGCCCGCTCGCATCGTCCAGGCCGCAGACCTCGCGGTGTCCCGTGACAGGACAGTGACTGGGCAGTCAAGGAAGATCGTTCCCTCCCGGCGGTGCCCCGACGTCCGGCGCGCGCGAGGCCCATGGGCACCACCGGCCCGGCCGCCGCCGGCCGCCCCCGGCGGGATCCCGAAGCGGCGCCTTGTCGTACGCGCTCATCGCCGAGCCCTGTTCGCGGACAGGCGCGCGGGGCCGTGGCGCGCCGCGTCATGGCGGAACCCTTTGCGGTTCGTCGTGAGACGAACGTCACAAGGGGGCTGTGTTAGACAAATCTCCGATCTGTCTCGCGCTCCGTCGTCAAAGGGGCGCGGCTCCGGAGTCAGGGGCCGGGCGTCTGCCGTCACGACGCGCGTCTGCGGCCCTCAGGGCGCCGTGAGCGATCCCGCGAGCGCGAGCGGCACTCCGTACTCGCCTGAGCCCTGCGAGGCCGTCTGCGGCCTTCTGGGCGGACGGAGATGCTCGGCCGGCTCCGCCGGTCCGGCGGGGGAGGGATCACGGCCGACGCCGCACGGATCGGCGCGGGAAAAGTTCGACGTGCCCGGGTTTCGGGTCGTGGCCGGACCAGGCCAGCATTGGGCCTTGCGCTTCGCGGTGGATGTGCTCGTCCCCGGGACGGGCCTCATGGGCGGTCCACGGAAGGGTCAAGCGGGAGCCCCGGACAGAGAAAAGCGGCGCCGGGTGGATACGGGGGCAATCCACCCGGCGCCGCATCATCGGTGTTCCGACGGGGGCCCGGAACACCGGCACGGGCGCTCCGACGGGGGACCAGAGCGCCGGTACAAATCGTACACCGAAACCCCCCGCGGTTAGTCAAGAGAATGTCACGACCCGATTTCTGGACGTTGTCCGGAAATCGGCTTCTGTGCGCGACCTTCCGGCTCTTCGAAGCGTGCGCTGGGGGTCGGCTCCCGCCCGCCGTTGGCGAACACGACGCTGATGTACGGCAGGAACAGCGCACCGACCACCAGAAGCCCCACGAGCCACAGGGGGGCGCCCGCCATCGCCGTCAGCACCGCGGCGACGAAGCATCCGGTCCGGATGCCCATGGACACCAGGTAGCGCCGCTGCCGGTGGCCGATGTCCTCCGACATCGGCCGGGGGGCGTCGGTGACCGTGTAGACCTCTGGCCTGCGACCGGGATTGACCTTCACCATTCCAAGGTAAGCCCAAGGGGTCCGGCAGGCGACAGCAGGTCGCGCCATGAATAGCGGAGGAACCGAGATGACCGATCGCACGTACCGGGTGACCGAGATCGTGGGGACCTCGCCCGACTCCGTCGACACCGCGATCCGCAACGGGATCAGGCGCGCCTCGCAGACGCTCCGGCACCTGGACTGGTTCGAGGTGGCCGAGGTCCGCGGGCAGATCGAGGACGGGGAGGTGGCCCACTACCAGGTCACCCTGAAGGTCGGCTTCCGCCTGGAGGACGACTGAGCCGGCCCCGCCCGGCGGCACCGTGACCCGCCGGGGAGC
>NZ_SMKU01000099.1 GCF_004349215.1 Actinomadura rubrisoli | reverse complement strand
GTGGGGGCGAACGGGTGGGGTGTTACACTCGTGCGTGGAAGCCCCGGGCCCGCCTCTGCATCGCATGCCGCCCGGGGCACAGCTTTTCTGGACAGCGTCTGCGGCCCGTCTACCGCCGCGACGCCATCTCCGCGACATGGACGACGATAGCCTTGCGCTCCTCAAGGAGCAAGTGCATTGCGAGTGCATTCATTTGTTAAGCCCCCCGCGGGGGAGGCGCCAGATGATCTCGTCGTCGGCGCGTTCGGGGGTGGGGCGCAGGCCGGCCTTGGCGGTGACGGCGGCGGAGGAGCGGTTGTCCGGGTGGACGGACGCGACGATCTCGGCGACGCCGTGCTCGCGCAGCCAGGCCAGCAGGGCGCGGGCGGCCTCGGTGGCGAAGCCGAAGCCCTGGTAGGGCATGCCGACGACCCAGGCGACCGAGGCCAGCGTCCGCGGGGACGGCGTGACGGTGGAGCCCTCGGCCGCGGGCGTGACCGCGTAGGCGGGGGGCGCCGGGGTGACGGTGGCCTGGACGTAGCCGACGGCCTGCCCGTCGCGGGCGCGGCGGACGATCCAGTTGAGCCAGTACTCCTGGTGGAACGGCGCCGGGCCCGCGACCAGGTGCTCGTAGCGGGCGCGCAGCTCGTCCCTGGTGAGCGGCTCGCCGCCGATGAACCGGTGCAGGCGCGGGTCGTCCAGCACGGCGGCCATCTCGTCGGCGTGGTGGACGGCCAGCGGCTCCAGGACGAGGCGCTGCGTCTTGATGGTCTCGGCGATCGGCCCGTACACCCGCCGATCCTATGCCCTGGTCACCGGCCCCGGCAGGACCGCCGGGGCCACGTTCGCGGGCTCACGCGCGCTGCGTCCAGGCGTTCTTGGTGTGCTGGGTCGGGGCCAGCCACAGCCACGGCTGGGAGTGCCGGAAGGGCAGGTCGGTGCCGGGCTGCCAGGGGAACAGGCCGTCCGGGTTGGGCCAGACGACCTGGAGGAACGGCAGGGGCGGCCGGCGGTAGAACGCGGCGGCGCCGCCGAGGAACGCGTCGTACCAGCGCAGGTCGACGGCGCGGAACGCGGCCTGCTGGCCCCGGACGACGTCGTCGCGCCGCTCGCCGTCGGCCGGGCCGTCGCCGTCGGCGGCCTGCCGGCCGAGCGCGTTGAGCGTCTCCTCCATCTCGTAGACGTCGCCGCCGAACATGGCCAGTTCGGGGGAGCGGTGGCTGTGCCACAGCCCGATGGTGTACGCCCAGCCCGGCCCGTCGGCGTCCGGGTGCGCGAGGACGACGCTCCACCCGTACTGGGTGATGTGCACGATCGTCCGGAGCTGGAAGTTGTCCAGGCGCTCGCGGTCGCCGTAGTCGTGGCAGATCACGCACGCGCAGGGGGGACGGCCATCGGACATGGCCTTCAGCCTACGATCAAACGGGGACAGTGTCGGCCACGGGAACCCCGGTCCGTAGGGGGCTCCCGGCGTCCGGGCCGGTCACGGCCGCTTTCCTCCCTGGGGAATGAAAACCGCTTTCGATCTTCGCATCGTGGTCCTACCTCCAGTAGCGTCCTTTTGCCCGTATATGTCACACGCGCTCCCGGCGCGGGCGGCGGCCGGGTCCGGTACACCCGTCCCCCGTCCCGGCTCATTGCGCGAGTCGGCGGCCGGATGTGTACTGCTCGAAAAGAGAAAGCCGGGCCGGGTGCTCCGCGGGCTGGGGTAGCCTCACCACGCCGTTATTTGCCATGGAGCAAGCATCGATCAGGGACGGGACATGGGTGACGCTTCCAGTGCGGAGGAGTCCCGGGCGCGCGGCCGGGCGCGGAGCGGGGGAGAGGTCGGGGAGGCCGAGCTGCGGCAGCTCCTGGCCGGGCTGACGGCCGTCCGGGACGGCGACTTCGGCACCCGGCTCCCCGACGGCGCCGACGGGCTTCTCGGCGAGATCGCCGTGGTGTTCAACGGCATGGTCGACCAGCTCTCGCTGTTCACCTCCGAGGTGACGCGGGTGGCGCGCGAGGTCGGCACCGAAGGGCGGCTCGGCGGGCAGGCGAAGGTGCCCGGGGTGTCGGGGACCTGGGAGGACCTGACCGATTCCGTCAACGCCATGGCGGGCAACCTGACGACGCAGGTCCGCGACATCGCGCAGGTCGCCACCGCGGTCGCCAAGGGCGATCTGTCGCAGAAGATCGATGTGGACGCGCGCGGGGAGATTCTTGAGCTGAAGAACACCGTCAACACGATGGTGGACCAGCTGTCGGCGTTCGCGGCCGAGGTGACGCGGGTGGCGCGGGAGGTCGGCAGCGAAGGGCGGCTGGGTGGTCAGGCGGATGTGAAGGGCGTCTCGGGGACGTGGCGCGACCTGACCGACTCGGTGAACTTCATGGCCGGGAACCTCACCGGCCAGGTCCGCAACATCGCGCAGGTGACCACCGCCGTCGCGCGGGGCGATCTGTCGCAGAAGATCGATGTGGACGCGCGCGGGGAGATTCTTGAGCTGAAGAACACCGTCAACACGATGGTGGACCAGTTGTCGGCGTTCGCGGCCGAGGTGACGCGGGTGGCGCGGGAGGTCGGCACCGAGGGGCGGCTGGGTGGTCAGGCGGATGTGAAGGGCGTCTCGGGGACGTGGCGCGACCTGACCGACTCGGTGAACTTCATGGCGGGCAACCTCACCGGCCAGGTCCGCTCCATCGCCCAGGTCGCGACCGCCGTGGCCAAGGGCGACCTGTCGCAGAAGATCCGGGTGGACGCGCGTGGGGAGATCCTGGAGCTCAAGGACACCATCAACACGATGGTCGACCAGCTGTCGGCGTTCGCCGACGAGGTCACGCGGGTGGCGCGCGAGGTCGGCACCGAGGGGCGGCTCGGCGGCCAGGCCGACGTCAAGGGCGTCTCGGGCACCTGGAAGGCGCTGACGGAGTCGGTGAACGTGATGGCCGACAACCTCACCGCGCAGGTCCGGTCGATCGCCGAGGTCACGACGGCGGTGGCGCTCGGCGACCTGTCGCAGAAGATCCGGGTGGACGCGCGCGGGGAGATCCTGGAGCTCAAGGACACCATCAACACGATGGTCGACCAGCTGTCGGCGTTCGCCGACGAGGTGACCCGGGTCGCCCGCGAGGTCGGCACGGAAGGCAACCTCGGCGGACAGGCCACCGTCCGCGGCGTCAGCGGCACCTGGAAGGACCTGACCGACAACGTCAACGTGATGGCGTCCAACCTGACCGGCCAGGTGCGCTCCATCGCGCAGGTCGCGACCGCCGTGGCGCGCGGCGACCTGTCCCAGAAGATCACGGTGGAGGCCAAGGGCGAGGTCGCCGCGCTCGCCCAGACCATCAACACGATGGTCGACACGCTGTCGGCGTTCGCCGGCGAGGTGACGCGGGTGGCGCGCGAGGTCGGCACCGAGGGCCAGCTCGGCGGCCAGGCGCAGGTCCCCAACGTCGCCGGGACGTGGAAGGACCTCACCGACAACGTCAACTCGATGGCCGGCAACCTCACCAACCAGGTCCGCAACATCGCGCAGGTCACCACCGCCGTCGCGCAGGGCGACCTGACCAAGAAGATCGACGTGGACGCGCGCGGCGAGATCCTGGAGCTCAAGACCACCATCAACACGATGGTCGACCAGCTCTCGGCGTTCGCCGCCGAGGTCACCCGCGTGGCCCGCGAGGTCGGCAGCGAGGGGCGGCTGGGCGGCCAGGCCGAGGTCGAGGGCGTCTCGGGCACCTGGAAGCGGCTCACCGAGAACGTCAACGAGCTGGCCGGCAACCTGACCCGCCAGGTCCGGGCGATCGCCGGGGTGACCAGCGCCGTGACGTCCGGCGACCTGACCCGCTCCATCACCGTGGACGCGTCCGGGGAGGTGGCCGAGCTCAAGGACAACATCAACCTGATGGTCAAGGTTCTGCGCGAGACCACCCGCGCCAACCAGGAGCAGGACTGGCTGAAGACCAACCTCGCGCGCGTCTCCGGCCTCATGCAGGGGCACCGCGACCTGGCGGTGGTCGCCGAACTGATCATGGACGAGCTGACGCCGCTGGTGTCGGCCCAGTACGGCGCGTTCTACCTGGCCGAGGACAACGGCGGGACCGAGCTGCGGCTCATCGGCTCCTACGGCTACCCCGAGGACGGCGACCCGGCCGTCCCGTCCCGTCCCACCCGGTTCCGCACCGGCCGCTCGCTGGTCGGGCAGGCCGCGCGCAGCCGCCAGACCATCGCGGTCCAGGACGTCCCGCCGGGCTACCTGGCCATCTCGTCCGGGCTGGGCTCGGGCGCCCCCGCCAGCCTGATCGTCCTGCCCATCGTGGCCGAGGACCAGGTGCTCGGGGTGATCGAGCTGGCGTCGCTGCGGCCGTTCGGCCCGGTGCAGCGCGACTTCCTGGAGCAGCTCCGGGAGAACATCGGCGTCAACGTCAACACGATCGTCGCCAACGCCCGCACCGACGAGCTGCTCGCCGAGTCGCAGCGGCTCGCGGGGGAGCTGCGAGCCCGCTCGGAGGAGCTGCAGATCCGGCAG
The DNA here is from genome assembly GCF_004349215.1 of Actinomadura rubrisoli. Taxonomy (GTDB): domain Bacteria; phylum Actinomycetota; class Actinomycetes; order Streptosporangiales; family Streptosporangiaceae; genus Spirillospora; species Spirillospora rubrisoli. Next base: position 22,428 of record NZ_SMKU01000099.1, on the reverse strand, counting down.
GAGGAGCTGCAGAGCTCCAACGCCGAACTGGAGGAGAAGGCGGCGCTGCTCGTCAGCCAGAACCGCGACATCGAGACGAAGAACCTGGAGATCGAGCAGGCCCGCCAGGAGCTGGAGGCGCGGGCCCAGCAGCTCGCGCTGGCGTCCAAGTACAAGAGCGAGTTCCTCGCCAACATGAGCCACGAGCTGCGGACGCCGCTGAACTCGCTGCTGATCCTGGCGCAGCTGCTGGCGCAGAACCCGGCCCGCAACCTGACCCCCAAGCAGGTCGAGTACGCCGGCATCATCCACTCCGCCGGGTCGGACCTGCTCCAGCTCATCAACGACATCCTCGACCTGTCCAAGGTCGAGGCGGGCAAGATGGACCTCGCGCCCGAGCCGGTCCCGCTGCGCCACCTGGTGGAGTACGTCGACGCGACGTTCCGCCCGCTGACCACGCAGAAGAGCCTGGAGTTCCGGATCGGCACCGGCCCCGGCGTGCCCGACGAGGTGCTCACCGACGGCTCCCGGCTGCGGCAGGTGCTGCGGAACCTGCTGTCGAACGCGGTGAAGTTCACCGACAGCGGCGGCGTCGAGCTGCGGATCGAGAACGCCGACCCCGCGGAGCTGCCGCCCCCGGCGCGCACCCACGGCCGCGCCGTCGCCTTCCGGGTGATCGACACCGGCATCGGCATCGCCGAGCACCAGCTCGAATCGATCTTCGGCGCGTTCCAGCAGGCCGACGGCACGACCAGCCGCAAGTACGGCGGCACCGGGCTCGGCCTGTCGATCAGCCGGGAGATCGCCTACCTGCTCGGCGGCGCCATCGTCGCCGACAGCACCCCCGGGCAGGGCACCACCTTCACCTTCTACCTGCCCGTGGCCCGCCCCGACTTCCGCTCCGTACCGGGGGACGCCCCGTCCGCCGTGGCACCGGCGGGCACGGGTTCAGCGGAGCCCGCACCTTCCGCGTCCAGCGCGCAGCCGCGCCGGCTGCTGGTGATCGAGGAGCGGCAGGGCGGGCTGCTGTCCCTGGTCGCCGAGAGCGCCGTCGCCGACAGCCGCCACATGGGCGACACCGGCGGCCTCGTCCAGATCGTCACGGCCGTGGGGGCCGACGAGGCGGCCGCCGCGCTGGCCGCCGAGCCCTGCCACTGCGTGGTCCTCCAGCTCGACATGCCGGACGGCGCGGCGCTGCGGTTCCTGGACGCCATGGACGGCGACCCGGCGCTGCGCGGCTTCCCCGTCCTCGCGCACAACAACCGGCGCCTGCGGCCCGAGGAGGAGCGGCGGCTCCAGGCCCGCGCCGACACCCAGCCGCTGGAGCTGCTGCGCAGCCTGGACGAGCTGCGCGAGCGGATCGCCCTGCACCTGGCGGCCGAACTGCCCGGCGACGTGCTGCCGCTTGTCCGGCAGGGGGACGCGGGGGACCCGGTCCCGCCCGAGATCGACGCCTCGCTGGCCGGACGGCTCGCGCTCATCGTCGACGACGACGTCCGCAACGTCTTCGCGCTCACCGGCATCCTGGAGGTGCACGGCATGCGCGTGGTGCACGCCGACAACGGCCGCAAGGGCATCGAGGCCCTCGCCGCGCACCCCGACATCGAGGTGGTCCTGATGGACGTGATGATGCCGGAGATGGACGGCTACACCGCGACCGCCGCGATCCGCGCCATGCCCGAGCACGCCGGGCTGCCCATCATCATGGTGACGGCCAAGGCCATGCCCGGCGACCAGGAGAAGAGCCTGGCCTCGGGCGCCAACGACTACATCACCAAGCCGCTGGACGCCGACGACCTCATCGCCTGCATCCACCGCTGCCTGGACGACGGCGCGCGTCCCTCGCCGTCCCGCGAGTGACCGGAGGAGCGCGCGTGCCCATCCCACCGGGCCGGCCCGGCGACCCCGCCCAGCGGACCCCGCCGCCGGAGCCGGGCCCGGCGCACGGCATCGACCGCCTGGCCGCCACGGTCGAGCGGCTCCAGCGGCGGGTGCGGCGGGCGCAGGCGGACGCCGACGGGCGCGGAGTGATCGAGCTGGCCAAGGGCGTGCTGGTGGAGCGGCTGCACTGCGGCCCGGCCGAGGCCGCGCGGCAGCTGCACCTGCTCGCCGAGGAGGCGGGCCAGGCCCCGCTGGAGCTGGCGGCCGAGATCATCAACCAGGCGGCCCGGGACCGCGTCACCGAGGCCACCCGGGACTTCCTGCGCGAGGTCGCCGACCGTCCCGCCGCGTCCCCGGACACACCCCCGGAAGCGGCGGAGACCGGGCCCGCCGCGGTCGCGGCCCGGCTGCGGACCGCCGAGAGCGGCGCGCTGGCGGCGGCCGACGCCCAGGCCGCCGCCGAGTCCCTGCTGAACCACGCGCTGCGGCCGCTCGGCGCCGTCGCGGTCGCGATCTGGGCGGCCGGCCCCGACGCGTCGCTGAGCCTGGCGGGCTCGGCGGGATTCGGCGCCGACGAGCCCGCGCGCTGGCACTACGTCCCGCCCGGCGTCGCGACCCCGGCCCGGACGGCGCTCGTCGAGCGGCAGCCCGTGTGGTTCGCCTCCCTCGCCCGCGAGGGGCCGCCGTCCATCGGCCACCACGCGCTGCCCGGCGGCGGGCGGGTCACCGTCCCGGCCGGCACCGGCGGCCGCGTCATCGGCGTCCTGGAGATCTGCTGGCCCGGCGCCCCGCAGCCGCGCACCCCGCAGATGGAGCGGCAGGTCGAGGCCCTGGCCGAGCTGTGCGCCCGCACTCTGGAGGACACCCCGGAGGCAGCGCCGGCGCCCGCGCGCGCCACCCGGGAACTGGCCGAGCTGGTCGACCTGGCCGACGGCCTGCACGACCCGGCGTTCGTCCTGCTGCCGCACGGCCACAGCGGCGGCCGGGTCACCGACTTCCGCATCCACCACGTCAACGACCGCTTCGTGGACGTGGCCGGGCGCCCGCGCGGCGCGGTCGCCGGGGCACTGATGCTGGAGGCGTACCCGCTGGCCGCCGGCGAGGACGGGCTGTTCGAGAAGGTCGAGCGCGTCCACGCCACCGGCGAGCCGTTCCGCGCCCGCAAGATGCCGCTCACGTCGCTGGTCGGCCACGTCCCGCTGACCACCACCGCCGACATCAGCATCAGCCGCCACGGCGACTGCGTCCTGCTGATCTGCCGGCTGGAGGACGAGGCGACCCGCCTGGCCGGGCTCCTGCAGCACGCCCAGCGGCTCGGGCGCATCGGCGGCTTCGAGGAGAACCTCGTCAACGGCGAGATCACCTGGAACGCCCAGCTTTTCACCCTCTACGGGATCCCGGCCGGATCCGAACCGCTCTCGCTGCGGGACCTGCCGGCCCACGCCCACCCCGACGACGACGCCGCCCTCGGCCGGTTCCTGCGCGCCCTGCTGCACCACCGCCGGCCGGCCTCGGCGGCGTTCCGCCTGCGGCGCCCCGACGGGATCGTCCGGCATCTGCGGATCGTCGCCGAGCCCGTCCTGGACGCCGGGGGCCACCTCCTGCTGGTGCGCGGCGCCTACCAGGACATCTCCGCCCAGCACTGGACGGAGGTCGCGCTCGCCGCCGTCCGCGACCAGCTCGCCCACAGCGAGCAGGAGGCCGCCGAGCGCAACCGGCTCGCCCTGCAGTTGCAGCGCGCCATCATGCCGCCCACCCGCGGCCCGGTGCACACCCCCGGGCTGCGCGTGGCCGTCCGCTACCGTCCCGCCGAGCACGACCACCTGGTCGGCGGCGACTGGTACGACGCGGCCGTCCTGCCCGCCGGGCACGTCCTGCTGTGCGTCGGGGACGTCGCCGGGCACGGGATCGACGCGGCCACCGGCATGGTCGTCCTGCGCAACGCCCTGCGCGGCCTGGCCGCCACCGGCGCCGGACCGGGCCAGCTGCTCAGCTGGCTCAACCTCGTCGCCCACCACCTCACCGACAACGTCACCGCCACCGCCCTGTGCGGCCTGTACGACCCGGCGACCCGGACCCTGCGCTGGGCCCGCGCCGGCCACCTCCCTCCCGTCCTCGTCCGCGACGGCCGGGCGACCACGCTGCCGATGGTCCGCGGCATGATGCTCGGCGCCCTGGACGACAGCGACTACGACGAGTCCCACGTCACACTGGAGCCCGACGACACCCTGCTGATGTACACCGACGGCCTGGTCGAGCGCCGAGACGGCTCCATGCGGGACGCACTGGATCGCCTAATGTCCGTCGCCCAGCAACCCGTCACCAACCTAGAAGCGCGCCTAGACCACCTGCTCACCCACAGCAACGCCGACACCGACGACGACACCTGCATCGTCGGCATCCACCTACCCCCCACCTGACCCAGGCCACCAGAGCACTGAACGTGCGTACCAACAGCCTCAGCGCCCGCGGAAGGAGGGCGCCCTGGCGCCTGACGCCGAGGCACTGCAAACAGGCGGGAGGGTGGCTGCCTCAGGCGGCAACAACCTCAGCGTTGCGATCGCGTGCGAAGCCGGGTTCGAGCGTGCGAGAACCTGATCGCGCAGCGAGCCGCTAGGCGAGTCGGAGCGATGCAGCGATCGCCGCAGTGCCCGCCGAAGGAGGGCGTTCAACGCCCGACGCCAAGGGCGCTGCAATAGGTACAGCGCCCGCCGAAGGAGGGCGCTCCGGTGCCTGACGTCGGGGGCACTGCGAATAGGCGGGAGGGTAGTTGCCTCAGGCGGCAACTACCTCGGCGTTGCGATCACGTGCGAAGCCAGGTTCGAGCGAAGCAAGAAACTGATCGCGCAGCGAGCCCCTGGGCGAGTCGGAGCGATGCAGCGATCGCCGCAGCGCCCGCCGAAGGAGGGCGTTCAGCGCCCGACGCCAAGGGCACTGCAATAAACAGAGCGTACTCGGAGAGCGTTCCCACCGCCTCGTCGTAGCGGACGGGTTCGTCGGCCAGCGCCCGCAGCCACGCCGGGGCCGTCCGGAGACCCGGCGTCATGACGTCGCGGGGGATGTGGTCGGGATCGAAGAACGTGAGCAGTCGCAGGAGACGCGCGCTGTCCGGCCGGTCGGCGGTGACCCGGGCCATCGACATCGACCACGTCGTGGCGGCGGTCCCGTAGTAGTCGTCGGGCTGGTTCAGGTGCATCATCTGCGCCGGGGAGCGGTCGAGCAGCTCCGAGTAGCGCCGCCAGCCCGTCCGGTTGCGGGTGACGTACGCCGCGGCCTGCGCGAGGGCCAGCGGCAGGTCGCCCAGGACGGCGGCGACCGGGGCCGCCTCCTCCGGGGCGCCGCCGGTGGCCTTGGCGAGGAACGCCAGCGACTCGTCCCGCGTGAAGGGTGGTACGTGGACCGTGTCGGCCAGCCGCCACGACGACGTCCGCGAGGTGACGAGCACGCTCCCGATGTCCACGGCGGGCCACCACGGCTCCAGGTCGGCCTGGTCCTCGGCGTTGTCGTAGACGATCAGCCAGCGCTCGCCCCGCCGCGCCAGCTCGTGGTAGAGCACGCCCGCCCTGCGTCCGGCGCCGCCCCGCGCCACCCCCAGCCGGTCGGCGAGCTCGTTCAGATCCCGGACGAGGGAGAACGGGTCACCGGCGTCCACCCACCAGACCCCGTCGAAGCGGGGCGCGAGAAGGTGCGCGGTCTCCCGGGCGAGCTGGCTCTTGCCGACCCCGCCCATCCCATGGAGCACGCAGGCCGCGGACGGGTCGCCGGGCGCCAGCAGTGCCTGGCCCACCCGTTCCAGGATCTCTCGGCGGCCGGTGAAGAACCGGTTGCGCCGCGGCACCCTCCAGATCTCCGGCCGGCCAGGATCCGCGCGCACCTCGCGCCCGTGCCCGGAACCGTCCACTAGGCGGACGAACCCGGTGGCCCTGGCCTCCTTCACGCGGACCCGGAACCGCTTGTAGTCCCCGGGGTCGCTGCCCGGATGGTGCCTGACCACCTCTTCGAAGAACCACTCCGACACCACCACGGCGAGCGGTCCGTCCGACCGCGCGAGGGCCTCCTTGCACGGGGCGGAGTCGAGCAGCCGGAAGCACAGGTTCACGCACGTCCCGACCACGCCGTGCGGGTCGCTGTGCACCTCGCCCGCGTGCAGCGCCATCCGCAGCTTGATCCGCGCGTTCGGCCCGGACGCGCTGTTGTGCTCGTCCAGTGCCATGGCCAGTTCCCGCGGCAGCTCCCCGCTCAGCCGCTCCTTCGGGACGTCCGGTGGTACCAGAACGAGGGCGCCGTCACCCCGGTCCTCGTGCCGGCACGCGTCCCAGGGGATGCCGGACCTGCCGAATGCTTCGCGCATGGCGCGGTACAGGGCCTCGCGCACCGAGATCTGGTCGGGCACCGTCCGGCCGGGGGCGCAGAACCCCTCGACATCGACGCCCAGCACCGTCCGGTGCAGCGAGCCCACACGCCCCACCTCCCAGGCGGAACGCGGACCGGGATCCGCCTGCACCCCAACGATACTCGTCGTGCGACTTAGGGGCGGCGGGCGTTGTCCTCTGTTTCGATCTCTGTGATCAAACCGCTTTCATAGGCGATCGCCACCGCCTGTGCGCGGGTGCCCACGTCGAGTTTTCTGAGCACATTGTGCACGTGGGAGCGGATCGTCGTCATCGACACCGAGAGTTCCTTCGCTATCTCGGCATTGGAGGATCCACGGGCGAGCAGGAGGACGACTTGCTTCTCCCGGGACGTCAGGAGGTTCGCTCCCGCGGAGGCCGAATCGGCTGATTGGGGCGATGTGGGGAAGGGGCGGAAAGCGTCGCGTGCGTCTTCTGGGAGGATGAGGAGGTCACCGGTCGACACCAGGCGCAGGGCGTGAATGAGTTGTGCTGACGAGGTGTCCAATGAAAGGACGGCGCTCACGCCTATGCGGAGCACCTCGATGGAGCGGTGCACATTCTCGGTCTTGGCGATGAGAATGACCTTGGCGAGTTTGGCCAGTGTGGCGAGTTCCCGCTGGTGCTTGATTATCGTCAGAGCGGGGGCGACGACGAGTATGGCGTCGGGGCTCAGGCGCTCGGTGGCCCCGAGGACCCGTTCGCCGGTCGCCTCTCCGATGATCTCGATATCCGGCTCCTGCCTGAGCAGGGCGGAGAAACCGGCGGCGATGATCGGTTTCTCGCAGCAGAGCAGGACGCGCTGTCTCACGGGCGAACACCCTTGAGGTGGATCGGTTCGCCGAGTGTGACGGTCAGTGCTGATCTCATGATCCCCCGGATGCTCGACCGACAGGCGCTCCGCCGAGCCATGGCCGTGTTCTCGGTCCGACTGTTGAAGCTTCGCAGATGTGGCGGGCGTCGCACTCCTCGGGTTCGGAGGATGATCACTTGCCTGGGCCTACATGCGGCAAGGATTGCATGCTTTGCCCCGCATGTCAGGGTGCCTCCGGTTATGGAGGGGCGAAATATCCGCTTCCTGAATGCCTACTACTCCGTGTCGCGGCCGCCCGCCGGTGGCCTGGAGCGCCCAAGGTGACTCGTTAGTAGTTGACTGTGCAACTAATGTGCGGTGCCTTTCGGGGAATGGCGGGGAATCCGGGCCATCAGTGGCTCGTCAGCGGTGCCGTCAGCGCGATGGCCGAGAGTCGGTGCGTTCGCTGGTTCTCAAGCCGCCTTGGGCGGCCATAGGGGGATGCCGTGAGTGACGTGTACGAGCGCCTGGTCGATCTGCTGGTGACCCGATTCGAGGTCGACAGCGAGGCGGTCGGGCCCGATGTGGTGTTCGAGGACCTGGAGCTCGACTCGCTCTTCCTGGTGGAGCTGCTCCTGGTGGCGCAGTCCGAGCTCGCCGGCCCCGGCGTGCGGATCAGCGAGGACCTGGTGTCGCCGTCGGACACCGTCCGCCGCGCGGCCGAGCTGATCGAGCGGCAGATCACCGCGGCGTCGCCGTCGTGACGGCGGAGCGCTTCCTCATCGGCTACATCGCGGACGCCTGGATGGGCGGTGACGCGGACGGCCTGCGCGCCGACACCCCGATCATCGAGCTGAACATCATCGACTCGGCCGCGATCTTCGACCTGGTCCATTCGCTCCAGGGGGAGTTCGGCGTGACCGTTCCCCTCAGGGAGATCACGCCGACCAATTTCGAGTCCGTCAACGCGATCGTCGCGATGGTCGATCGCCTGGAGAAGGAAGAGAAGGGCGTCCGATGACCGACCTGGCGGAGACCTCTCCGGCCGCGGCTCGGATCGACGAGCAGGTACTGGAGATCATCGCGTCGAACACCCTGTACGACGTGTCCTACCTGCGGCCGGAGAGCCATTTCGAGGGCGAGCTCGGCATCGACTCCGTCATGCTCGAATCGATCATGACGGAGGTGCGGGACCGGTTCGGCCCGCACGTCCGGCTGCCCGGCGAGGCGGCGACCCCGCAGGACCTCATCGACGCGGTCGCGCGCACGGCGCCGGCGCCCCCCGCGCCCGAGCGGGCGGCGCGGCCGCCCGGACGGCTCCTGGAGGCCGTCCTGGCGACGACGATGCGCCACACCCACTACCGGCGCGACCAGCTCGACCTCGACGCCGAGCTGGAGGGGGAGCTGGGCATCGACTCGGTGGTGCTGGTCGCGATCGTCGACGACGTCGCGAGCGAGCTCGGGCTTCCGGGCGGCCTCGCGTCCGAGATCTCGGCGTCCAGCCTGCGGGACCTCGTCTCCGGGCTGGCGGTGCACGGGGCCCCGGCGGACGGCGGGACCCGGGACGGCGGGGCCCAGGACGACGGGGGCCCGGGTGACCGGGAGGCCGAGACGTCCCCGGCGCACGAGCTGGCCGTGGGCGAGGTCGACCCGATCCAGCCGGCGCGCAGCGCGTCCTGGGACGGCCGCTCCATGCGCGACTTCATGGACGACCGCGACCGCGACCTGTTCGCCAAGACCCGCGACTTCGCCGCCTACCTGCGCGGCCGGGAGGCGGAGCACCTCTACTGGTACGGGATGCCGCTGCGGTCGCGCTGCACGAACCGGGCGCTGATCCAGGACGAGCTGACGGGCCGCGTGCGCGAGTTCCTCATGTTCGCCTCGAACAACTACCTGGGGCTGGCGAACCACCCCCGGGTCATCGAGGCGGTCTGCGAGGCGACGCGCTCCTACGGCGCGACCAACACCGGCTGCCGCATCATCGGCGGCACCAACCATCTGCACAAGGAGCTCGAACGGCGCCTGGCCGCCTTCAAGGGGCGCTCCGCCTGCATCGTCTACCCGGGAGGCTACGCCGCCAACCTCGGCTGCGTGTCGGCCCTGGTGAAGAGCCAGGACGCCCTGGTCGTGGACAAGCTCAACCACATGAGCATCGTGGACGGCTGCAAGCTGTCCGGCGGCGTCCGCAAGATCTACCGCCACAACGACATGGCGGACCTGGAGCGCGTCCTGGAGCGGTGCGCGGACCAGGTGCGCGGCAAGCTGATCGTCACCGACGGCGTGTTCAGCATGCACGGCGACCTCTGCGACCTGCCCGGGATCGTCCGGCTGGCACGGCGGCACGGGGCGCGGATCCTCGTCGACGACGCCCACGCGACGGGCGTGCTCGGCGGGCGCGGCTCCGGCACGGCCGAGCACTTCGGCCTCAAGGACGAGGTCGACCTGGAGCTCGGCACCATGAGCAAGGCGCTGGCCGGGATGGGCGGGTTCGTCGTCGGCGACGAGGAGGTCATCGAGTACCTCCGCTTCTACTCCAACTCCTATGTGTTCGCGGCGACGATCCCGGCGGGCGTGGCGGCCGGCCTGATCGCGGCGATCGACGTCCTGGAGGAGGAGCCCGGACGGCTGACGGCGCTGTGGGACAACATCCGGCTCCTGCGCGGGCACCTCGCCGGGGCCGGGTTCGACCTGGAGAACAGCGAGAGCGCGATCCTGCCGATCGTCATCGGGGACGAGCGCCGGGCGATGGAGATGGGGCGCGCCGTGCGCGCCCGCGGCCTGTTCTGCCAGACGGTGGTCTTCCCAGGCGTCCCGCTCGGCGACGCCCGGCTGCGGGTCAGCGTGACCTCCGAGCACACGGCCGAGGACCTCGCGCTCGCCGCCCAGATCTTCGTCGACGCCGGCCGCGAGACCGGCGTGCTGCCCGCGACCGACGCCGCGGCCGTCCGGGACGAGGGCCGCCTGACCCGGGGGACGGACCGGTGAGCGCGCGGCGCCTCGGGATCCGCGACGAGCGGCTGGTGCGGCTGCCGGAGATCGAGTCGGCCGAGCACGCGGCGCGTCCCGCCCTTCTGGGAGATCAGGCGGTCAGCTACGGCGAGCTCGCGGGGACCGTGGGACGGATGGCCGCGCGCCTGCTGGAGCGCGGGGCCGTCCCCGGCGACCGGATCGCCATCTGGATGGACAAGGGACCGCGCTACGCCGAGGCCATCCTGGCCTCCCTGCACGCGGGCTGCGCCTACGTCCCGATCGACGGCGGCCAGCCCGCCGGCCGCGTCCAGGCCATCCTCGCCGACGCGCGGCCGATCCTGCTCTTCACCGACCGACGTCACCTCGCCCTGCTGTCCGGCGCGGAGACGTCCGCGCCCCTTCGGGCCATCGTGGTCGCGGACGGGCCGCCGGCCCCCGGGACGCCGGCGCCGGTCCTCGCCTGGTCCGACCTGCTGGAGACGGGCCCGCCCGAGGACGCCGCGCCCCCGGAGCCGGAGATCGGGCCGTCCGACCTCGCCGCGATCCTGTACACCTCCGGCTCGACCGGGACGCCGAAGGGCGTGAAGATCTCGCACCGCAACCTCATGGCCTTCGTCGGCTGGGCCTGCCGGGAGCTGGACGTGGGCGCGGCGGACGTCTTCGCCAACCACGCCTCGTTCAACTTCGACCTCAGCACCTTCGACCTGTTCGTGGGCCTGTCGGTCGGCGCGGCCGTGTGGATCGTCGAGGACGGGCACGCGCGCGACGTCGGCGCCCTGGCCGAGGGCATCCGCGAGCACGGGGTGACCGTCTGGTACTCGGTGCCGTCGATCCTGACCCTGCTGACCGCCTCGGGGGCGCTGACCCCCGAGACCGTCCGGGACCTGCGGTACGTGCTCTTCGCCGGAGAGGTCTACCCCAAGCCCCGGCTGCGCGAGCTGAGTGCGCAGCTCGGCGGCGCGACCGTCCTCTACAACCTGTACGGCCCGACGGAGACCAACGTCTGCACCTACCACCGGGTGGGGCCGGACGACCTGGCGCGGGACGAGCCCCTGCCCATCGGCCTGCCCGTGGGCGACGCCCGGCTGCTGGTCGTCGACGACGAAGGACGACCCCTCGACGGCCCCGACCCGTTCGGAGAGCTGGTGGTCGAGGGCGACTGCGTCACACCCGGCTACTGGGGACGGGAGTCGGAGCCGCTCGCCGAGCAGCACCGCCGCCACCGGCACCCGACCGGCGACCTGGTCAGCCTCACCGACGGCCTGCTCGTCTACCGGGGCCGCAAGGACCGCATGGTCAAGCTCTCCGGATACCGGATCGAATTGGGCGAGATCGAGGCCGCCGTCCTGCGCCACCCGGCCGTCGCCGAGGCCGCGGTGCTGGTGGCGGGCGAGGGCGCGGACGCCCGGCTCGCCCTGTACTACACGGTCCGCGCCGGCGCGGACGCGCCGGGCCTCCTCGGCATCAAGCGGCACTGCGCGCGGCACCTGCCGAAGTACATGATCCCGCAGCTCGCGACGCGCATGGACGCACTGCCGCGCAACTCCAACGGCAAGGTCGACCTTCGCCGCCTCCGGGAGGGTCCGGCGACGCCCATGGCCGCATCCGCACAAGCCTCACAGTGAGCGGGACACGATGATGAGCCTGAAACCGATCGACTTCCCTTGGGACGGTCCCGAGCCCGCGACGGTCGCGGAGATCCTGCGGCACCACGCCCGGCGGACGCCCGACCGGCTCGCCTACCGGTTCCTGACCGGACTCGACGGCGGGGCCGAGTCGTGGACGTACCGCGACCTGGACCTGCGCGCCAGGTCCATCGCCGGGCGGCTCCAGCGGGAGGGGCAGCGGAGCAGGCCCGTCCTGCTCCTGCTGCCGCCGGGCCTTGAGTACGTGGCGGGCTTCCTCGGCTGCCTGTACGCCGGGGCCATCGCCGTGCCCGCCTACCCGCCGGACGCGGGCAGGTCCGACCAGACCATGGCGCGGCTCGCCGCCATCGCCCGCGACGCGCGCGCGGGCTGGGCGCTGGTGGACGAGGAGCAGAAGCGCCTCGTGGAGGCCGCGCCGGACGCCCCCGGCGGCCTGGACGGGCAGAACATGCGCTGGCTTCCGACGACCGACTGCGGACCCGCCGACGCCGAGACCTACCGCGACCCGGGCGCCGCTCCCGGAGCGCTGGCGTTCCTCCAGTACACCTCCGGGTCCACCGCCACCCCCAAGGGGGTCATGGTCAGCAACGAGAACCTGGTGGCGAACCTGCGCGCCATCCACGTGATGACCCGGCACGACCGGGACTCGGCCGTGGTGTCCTGGCTCCCGCCCTACCACGACATGGGCCTCATCGGCGGGATCCTGATGCCCCTGTACGCGGGCATCCCGGCGCATCTCATGGCGCCGAGGACGTTCGTGCAGCGCCCGTTCCTCTGGCTGGACACGATCTCCCGGACGCGCGCGACCACATCTCCCGCTCCCAACTTCGGTTTCGACTACTGCCTGCGCAGGGTCACCCCCGAGCAGCGCGCGGAACTGGACCTGAGCGGCTGGCGGCTCGCGCTCAACGGCGCCGAGCCGGTGCGGGCCGACACGCTCGACCGCTTCGCCGACGCCTTCTCCCCGTGCGGCTTCGACCGGAGTGCCCTGCTGCCGTGCTACGGCCTGGCCGAGGCGACGCTCCTGGTCAGCGGCACCGACGCCGATCGTCCGCCGCTGATCGGGACGTTCGGCACCGAAGCGCTGGAAGCCGGTCAAGCCGTCCCCGCCGAACCCGCCGAACCCGTTGAGCACGCCGAGCGCGCCGAGCACCCCGAAGAGACCGGCCCCGGGCGGCGGACGACGCGGGTCGTCGGCTGCGGCCCCGCCGCCGACCGCGTGGGCGTCGCCATCGTCGATCCGCAGTCGCGCCGCCGTCTCCCGCCCGGCCGGATCGGCGAGGTCTGGGTCAGCGGACCGGGCGTCGCGCGCGGGTACTGGCGCGATCCCGAGGCGACCCGCGACACCTTCCAGGCCAGCATCGAGGACGGCGACGGCACCGCGTTCCTGCGCACCGGCGACCTGGGCTTCGAGCACGGCGGCGAACTGCACCTCGTGAGCCGCCTCAAGGACCTGGTGATCGTCCAGGGCCGCAACCACTACCCGCAGGACGTCGAGCGCACCGTCGAGGAGACCGACGAGGCGATCCGTCCGGGCGGCGGCGCCGCTTTCGGCGTCGAGATCGACGGCGCCGAGGAGCTGGTGGTCGTCTACGAGGTCGACGCGCACCGCGTCGGCGACGGCGGCGGCCTGCTGGCGCGGCTCCGCACGGCCATCGCGCAGGCGCACGAGGTGTCGCCGCACGCGATCGTGCTGGTCAAGCGGTCGGCCGTCCCGAAGACGACCAGCGGCAAGATCCAGCGCCAGGGCTGCAAGCGGGCGTTCCTGTCGCTCGGCCTCCCGGTCCTCGCGGCCAGCGTGCTGCGCGACGACGCGTCCGCCGAGCCGGAGGGCCGCCCCCACCGCCCGGCCCCTCGCCCAGAACCTCGCCCAGAACCTCGCCCGGACCCGGGCACCGTCGAGCGCAGGATCGTGGACGCCCTGGCCGGCGCGGCCGGCGTCACGGAGTTCAACGGACGCGATCTGGCGGACGCCGGGCTCGGCTACGTCCGGCTCGTCCGGGTCGTCCGCCGCCTGGAGCGCGAGCTGGGCGTGAGCGCGCCTCTCGGCGAGCTGCTCGCCGATCCCACCGTCGGCCACCTCAAAGAGATGTTCGGCGCCGGACAGCCGAACGACGCACCGACCCCCGCACCGGTTCCTGCACCGGCCTCCGCACAGGCCCCTGCACCGGGGCGGCGCGCCGCAGAGATCGAGGCGTGGCTGACGGCCGGCGTCGCCGACCGGCTCGGCCTGCCCGCCAGGAGCATCGACGCCACCGCCCCCTTCGCGGCGCTCGGCCTCGACTCCAAGACGGCGGTCGCCATCGTCGGCGAGTTGGGAGCCTGGCTGGGACGCCCGCTGACGCCGGGCACGGTCTTCGAGCGCCCGACGATCCGGGACGTCGCGGCCTGGCTCGGCGGCGACGGGACGGCACCCGAGCCGTCGCCCCCGCCGCTCTCGTCCCCCTCTCCGGCGCTGGGCGCCGAGCCGATCGCGGTCATCGGGCTGGGGTGCCGCTTCCCCGGGGCCCCCGACCCCCAGGGATACTGGCGGCTGCTCCTGGACGGGCGGGACGCGGTGGGCGAGGTCCCCGCCGACCGCTGGGACGCCGCCGGCGTCGACGCGCCCGGCCGCGGCGGGTTCATCGAGCACATCGACCGGTTCGACGCGCGCTTCTTCGGGATCTCCGCCCGCGAGGCCGAGCGCATGGATCCGCAGCAGCGGCTGCTCATGGAGGTCGCGTGGCAGACCTTCGAGGACGCGGGCATCGTCCCGGACGACCTCGCGGGCACCGGCGCCGGTGTCTTCGTCGGCATCAGCAGCCACGACTACGCCGACCTCCAGGCGGGCGGCGGCCCCTGCGGCTCCGCCGACGTGTTCACCGCGACCGGCACCGCGCACGCCATCGCCGCGAACCGGCTCTCCTACCACTTCGATCTGCGCGGCCCGAGCCTGGCCGTCGACACCGCCTGCTCGTCGTCCCTCGCCGCCGTGCACATGGCCTGCCGCAGCCTGCGGGACGGGGAGTGCGGCGTCGCGCTCGCCGGGGGCGTGAACCTCCTGATCAACCCGGCGCTGTCCGTGGCGTTCGCGCGCGGCGGGATGCTGTCGCCGGACGGGCTCTGCAAGACCTTCGACGACACGGCGAGCGGATACGTGCGCGGCGAGGGGGCCGGGCTGGTGCTGCTGAAGCCGCTCTCCCAGGCGGTCGCCGACGGCGACCGCGTCTACGCGACGATCTCCGGCAGCGCGGTCGGGCACGGCGGGCGCTCCAACGGGCTGACGGCGCCGAAGGGCTCGGCGCAACGGCAGGTCATCGAGCGGGCCCTGGCCGAGGCCGGGACGGACGGCGGCGGCATCGCCTACGTCGAGGCGCACGGCACCGGAACCGAGCTGGGCGACCCCGTCGAATGGGAGACGCTCGCCGCGGTGTACGGCGGGAACGGCGAGCGCGACGGCCGCTGCCCGGTCGGGTCGGTGAAGGCCAACATCGGGCACCTCGAAGCCGCCGCGGGGATCGC
This sequence comes from Actinomadura rubrisoli, assembly GCF_004349215.1. GTDB lineage: Bacteria > Actinomycetota > Actinomycetes > Streptosporangiales > Streptosporangiaceae > Spirillospora > Spirillospora rubrisoli. The sequence continues at coordinate 7,267 of NZ_SMKU01000099.1, read as the reverse complement.
CGGCCTGATCAAGGCGGTGCTCGCGGTGCACCACGGCGAGATACCGCCGCAGCTGCACTTCTCCACGCCCAACCGCCATCTCGCCTGGGAGGGGTCCGGCCTGACGGTCGCGACCGACCGGCGGGAGCTTCCACCCGGACGGACGGCCCGGATCGGCGTCAGCTCGTTCGGGTTCGGCGGAGCCAACGCCCACGTCATCGTGGAGCAGGCGGCCCAGGAGAAGACGGCCCGGGAGCAGGCGCTCCGGGAGAAGACCGTCCGGGAGAAGACGGCCGGCGCGCCCTGGACCGCGCGTCCGGTGCAGGCCCTCTGCCTCTCGGGCCACACCCCGACCGCGCTCGCGACCCTCGCGCGCCGGTACCGGGCGCACCTGGCCGCGCACCCGGACGAGGATCTCGCGGACCTGTGCCACGCGGCCAACACCCGCCGGGCCCGGCTGGCGCACCGCGCGGTCATCACCGCGCGCTCAAGGCAGCAGCTGGACGAGGCGCTCAGCGCCCTGGCCGGGGACGAGGCGTCCACGGACGTGATCCGCGGCGAGAGCGCCGGACGGGGCGTCCCGCAGGTCGCCTTCCTGTTCAGCGGCCAGGGCACGCAGTACCCGGGCATGGGACGGCGGCTGCTGGAGGGCAGCGCGGCGTTCGCCCGCGTCATCGAGGAGAGCGACGAGGTGCTCGGCCCCCTCCTCGGCCTCTCGCTGCGTGACCTCGTCTTCCGGGACGACGATGACACCGGGAGGTTGCGTCGGACGCGCTACTGCCAGCCGGCCCTCGTCGCCCTGGAGATCGCCCTCGCGGAGCTCTGGACCTCGGCCGGGGTGCGCCCGGCCGCCGTCCTCGGCCACAGCGCCGGGGCCTTCGGCGCGGCCTGCGTGGCCGGCGCGCTGACGCTGGAGCAGGCGCTGACCCTCGCCGCGGCGCGCGGCCGGCTCATGGACGAGCAGCCCGGCCCCGGCACGATGATCGCCTGCTCCGGGGACGCCGAGACGATCCGCCGCGCGGCCGCCGCCACGCCGTCCGTCGCCGTCGCGGCCGTCAACGGGCCGGCCCATCTGGTCCTGTCCGGGCCGCCCGGCGCCCTCGACGAGCTGGCCCCGCGCCTGCGGGACGGCGGGATCACCGTGCGCCCGCTCGCGGTGTCGCACGCCTTCCACTCGCCGATGATGGCCGGGGCGGCCGAGCCGCTGCGCGCCGTCGCGCGGACGATCGAGGCCGGCGAGCCGGAGATCCCCTGGATCTCCGACGCCACCGGCGAGCCGATGGGCCGCCCCGACCCCGGCTACTGGGCCCGCCACCTGCTCGGCACCGTGCGGTTCGCGGACGGCTTCGCGACCCTGCGCGGCCTCGGCTGCGACGCGTTCGTGGAGATCGGGCCGCATCCCACGCTCATCGGGCTCGCCCGCGCCGCGGCCCAGGGGACGTGCGAGGACGTGCTGTGGCTGCCGTCCCTCCGCCGGGGCGGGGACGACTGGGAGACGCTTCTGCGGTCGCTCGGCCGCCTGGACTGCGCGGGCGGCGACGTGCGCTGGGGCGCGCTCGACGACGGCCGTCCGGCCGAGCCGATCGCGGTGCCCCACGCGGTCTTCGAGCGGCGCTCCTACTGGTTCGGGGAGCGCGCACCGGCCGGGCACGCGCCGGCCGCCACGCCCCCGCCGGTGCCCCGCCAACCGGACGAGCCGCGCGAGCGGCGGACGGAGATCGACGTGACCACCAACGGACACCCACGAACGGACGAAGCGGACGAAGCGGTCGCCCGCATCCTCTCGACCGTGTCACGCGTCAGCGGGTTCCCCCGGGACCAGATCCCGGCCCACGCCCGCCTGAGCGGCGACCTCGGCTTCGACTCCCTGATGAAGGGCGAGCTGGAAAGGCACCTCGCCCCGCTCTATCCCGACCGCGTCGAGGAACTGCGCACCACGCTGCCCGAGGACTTCACCGTCCGCGAGCTGATCGACGCCTTGGGCGCCTCGTCCGGGCCGGGCAATGGCGCGGCGCCCGTCCCGCGGATGGCACCGGTGGCGGCCACCTTCGACGCGCAGCCCGAGCCGTCCGCGCCGCCCGCGCCTGCGCCGTCCGCGCCCGAGCCGTCCGCGCCTGCGCCGCTCACGGCGCAGCCCGCACCGGTCGCGCCCGCCAAGCCGAACCGGGCGATCGAGCGGCGCTTCGAGGACTGGGAGGAGTACGCCGAGCTCCAGGAGCGGCTGAGGCTGATCGAGTCCAGCGGCCCCAACGCCTACGAGCGCCTCCACGACGGCTTCAACTCCGGCCTGATCAGCATGGACGGCCGGCGGGTCGTCAACTTCTCGGCCTTCAACTACCTGGCGCTGTCGGCGCACCCGCGGCTGCGCGCCGCCGCGAAGGACGCGATCGACCGCTACGGGACGTCCAGCTCGGCGACGCCCCTGCTGTGCGGGGAGACGCCGCTGCACCGCGAGCTGGAGGCCGAGATCGCCGCGTTCCTCGGCACCGAGGACGCGATCGTGTTCGCCGGGGGCCACGCCACCAACGTCGCGACGGTCGGGCACCTCTTCGGCCCCGAGGACCTCGTCCTGCACGACGAGTGGATCCACGACAGCACCGTGCGCGGCACCATCCTCTCGGGCGCCCGCCGCAGGCCGTTCCCGCACAACGACTGGCGGGCGCTCGACCGCGTCCTCGGAGCCATGCGCGGCGAGTACCGCCGCGCCGTGGTGGTCATCGAGGGCGCCTACAGCCAGGACGGCGACCTTCCCGACCTGCCGCGGTTCGTGGAGGTCAAGCGGCGCCACGACGCGATGCTGATGATCGACGAGGCGCACTCGCTCGGCGTCCTCGGCCGGACGGGCCGCGGGATCGGCGAGCACTTCGGCGTCGGGCCGGACGAGGTCGACCTGTGGATGGGGACGCTCAGCAAGGCGATCGGCAGCCTCGGCGGCTACATCGCCGCGCGCCGCCCCCTCATCCAGTACCTGAAGTACACGACGCCGCTCTACATCTTCAGCACGGGCATCTCGCCCGCGAACGCGGCCGCCGCGCTGGAGGCGTTCCGGGTCATCCGCGACGAGCCCGAGCGGGTCGTCCGGCTGCGCGCGCTCTCGGAGCACTTCCGGGCGGCGGCGCGGGCGCGCGGCCTCGACATCGGCGTCTCCCAGGGCACCGCCGTCATCCCCGTCATCGTGGGCGACTGGGGGCGGGCCATGGAGGTGTCGAGCGCGCTCTTGGCCCGGGGCGTGAACGTGATGCCGATCGGCTACCCGGCCGTCCCCAAGGACAAGTGCCGGCTGCGCTTCTTCGTCAACGCCGATCACCGTGAAGCCGATCTCGACCGTTCCCTCGACCTGCTGGTGGACGCCATGGACACGGACCCGGACGACGGCCGCACCCGTCCCGCCGCGAGCCCCACCCGTCCCGCCGCGAGCCGCTCGGGCGCCTCCAAGGCCCCCGGGTTCGCCGATGTGCTGGTCGCCGGTGCCGGCGGCTTCATCGGCGGCCACCTGACCCGCCGGCTGGTCGAGCTCGGGCACCAGGTCCGGGTGCTGGTCCGGGAGGGAAGCGACCGGTCGGCCCTCGACGGGCTCCCCGTCGAGGTCGCGGTGGGCTCGCTCACCGACCTGGACGCCCTGCTGCGCGCCACCTCCGGGGTGCGGCACGTCTACAACTGCGCCGGCAAGTCGGCGGACTGGGGCGCCTGGGAGGAGTTCGAGCAGGTCAACGTGCACGGGTGCCGGAACCTGGTGGACGCGGCGCACCACGCGGGCACCGTGGAGCGGTTCCTGCACGTCAGCACCACCGACGTGTACGGGTACCCGGTCCGGCCCTGCGGCGAGGGGACCGAGCCGAGGGACATCGGGCTGCCCTACAACCGCAGCAAGCTGCTCGGCGAGCGGGCGGTGGCGCGCGCCGCCGAGCGCGCCGGCCTGCCCCTCACCATCGTGCGTCCCGTCTCGGTCTACGGGCCGCGCAGCAAGGACTTCGTCGTCGAGATCGCGAGCCTGCTGCTCCAGCGGCAGATGGTGTACGTCCGCAAGGGCATGGCCCCGGCCGGGCTCCTCTACGTCGCCAACGCGGTCGACGCGATGATCGCGGCCTGCGGCGCGGAGGGCGCCGCGGGCGGGGTCTACAACCTGCGCGACCCGGAGATGACGACCTGGCGGGAGTACATCGAGGCGCTGGCCGCCGGGCTCGGCGTCCGGCCGCCGTCGGTGAGCCTGCCCCGGCCGCTCGCCACGGGCGTGGCGGGCGCGGCGGAGAAGATCTACGGCACGCTGCGCGTCCGGTCGCGCCCCCCGCTCACCCGGCACGCCGTGCACCTGATGGAGCGCGACCAGTCCTACCCCATCGACCGGGCCCGCGACGAGTTCGGCTTCAAGAGCGAGGTGAGCTTCGAGGAGGGCATGGGCCGGACGATCGAATGGCTGAACTCGCCGGAGGGCCGTGAGCACGTTGGCCGCTGACGTCTCCGCCGGCATGTCCGGCACGGTGCCCACGCGCCCGCCGGCCTCCGCCGTCCACCACCCTTCGGGGCCCTGGTTCCCGGGCGTGTCCGCCGACGCCGGCGCCTCGCTCAGGCTGATCTGCTTCCCGCACGCGGGCGGGACGCCGTCGCTCTACCGGGACTGGCAGCCGCACGTCGGCGACCACGTCCAGGTCGTGCCGGTGCTCCTGCCGGGCCGGGGCTTCCGCCTCGGGGAGCGGCCGCACAGCGAGATGCGGCCGCTGGCCGCCGACATCGCCTCGGCCCTCATGGAGCAGGGCCTGGCGGACGCCTACGCCCTCTTCGGCCACAGCATGGGGGCGCTGCTCGCCTACGAGGTCGCCTGCGAGCTGCGCTCCCGCGGGGCGGGCGAGCCCGTGCACCTCTTCGTGTCGGGGAGCAGGGCACCGCACTTCTACGGCGGCCGCATCGGCGCGGACCTGACCGACGACGCGCTGCTGCGCATGGTCCAGGACCTCGGCGGGCTCTCCGGACTCGGCGCCGGCGCGAGGGCGGGCGGGACGGCGTTCGAGCGCCGGCTGCCCGTCCTGCGCGCGGACCTCGCCGCGTGCGAGACCTACCGGTGGGCGCCGCGGCGGCCCCTGGGCTGCCCCGTGACGGCGTTCTCCGCGGCCGGGGACGCGATCGCCCCGTCGCCCCAGGTCGACGAGTGGCGCGAGTACACCTACGGATCCACGCTGCGCCGGCACCTGCCCGGCGGCCACTTCTACCTCAGCGGCCCCGGACGGTCCCGGCTGCTGCGCGAGCTGCGGGGCGAGCTGGACCGGCACCGTCCCGAGCGCGGCGCGCGAGCCCCGGCCGACGAATCCCGGAGGACTTCGGCATGAACCTGGTGACCCTGATCGACCTCGCCGGAACCCGGCACCTGCCCCTCCTGCTGTCCCTCAGCCGGAGGCTCGCCACCCCCGTGTACCGGGCCGCGTTCCTCGCCGCCGCGTCCAGGAGCGGCGTGCTGCGGCGCCTGGCGGTGCGGCCCTGCGACCTGGACACGCTGGCCTCGGCGATCGGCGTGACCGAGGACCGCCGCCTGCTGCGCGCCTGGCTCGACGTCGGGGTGCGGCTCGGCGACCTCGGCTTCGGCGACGGCTGCTACCGGCTGCGGAGCCGGACCGCCCGCGCCCTCGCCGACCCCGCCAACGACGCCGTCGCCGCCGCGCTGGAGGAGGTCGCGCGCTTCCACCTGCCGGTGCTGCTCAACGCGCCGTCCATGCTGCGGGGCGGGCGGCGGCTGACGCTCGGCGACCAGGACGGCGCCGTCATCGCCCGCTCCACCCGCGTGGTGCAGCCGTTCGTGCAGGAGGCGATCAGGGACGTCCTCGACCGGCGGGCCCCGCTCCGCCTGCTGGAGGTCGGCTGCGGCAGCGGGATCCACGTCCGGTACGCCGCCGGGCTGAACCCGCGGCTGACCGCGCTGGCGATCGACCTCCAGGAGGACGTCGCGGCCGAGGCCGAGGCCAACCTGGCGGCGTGGGGGCTCGCCGGCCGCGTGCGGGTGCGGCGGGCCGACCTGCGCGACCTCGACACCGAACCGCAGTTCGACCTGGTCACGATGCACAACAACATCTACTACTTCCCCACCGGGGAGCGGACGAAGGTCCTGGAGCACGCGCGGTCCCTGCTGGCCCCCGGCGGCCGGATCCTGCTGACGACCCCGTGCCCGGGCGGCAGCGCGGGCATGCAGGTGCTCGACCTGTGGTTCCGCTACGCCGACTTCGGCGGGCCCCTGCCACGCCCCGAGGAGCTCGCCGACCAGCTGAGGTGCGCGGGGTTCACCGGCATCCGGGCGCGTCGCCTGATCCCGGGGGAGCAGTTCCGCGCCTTCGTCGGCGTCAACCGGACGCCGGCGCCCGTCCCGAACGCCGAGGAGCGCAACTCATGACGACCCCGACGCAGGCCGAGACCGCGAGAGAGCAGGTCGTCGTGCTCGGGCTGCCCGACGCCCCGCCGGCGGAGGCCCTCGGCGGCAAGGCGGCCCGGCTGGACGAGATGATCCGGAGCGGACTGCCGGTGCCGCCCGCGTTCTGCCTGACGACCGGCCTGTTCGAGCGGTTCCTGCGGGACGGCGGCCTCGCCGCGGACATCGAGGGCGCCGAGCCCGCCAAGCTCAGGGAGCGGATCCTTGCGAGCGAGATCCCCGAGGAGATCGCGAGCGCCGTCCTGGACGCCTACGGCGACCTCGGCCGCCCGCGCGTGGCGGTGCGGTCGTCGGCGTCCCGCGAGGACTCCGCGTCCCACTCCTTCGCGGGCCAGCACGACACGGTGCTCGACATCGCGGGCGACGAGGCCCTGCTCGACGCCGTCAAGGTGTGCTGGGCGTCGCTGTGGTCCGAGCGGGCCTCGGCCTACCGCAGCGCGGCCGGCGCGGGGTCGATCGCCGTGGTCGTCCAGCGGATGGTCCACGCCGACGCCGGGGGAGTGCTGTTCACGCGCGACCCCATCAGCGGCCGGGCCGACCGGTTCGTGGTCGAGGCGTGCTGGGGCCTGGGCGAGGGCCTGGTGGCGGGCAAGGTCGCCTCCGACTTCTTCCTCATCGACCCGGACGGGGCGCGGGTGGTCGAGCGGAAGGTGCGGTACAAGGTCACCAAGTGCGCGCCGCTGGAGCCCGGCAGCGTCGGGCTCGTCAAGGTGGACGCGGCGGCCCGCAACGCCCCCTGCCTGACCGACGCGCAGCTCGCCGGGCTCGCGGAGCTGGCCGTCCGGGTCCGCGACCACTACGGCGCCGACCAGGACATCGAATGGGCCTCGCGCGACGGGGAGCCGTACCTCCTCCAGGCCCGCCCGATCACCACCGCGC
>NZ_SMKU01000098.1 GCF_004349215.1 Actinomadura rubrisoli | reverse complement strand
CCTCCCGGCACACCCCCGGCCGCTCCGGCGGGCCTTTCCACCGGTCCGCAAAGCGCCGTCCCGGCGGGCCGCGAAAGGTGATCCATCCCTCTCGCCAGGCGGGTTTCGAACGCGTCCTTTCACCTCTGCGCGGACATTGGTGAGAAAGCCACGCGCGGCGAAGTCTCGCAGCGGCCCCAGTAGGCGGTAGTTTCGGAGACAGCGGGACCATCCTGCGAGGGAGTGACGTGACCGAGGAAACCGCTGCCATGCCGGCCAGTACACAGTTGACCGTCCGCGATGTGGTGACCGTGAGGCTGCCCGCCGCGAGTGCCTACCTGTCCGTCCTGCGGACCGCGACCGCGGGCCTCGCCGCCCGGCTGGACTTCACGCTGGACGAGATCGAGGACCTGCGCATCGCGGTCGACGAGGCGTGCGCGATGCTGCTCGCCCAGGCCGTCCCGGGGACGGACCTGACCTGCGAGTTCGAGCTGACCGGCGATGCCATGCGCATCTCGGTCGCGGTGCTGACCGTGGACGGCCGCGAGCCCAGCCGCGACACCTTCGCCTGGACGGTCCTGTCGTCGCTGGCGGGCGAGGTCGACGCGCAGGTCGGCGCCGACGACCGGGTGACCGTGACGCTGCAGAAGCGGCGGGGTGCGGCGGGGGCCCCGTGACCGAGAAGACGACCATCGCCGGCGCCGGGAACGAGCGTTCCGACAGCGCGGTGCCCGACCGGGCCAGGGCCCGCGCGCTGTTCGAGCGGCTCGCCGAGCTGCCCGAGGGCGACCCCGAGCGCCAGCGCATCCGCGACCAGCTCGTGGAGCTGCACCTGCCCCTGGTGGAGTACCTCGCCCGCCGCTTCCGCAACCGCGGCGAGTGGCTGGACGACCTGATCCAGGTCGCCACGATCGGGCTGATCAAGTCGATCGACCGGTTCGACCTCGGCCGGGGCGTGGAGTTCTCCACCTACGCCACGCCCACGATCGTCGGCGAGATCAAGCGGCACTTCCGCGACAAGGGCTGGGCCGTGCGCGTCCCGCGCCGGCTCCAGGAGCTGAAGCTGTCGCTGACCAAGGCGATCAGCGACCTGGCCCAGCGGGAGGGCCGCGCGCCGACGGTCAGCGAGCTGGCCGCCCACCTGCAGATGAGCGAGGAGGAGGTGCTGGAGGGCCTGGAGTCGGCGAACGCCTACTCCACCGTGTCCCTCGACGCCCCCGACTCCGGCGACGAGGACGCCCCGGCGGTGGCCGACTCGCTCGGCATGGTGGACGAGTCGCTGGAGGGCGTGGAGTACCGCGAGTCCCTCAAGCCGCTGCTGGAGAAGCTGCCCGCGCGCGAGAAGAAGATCCTGCTGCTGCGGTTCTTCGGCAACATGACCCAGTCGCAGATCGCCGCCGAGCTCGGCATCTCCCAGATGCACGTGTCCCGGCTGCTCGCCCGCACGCTCGCCCAGCTCCGCGACGGCCTCACCGCCGACGAGTGATCGTCCCGGCCTCGCCGTCCGGCTCTCCGTCGCCGTCCGCCTCGCCGTCCTCAGCGGCCCCGTCGTGGACGAGCCAGGCGGTGCTCGGCGGGCTGAGCACCGCCACCAGCGCGAGGACCGCGGCCACGCCCATCGGGACCGCCATCTCCGGACGCTCGCTCTGCCACAGCGACCACGCCACCGGCAGCGCGAACAGCTGCGTCAGCACCGTGGGAGCCCGGCTCCACTGGTCGGCGCGCAGCAGCCCGCGGGCGCAGCCCAGCATGCCGAGGCCGCCGGCCAGGGCGAGGACGGTCACGCCGATCGCGCTCACCGGGTCGACGGCGGCGCCGGCGGCGGTCTCCACGCCGCTGAACACCCCGAATCCGATGGCGGCCAGGCCCTCCGCGGCTTCGAGGGCGGCGGCGGCGTGCACGGTGTAGGGACGCTTCGACACAACCCGAAACCCTACTCGCCCCCCGGGCGTGACCGCCGCGTGGGGAAACGCCGCGGAACGATCGATACCCTGGCGCGGTGCGCGCCATGCTCATCGCCAACCCCAAGGCGACCTCGACCTCCCGGCGGGCCCGCGACACCCTCGTGCGGGCCTTCTCCGGCGATCTCGACCTCGTCATCGCCGAGACCGCCCACCGCGGCCACGCGACCGAGCTCGCCCTCCAGGCCGCCGTCGACGGCTACGACGCCGTGATCGCGCTCGGCGGGGACGGCACCGTGAACGAGGCGGTCAACGGCCTGCTCGCCGAGGGCCCGTCCCCCGGCCTGCCGGCGCTGGCCGTCCTGCCGATCGGCAGTGCCAACGTCTTCGCGCGCGCCCTCGGCCTGCCGGGCGACCCGATCGGCGCGACCCGCGTGGTGCTGGAGGCCCTGCGGGCCGGACGGCACCGGACCGTCGGGCTGGGCACGGCCGGCCTGCCGAACGGCACGGAGCGTTATTTCACCTTCAACGCGGGCATCGGGTTCGACGCCGAGGTCGTGCGGGAGGTGGAGCGGCGCCGGGGCGCGGGGGCCAAGGCCGACCCGTCGCTCTATGTGCGCACCGCGGTCCGGCATTTCTTCTCGGGCACCGATCGGCGGCGTCCCTCGCTAACACTGGAAGTGCCCGGACGGCCGCCGAAAGGCGGGCTGTTCCTCGCCTTCATCTCCAATACGTCGCCTTGGACATTCATGGGTCCGCTGCCGGTGAATCCGAGCCCGAAGGCGAACTTCGCGCGCGGCCTGGACCTGTTCGGGATGCGCTCGCTGGAGGTGGCGCCGACGCTGGGCGCGGTGGCCCAGATGCTGGCCCCGCGCGCCCGGCCCGTCCAGGGGCGCCACGTGGTGAACCTGCACGACGCGGCGGAGATCACCTTGCGCGCGGAGCGGCCCGTGGCCTTTCAGCTCGACGGCGACTACCTTGGCGAGCAGGACCACATCACCTTCCGATCGGTCCCGAAGGCGATACGCATCGTCATATGAGACCGTCCGGCCGATCAGTTAACGACAAAGCAACACGGCCGACCCGCTGATGTGACACATGCGACACCCATACTTTGAGAATCCTTTCTCAAAGGTCTTGCGTCTGCCCGCGGACGGCTGACACGCTCAAAGTGCGCCCGGCCAGGGGCCCACCGTCGTCAGCCTCCTGACCAGCGGCGCCGCGGAATGACCACCCCTGGACCCGGCCACCGGCGCTCCGGGAGTCCGCGACATGTGAAACCGTTCACAAAAGTGGAGTGTCTCCACCACCTGACGAAGGAGTGGACCGCATGGACTGGCGCCACCGCGCAGCCTGCCGTGACGTGGACCCCGAGCTGTTCTTCCCGATCGGCAACACCGGGCCCGCGATCCTGCAGATCGAAGAGGCCAAGCAGGTGTGCAAGCGCTGCGACGTCACCGACGCCTGCCTGCGCTGGGCGCTGGGGTCCGGTCAGGACTCGGGCGTCTGGGGCGGCATGGGCGAGGACGAGCGCCGCGCGCTCAAGCGCCGCACCGCCCGGGCCCGCGCCCGCGCCAACGCCGGCCTCTAGGGCGCTTCTTATAGATCTACGTTCTGTTGCGCGACGCCCAGGCACGCACCTCGCGGCGTTGTCGTCGGTCGACAGCCAACACCGGGCTGCCTCCCTCCTCCGCCTTGCGATGCACGCACCTGGACACCGCTCACGACGAACAAGACCCATAAGAAACGCCCTGGCCCGCGCGGTCCCCGCGACCGCGTCCCGCCGTGAACGGGCGGCGCCGCCTCCGAACCCTCCGGCCGGAGAGCATCCAGCGCCGCACCGGCGACACCGTACCTCCGCATGCCCGTAACCCTTGGGTCGCGGGCACCCGCCGCCGGGGTCAGGGACGGGGCGGCCCCGGACGGTGGTGCTGGACGATCGGCACGTCCACCACGACCTCCGTCCCGCCGCCGTCGCGCGGCCGGAAGTCCAGCCGTCCGCCGAGCTCTCCCACGATCAGCGTGCGGACGATCTGCAGCCCGAGGCTGTCGCTGCTCTCCACGTCGAAGTCGGCGGGCAGCCCCACGCCGTCGTCGGCGACCACGACCACCAGCCGCCGCCCGTCGTCGCCCTCCCCGTCCGAGCGGCCCGGCGCCGCCCGCCGCGGCGCGTGACCGCCGGGATCCGGCCACTCCCCCCAGACCGGCACCCCGCCCGGGTCGGGGGCCGCGTCGCCGTCGCCGTAGCGGTGCGCGACGACCTCCAGGGTCCCGAACCGGTTCGCCAGGCCGTGCTCCAGCGCGTTCTGCAGCAGCTCGGTGAGCGCCATCGCCAGCGGCGTCGCGATCTCGGCGGGCAGCACCCCGAAGTTCCCCGTCCGCTTCGGCGTGACCTTCGTCTCCGGCGTGGACACCTCCCCCGCCATCATGATCACCCGGTCGGCGATGTCGTCGAAGTCGATGAGCTGGTCGGGGGTGTGCGAGAGCGTCTCGTGCACGATCGCGATGGACCCGACCCGCCGGACCGCCTCGTCCAGCGCCGCCCGCCCCTCCGGGATCTGCAGCCGCCGCGCCTGGAGCCGCAGCAGCGCCGCGACCGTCTGCAGGTTGTTCTTCACCCGGTGGTGGATCTCCCGGATCGTGGCGTCCTTCGTCATCAGCTCGCGGTCGCGCCACCGCAGCTCGGTGACGTCGCGGCACAGCACGATCGCGCCGATCCGCGTCCCGCCGACGACCAGCGGGATCGTCCGCAGCTGCATGACCGACCCGTGCGACTCCACCTCGACCTCGCGCGGCGCCCGGCCGCTCAGGACGACGCTCAGCGCCTCCTCCAACGGCTCCCCGGTGTCGCACAGCCCCGCCGTGACCTCGCCGATCGCCTCCCCGACCAGGTCCCTCGGATAGCCGAGCCGCCGGTAGGCCGACTGCGCGTTCGGGCTGGCGTACACCACCTTGCCCGACCGGTCGAGCCGCATCAGCCCGTCCCCGACCCGGGGCGAGCGGACGAGGTTCGGCTCCTCGCCCGGCGCCGGGAACCGCCCCTCGGAGATCATCTTCGCGAGGTCGCTGGCGCTCTGCAGGTAGGTCAGCTCCAGCCGGCTCGGCGTCCTGGCCGAGCTGAGGTTCGTGCTGCGCTGGATCACCCCCAGGACCTTCGCGCCGCGCCGCACCGGGATCGACTCCTCCCGGACCGGGATGCCGCTGCCCCACTCCGGGTCGCCCTCCCGGACGATGCGCCGCTCCCGCCAGGCGACGTCGATCAGCCCGCGCCGTCCCGTCCGGACGACCTTGCCCACCAGGTCCTCCGGATACGCCGTGGGCCCCGTCGTGGGCCTGATCTGCGCGATCGCCACCCAGCCCGGGACCTGCGCGCCGGTGTCGATCGCGGGCGTCTGCCGGCGCCCGGCGCCGCCGCGCGCGCCGCTCCCGGCGTCGGGCGGCAGGGCGTCGCCCGACCGCAGCGGCACCCACAGCAGCAGGTCGGCGAACGACAGGTCCGCCAGGAGCTGCCAGTCCGACACCAGGGCGTGCAGCCACTCCAGGTCGGTGTCGGTGAGGTCGGTGTTGTCGCGCACCAGATCGGTCAAGGTAGGCACCCGACCATCATCGCCCATCCGATTTGGACCGGGGCGCCCGTCCCCCGCCCCGCGCGAGCTGGCAGGATGCCCGGCATGACCGCAGCAGGAGACCCCCTCGCCAGGCTCCGCGACGCCGCCGCCCGCCGCGCCGAGGCCGGGCTGCGCCGCACGCTGCGCCCGCGCTCCGCCGCCCCCGGCGCCGCCATCGACCTGGCGTCCAACGACTACCTGGGGCTCGCCGGCGACCCCCGCCTGGTCGCGGGCGCCGTCGCCGCCGCCCGCGAATGGGGCACCGGCTCCACCGGATCCCGCCTGGTCACCGGGACGACCGAGCTGCACGCCGAGCTGGACCGGCGGCTCGCCGCGTTCACCGGCAGCCCCGCCGGGCTCGTGTTCTCCTCCGGGTTCCTCGCCAACCTCGGCGCCGTCACCGCCCTCGCGGGCCCCGGCACGCTGGTGATCTCCGACCAGGTCAACCACGCCTCGATCGTGGACGCCTGCCGCCTGTCGCGGTCCCGCGTCGTGATCGTCCCGCACCGGGACACCGTCGCCGTCGAGCGGGCCCTCGCGGGCCGTGACGAGGACCACGCCGTCGTCGTCACCGACGCGGTGTTCTCCGTGGACGGCGACCTCGCGCCCCTGGCCGGGCTGCACCGGGCCGTCCGGGCCCACGGCGCGCTGCTGATCGTCGACGAGGCGCACGCGCTCGGCGTGGTCGGCGAGCGCGGCCGAGGCGCCGCGCACGCCGCCGGCCTCGCGGGCGAGCCCGACGTGATCCTCACCGTCACGCTGTCGAAGTCCCTCGCGTCCCAGGGCGGCGCGGTCCTCGGCGCCCCCGAGGTGATCGAGACGCTCGTCGACACCGGCCGGTCGTTCATCTTCGACACCGGCCTGAACCCGCCCGCCGCCGGCGCCGCGCTCGCCGCCCTCGACGTGCTGGAGGCCGACCCCGCGCTGCCCGGACGCGCCCGCGAGCGGGCCCGCCGAATGGCCGCGCTCGCGGCCGGATCCGGCCTGGAGACCGCCGACCCCGCCGCGGCCGTCGTCCCGGTCGTCCTCGGCGAACCGGACGCGGCGGTCCGCGCGGCCGCGATCTGCGCCGGGCACGGCGTCCGCGTAGGCTGCTTCCGGCCCCCGTCCGTCCCCAAGGGCCGCGCCTGCCTGCGGCTCACCGCGCGCGCCACCGTCGCCGAGGCCGACCTCGCAGCGCTCCATCGGGCCCTGACGGAGGTCGCACGCTCTACCGGCCGTAGTCTTCACACATAACATCGGGGAGAACCGGTGATGAACGTGAGGAGATACCGTGACGGAGGTCAGGGGCGGGCCCCGGCACGGGGGCGGATTCGAGCGGGCCGCACTGGGCGACATCGGTAAGCACCACACGAGCCCGGCGCCGCGCATCCCGAAGTACTACAAGCTCAAGGAACTCCTCGTCGAGCTGATCCAGTCCCTGCCCCCCGGCAGCTCCCTGCCCCCCGAACGGACCCTCGCCGAGAAGTACGAGACGTCCCGCACCACGGTCCGCCAGGCCCTCGCCGAACTCGTCGTGGAGGGCCGCCTCCAGCGGATCCAGGGCAAGGGCACCTTCGTCGCCAAGCCGAAGGTCTCCCAGGAGCTCCAACTCGTCAGCTACACCGAGGACATGCGGCACCACGGGCTGCGCCCGGAGACCCGCATCCTGGACGCCGGCTACGTCAGCGCCGACGAGCGGCTCGCCACCCTGCTCGGCATCCGTCCAGGAGGACGGGTCCTGCGCATCCACCGCCTCAGGCTCGCCGACGGCGAGCCCATGTCGATCGACACCTCGCACCTCCCGGCCCGCCGCTTCCCCGGCCTGCGCCGCGAGCTGCCCCGCCACCACTCCTTGTACGAGACCCTCGCCACCGCCTACGACGTCCACCTCACCGAGGCCGAGGAGACGATCGAGACCGTCCTCGCCACCCCCCACGACGCGCAGCTCCTCGGCGTGGACGTCGGCCTCCCCATGCTCCTCCTCTCCCGCCACGCCTTCGACTCCACCGGCCAGCCCGTCGAATGGGCCCAGTCCCTCTACCGAGGCGACCGCTACAAATTCATCACCCGCCTCCGCCGCACCTGACCACCCCCACGGCATCCCCGGGCATCTGGCCTGTGACGTTCTGAGTACACTCCGAACGCACGTTCCCTACGATGACTGGAGCAGATCGTGAGGGAGGAGTCGCCGAAAGTGACCATGATCGACCATGTCGGTCCGATGCGGTTGCCGGACACGGCCTACAACATGTGGACGCGCGGCGAGCTCGACGACTTCATCCACGCGCCCGAGGGACACCGGGTCGAGATCATCGGAGGAAAGGTCGTCGTGTCACCGCCGCCGGCGTTCGAGCACAATGCCATTGTCGGCGACATCTCCTACGCCTTGGCCCACGCCCATGCGGCCAGGCCCGACTTCACGTGGCGCACCGACCAGGGGACCGGGCTGTCCCTTGTCGGCATCGGCGAAGGCTTCATCCCGGACCTGATGGTCTTGGAGCAAGAGGTGTATCGGGCGGCCCGGCGTTCCCGTGTGAAGACCCTGGTGCCCGACCAGGTCGAACTCGTCGTGGAGGTCACCTCGTCCGGGAACGCCGGGAACGACCGGCGACCCGCCGAACGGCGGCATGCCAACAACAAATGGAACGGCTACGCGGCGGCCGAGGTCCCTTACTACCTGCTGATCGACCGCTCTCCCAAGGTCACCCGCTCCATTCTGTACTCGATCCCGGACCAAGGCTCGGCCGCGTATCTGCACGAGGATTCGTGGGCCTTCGGAGAAACCGTTCAGTTGCCCGAACCCTTTGGTGTGGAGATCGACACCGCCGAGTGGGGGCCCTGGGGCGAGCCGAGGTCATAGGGCCTGGGTGAGGGGGGCGCTCAGGGGTTGTGGGTGGTGCGGAAGGCGGCGGGGTCGAAGGTGCCGCCGAAGGACGGGGCCAGTCCCCGGTGGGCGGCGATGAGGAACTCGGGCGGGTCGAGGGCGGCGGCGCCGGACGGGAGGGCGCCCGCCAGGGGGCGGGCGGCGATGGTCTCCAGGTCCTGGATGTTGCTGCGCATGGCGAGGTCCGGGGCGTCCGGCCACTCGCCGATGACGACGCCCGCGAGCTGCACGCCGCGGTGGGCCATGGCCTCAAGGGTCAGCGCGGTGTGGTTGAGGGTGCCGAGGTCGGGGCGGGCCACCACCACGACGGCGGCGCCGAGCCAGCGGGCCAGGTCGGCGATCGTGGTGCCCTCCTCGTCGTAGCGGACGAGCAGTCCGCCCGCGCCCTCGACCAGCACCAGCCGGCGGCTGCCGGACAGCTCCTGGACGCGCTTGGCCACGTCCGGCAGCCGGACGGGCGGCACCCCGGCGCGGCGGGCCGCGGCGGCGGGCGACAGGGGGTCGGGGAAGCGCGCGAACTCGTGCACGTCCTCGATCCCGGCGAGCCGCCGGACCTCGTCGAGGTCGCCGGGCTCCCCGCTCGCCATCCCGGTCTGGCCGGGCTTGACGACGGCGACCGGTGCGCCGCGCGCGGCCGCCACCGCGGCCAGCGCGGCGGTGACGACGGTCTTCCCGACGCCCGTACAGGTCCCGGTAATCACGAGCACGCTCACGAGCGGCACCCTAGCGCGGGCCCCCGCCGGGGGCGGACGCCGAAACCCACAGTCTTCGGCGGGGCTTTTTGTAGGCGGGAACCCGGGGAGGCGCCCGCACGTCCAAGCCCCATGGCCGGTCCATACGCACGTCCCAGCTGGGTGCTGGTGCTCGCCTGCGCGAGCGCGCTCACCGCCTGCGACGGGGGTTCCGGCGCGTCCCAGCCCCCGCATTCGCTCTCGGCACCCCCGCCATCCGCAACGCCGCCCACGGCGGCACCCTCGACCGCGTCCCCCGCCAAGGACTCCCCCGCCGGTGAAAGGCTCGTGCTGCGTTGGCGCGAGACCGGCGGCATCGCGGGCAAGGGCGGTCCCGGAACCCTGCCCGACTTCTCCCTCTACTCGACGGGACGCGCGGTCACCGCGTCCCCGCAGCCCCAGGGGAGGCCCATGGAGTACCGCCTGAAACCCGCGGCCCTCCAGCGGCTCCTGGCCGAGGCCCGCGCGGCCGGTCTCGGCCGCTCCCACACGTCCGGCTCCGACCAGGTCACCGACGCGTTCGTCCTGGAGTTCACCATGGGGCAGGCGCGCACCCGGATCATCCAGCCGGAGGCCCAGTCCGACCCGGCGGTGCGCTTCCGCAAGCGCCTCGACCCGCAGGGCTGGTCGCGCGCCGACCAGGCCGCCCCGGCCAGGCCGTACTCGCCCGCCCAGGTCGCGGTGCTGGCCGGCGAGAGCACCGCCGGCGGGAAGGTCAAGACCTGGCCCCTGGCGCCGCTCGGCCAGGGCCCCCAGGTGGCGGGCGGCATCTGCACGCTGGCCGCCGGTTCCAAGGTCCCCGCCGTCCGTCCGGACGTCGCCTGGCGCAGCCAGGGCAAGACCTACTCGGTCCATGTCCGTCCCCTCCTACCCGGCGAGTCCGCCTGCCGCGACATCGGCTGATCTCGCGGCGGGCCGGCGTCCTGCCGGCCCGCCGCGGCTCACCCGTCCAGGTCCGGTGGCCGGGAAATGTCGCGAATGGTGGTGGATACCCTGGTTCGATGCGACAGGTGATCGTCCGGGACGCGCGCCCGGCGGAGTATGAGCGGATCGGCGAGCTGACCGTCGAGGTCTACGTCCACGGCGGGCTGGTCTCCCCGGACTCCACCTACGTCGGCACGCTCCGCGACGCCGCCGACCGGGCCGCGAAGTCCGAACTGCTGGTCGCCGAGATCGACGGCGAGATGGCCGGGGCGGTCGCGTACTGCCCGCCCGGCAGCCCCTACGCCAATCTCGCCGGGCCGGACGAGGCCGAGTTCCGCATGCTGGCCGTCCTGGAATGGGCCCGCGGGCTCGGCGCGGGACGGGCCATGGTGCACGCGTGCATCGAGCGGGCGCGCTCGGCCGGGCTCAGCGGCCTGCGGCTGTCGACCCAGAGCAACATGGACGCCGCGCACCGCATGTACGAGCGGATGGGGTTCGTCCGTACCCCCGACCGCGACTGGGCCCCCGCCCCCGGCGTCGACGTGCTGACCTACGTCCTGGCGTTCTAAAGAGCGCGCATCCGGGCGACCACGTTGGTGTCGTACGTCCCGTCGGCGAACTCGGGGCGGTCGAGCAGCTCCGCCAGGAAGGGCAGGTTGGTACTGAGCCCCTCGATGCGGAACGCGGCCACGGCGGCGCGCGCGCGATGCAGCGCGTGGTCGCGGTCGTCGCCGTGCACGCACAGCTTGGCCAGCAGCGGGTCGTAGAAGCGGGTGACGGTGTTGCCCTCGGCGTAGGCGGCGTCGATGCGGATGCCGGGGCCGACCGGCTCCTCCCACACCGTGATCTCGCCGGGCGAGGGGTGGAACCGCTGAGGGTCCTCCGCGTACACGCGGAACTCGACGGCGTGGCCGCGCGGCGCCGCGTCCGCGAAGGAGACGGGCTCGCCGGCGGCGATCCGCAGCTGCTGCTCGACGAGATCGATGCCGGTGACCAGCTCGGTGATCGGGTGCTCGACCTGGAGGCGGGTGTTCATCTCCAGGAAGCAGAAGTCCCGCGCGGCGGGGTCGACCAGGCACTCGACGGTGCCGGCGCCCCGGTAGCCGACCGCCTCGCCCGCCCGGACGGCGGCGGCCAGCATCCGCTCGCGCAGCACCGGGGCGAGGCCGGGCGACGGCGTCTCCTCGACGATCTTCTGGTGCCGGCGCTGGACGGAGCAGTCCCGCTCGCCCAGCGCGACCACGGTGCCGTCGGCGAGGCCGAGGATCTGGACCTCGACGTGCCGGGCGCCCTCCACGTACCGCTCCAGCAGGATGTCGGCGCTGCCGAAGAACCGCTCGGCGTGGGCGCGGGCCGTCTCGTACGCCCCGCGCAGTGCGTCCTCGTCGTGGGCGGCGACCAGGCCGATGCCGCCCCCGCCCGCGGCGGGCTTCACCATCACCGGGTAGCCGATCCGCTCGGCCTCCTCCAGCGCGGTCCGCACGTCCGGGACGGGCTCCCAGACGCCGGGCGCGACGGGGACGCCCGCCTCCTTCATCAGGTTCCGGGCGTTGACCTTGTCGCCCATCCGGGCGATGGCCAGCGGCGGCGGCCCGACCCACACCAGGTCCCGCTCGGCGACCTGGCGGGCGAACGCGGCGCTCTCGGCGAGGAATCCGTACCCGGGGTGGACGGCCTGCGCGTTCGTCCGCTGGGCGGCCTCTAGGACGGCGGGCGCGTTGAGGTAGCTGCGCGCCGGGTCGGCCGGGCCGATGAGGATCGCCTCGTCCGCCTCGGCGACGAAGGGCAGGTCGGCGTCAGCCTCGGAGTACACCGCGATGGCCTTGAGCCCCATCGCGCGCACCGTGTGGATGATCCGGGCGGCGATCTCGCCCCGGTTCGCCACCAGCACCGACTCGAACACCTGGACCCCCTTCGGCGGATCGCGACCGCTCTCGACCCGGCCGACACTAGTGGCCGCGGCGGCCCCGCGTCCGGGCATGAGATCGACAAATACCGGACCGTGGCTTTGTGCCCTTCGCGAGGGTCAGTGACGGGGACGGCGGTCGACGACGCGGCTGAGCGCCTCGACCACGGTCGGGTCGTACTCGGCGGCGGAGTCCAGGCGCAGCCGCTCCAGGACGGCGGCGCCGCGGTCGCGGTCGGAGGAGTCGCCGACGAGGTCGTCGTAGGCGTTGGCGACCTTGATGATGCGCCCGGCCAGCGGCGGCGCGACGGGCCGCGCGGAGGAGTCGCCGGGGCCGGCCGCCGCGTCGCGCCCCGTCCGGTACGGGTGGGACGAGAGCTGGACGATGTGGGCCACCCGGTCCAGCACGCCGGTCTGTTTGATCACCTCGGCGCCCAGCTCGGCGATGCGGCGCTGCTCGGCGGGCGAGGCCAGCACGGTGGCGCCGCCCGGGATCGGGTCGCCGAGCGAGAGCTGCCCGATGTCGTGCATCAGCGCGGCGTACTCCAGCTCCAGCAGTTCCTCTTCGGACATGCCGAGCTCGCGGCCCATCGCGACGGACAGACGCGAGACCCGCCGCGAGTGCCCGGTCTCCACGTACCCGCCGACCTCGGTGACCCGCGACAGGGCCCGGACGGTCTGCAGGTACGTCGCGCGGATCCCCGCGTACCGGCGGAACGCGAACTGGGTGACCAGGATCGGCACCGTGAAGATCAGCAGCGCGGCCACGCCCATCGCCGTGGTCGCGACCGCGATGAGCATGGCGGTGGCGCTGGTGGCGGCGCACAGCGCCATCTTGGCGTCGATCTCGTCGCGCAGCGCGATGCCGAATCTGGCCCGCACCGCCTCCGCGCGGATCAGCGCGGCGATCACCACGTCGGTGAAGCAGGACGCGACGACGACGAGCCCCATCATGGCCAGCAGCAGCTGGGACGCGAGGTCGAGCGAGATCATCGGGCGGAAGCACAGCGCGACGACCGAGACGGTGAACAGCCGCCGGGCCATCGCGTCCAGGCGCGGGGACCTGCCGACGGCGATGTGCGGGAGGGAGCCGACGAGCATGCCGGCGGCGGTGACGGCGACGACCTGGAGCGGCGAGTGCACGGCGGGCTCGACTCCGAGCCGCGCGCCGGGCGCGGCGCCCTCGGGGCCGACGCCGACCAGCAGGGCGTAGCCCATCGCGCCCGCGCTGGCGATCGGCGCGACCTCCCGGTTGCCGGGCATCACCATGCGGAAAAGCTCGCCGAGCGCGATCAGCACGCCGAAGATGAGCGCGACGTTGGGCTGGCGGAGGCCGACCGCGGCGACCTGGGTGACCGCGACGATCACGAACAGCCCGGCGGTGGCGATCAGCAGCAGCTGGCCGGAGTCGATCGTCTGCCACGCGGCCCGCTCGCGGGCGGGGACGGGGGCGCCGGCGATGGGCTGCCCGGTCACCGCCGCGCCCCGTCACCGGCGATCTTGATGGGGGTGCTCGGGTCGTCGTGGTCCTGCTGGGTGGTCTCCACGACGTCGTCGTCCGGCAGCACGACGGGCTCGGGCGGCTCCCAGCCCTCACGGTCGAGGGCCCGCAGGAACGCCTCGACGATCACCGGGTCGAAGTGGTCGCCCATGCCGCGGCGCAGCTCCTCGACGGCCTCGCCCAGGCCGCGGGCCGGCCGGTAGGAGCGGGTGGAGGTCATGGCGTCGAAGGCGTCGGCGACGGAGATGACGCGGGCGAACTCGGGGATCTCGTCGCCCGCCAGGCCCATCGGGTAGCCGCGGCCGTTCATCTTCTCGTGGTGGTGCATGATCCCCGCGAGCGCCTCGTCCAGGAAGCCGATCTCCCGGACGATCTCCAGCCCGCGCATCGGGTGCAGCTGGATCGCGGCGAACTCCTCCTCGGTCATCGGCCCGTTCTTCTGCAGCACCTTGGTGGGGACGCCGAGCTTGCCGACGTCGTGCAGCATCCCGGCGTACCGGATCGCCTCGACCCGGTCGGCGCGCATGCCGATCTCCTGGGCGATCATCACCGAGCCGCGGGAGACGCGCTCGGAGTGGCCGCGGGTGTAGTAGTCCTTGGTCTCGACCGCCTGGCAGAGCGCGGCGAGGGTGGCGGCGTGCGCCTGCTGCTGCGCGTGCGCCTGCTCCATGGCCCAGCGGGCGATGAACAGCGGCATCAGCACCAGCACGGCGGCGAACGGCCCGACGAGCGGCCACAGGCCCGCGATCAGCAGGCCGACCATCCCGTAGCCGAGGCACCCGACGGCGAGCTGGCCGCTCTCGCTCAGCAGCTCGCGGGGCGCCGCCTGCCGGCTGAGCAGGAGGACCCCGGCCATGAGCGTCAGGTTGACCAGGACGAACGTGACCAGCGCGCCGAGGAAGGGGCCGGTGACGTTCTCCACCCACCGCGGCTGGGCCTCCTTGAACTCGTGCCCGCCGAGCAGGTCGAAGACCGTCCCGGCGATATAGCCGCTGATGGCGAACTGCGCGCCGTTGAACAGGCGCTTGACCGGCGCGAAGAACCGCTGGCCGGTGACCAGCGCGCAGAGCCCGAGCAGCGCGGCGCCGGCGGGGCCGAGCAGCACCACCGAGGCCAGGCTCGCGGCGAAGCTCAGCGAGACCCGGGCGCGCTCGACGTTGAGCCGGGCGGGCGCGGAGTCGCAGACGAGGAACAGCAGCGCCAGCACGGCCAGCTTGGTCCAGTCCAGCTCAGCGAAGGACGACGTCGCGATGAGGCCCGCCGCGAGGGCGGCCACTCCGCAGACGTACGCCCAGGCAGCAGGAGGTAGTCCACGCATTGCCGCCCCCTCGGGAGTGACGAATGAGCGGGCCGCCGCCCGGATCGGCCGTGCCTGCCGGCACCTAGACCCAGGACACGCCCTTGGGCATCATCAGCGACGACGACGCCGAGGCGCTCGGGTGCCGGCCGACTGCCGACCTCTCGCGCTTGCGCATGGCTCCTTGCCTCCCCCCTCGCCGAACCGGGCCGCCGACCTCGCGGCCGCCTGCCGGGACCGCTGCGGTCCTGGCCTCCCGGGCGAGCACATACCCCGATTTCCGGGGCCTGCACGTGCTCCCGTCGCTGATTTCGGCACAAGCCTAACGCGGTCTGCCCACGCCACACAGGCATGCGGGAAAACGTGAGCAAAGCGTGAAGCAATCGTCACCTCACGTGATCAATTGTGCATCCGAAAGGCACGTACCGTGCGTGCACAATCGCTCTGCACGCGGCAATGCACGTGCAGGCCCGGCGCCAGTCACAAAGGCAGTCAGAAAGGGCCGCCAAGACGTCCCGGGACGTCAGCCGAGGTCGGCGGTGCGGCGTTCCCGCGCCCACGACACCGTCTCGGCGAGCCCCTCGCGCAGTCCCACCGCGGGCGTCCACCCCAGCGCCTCGCGCGTCGGCCCGGGATCCACCGACATGGCGGGAAGGTCGCCCAGCCGCGGCGGCGCGAACCCGGGCTCGTCGGGCGCGCCCGCCGCGGCGGCGACGAGGGCGTGCAGGTCCCGGTCGGTCGTCTGGAGCCCGGTGCCCACGTTCAGCCGGCGGCCGGACGCCCGGTCCCCCGCCGCGCGGGCGAAGGCGTCCACCACGTCCAGCACGTAGACGTAGTCGCGGGTCTGCCGGCCGTCGCCGAAGACGACGGTGGGACGGCCGGACAGCAGCGCGTCCGTGAAGATCGAGATGACGCCGGCCTCGCCCTCGGGCGTCTGCCTCGGCCCGTACACGTTGGCCAGCGTCAGCGTCGTGTGGTCGATGCCGTGCAGCTCCCGGTACATCCGCGCGTAGATCTCGCCGGACACCTTCGAGGCCGCGTAGGGCGAGGCGGGCCGCAGCTCCGCGTCCGGCGGGACGGGCAGCGCGTCCGGCACGCCGTACACGGCGCAGCTGGAGGTGAACAGCACCTTGCGCCCGCCCGCCGCCCGCGCGGCCTCCAGGACGTTCGCGGTGCCCACCACGTTGACGCGCGCGTCGTGGAGCGGGTCGGCCACGCTGGCCCGCACGCTCACCTGGGCCGCCAGGTGGCAGACGACCTCGGGACGACGCGCCGCCGCCCGTTCGACCAGCGCGGGATCGGCGACGTCCATCCGCCACAGCTCGACGTCATCGCGGACGTTGGAGCCGGACGACAGATCGTCCACCCCGACGACCTCGTGGCCGTCGGCGAGCAGCCGGTCGACGAGATGGGATCCGATGAAGCCGGCGGCGCCGGTGACGAGTGCGAGCACCCCTCGCACGATACCGAGGGGCCCTCGGATACGCCGGGCGGACCGGCACACCGGACGCCGGGCCGCCCGCGGGGGCAGGCCGCCCGAGCCGGTCAGGCGCTCTCGGACGTGCCCGCGCCGTCGGTCGCCTTGATCTCGCCGCAGATCTCCTCGATGCGGCCGAGAACCTTCGAGCGCAGGTCGTCCGGCGCCTGCTCGCAGGCGCACGACTTGTTCACGAGCTTCTTGACGGCCTCTTCGAGGCCGTACTCGCGCAGGCAGGGCCCGCACTCGTCCAGGTGCTCGCGCACCTCGCCGCAGCCTCCCTGGTCGAGCTCGCCGTCAAGATAGGTGTAGACGCGCGCGAGTACCTCGTCGCACGGGGTCTCGTGGTGGTTGCCACAGCTCATGGCTCACTCACCCTTCTCGCTCACCGCGTGGGCGGCCGCGGTGTCCGGCATGTCGCTTGGCTCTACGCGGCGGGTGCGCTCCGGGCTCATGCCGGCCCCCCGGTCGCGCGCGTGAGGCCGCGGTCACGAGCGTAGTCCTCCAGCATGCCGCGCAGCTGCCGGCGTCCCCGGTGCAGCCGCGACATCACCGTGCCGATGGGCGTGCCCATGATCTCGGCGATCTCCTTGTAGGCGAAGCCCTCGACGTCGGCGAGGTAGACGGCGATGCGGAACTCCTCGGGCAGCTCCTGCAGCGCCCGCTTCACGTCGGAGTCGGGCAGGTGCTCCAGGGCCTCGGCCTCGGCGGACTTCAGCCCGCTGGAGGTGTGGGACTCGGCGCGCGCGAGCTGCCAGTCCTCGATCTCCTCGGTGGCCGACTGCTGCGGCTGCCGCTGCCGCTTGCGGTAGGAGTTGATGAACGTGTTGGTCAGGATGCGGTAGAGCCACGCCTTGAGGTTGGTGCCTTCCTTGAACTGGTGGAAGGACGCGAACGCCTTGGCGAAGGTCTCCTGAACGAGGTCCTCGGCGTCGGCCGGGTTGCGCGTCATGCGCAGCGCGGCGGAGTACAGCTGGTCCAAGAACGGGAGCACGTCGCGCTGGAAGCGCTCCTGGCGCTGCTCCACGGTCTCCGTGGTGCCCGGTACCTGACCCACCCCCTCGGCTGTGGCGACGCCGGCGGCGTCGTACCCCACAGACGATATCGGTCCGCGCGGCCGGATCACGCGGGCGGGGGCCTGCGCGTCGCCGGGCGGTGCCGCGCTCCCGGCGTCCCGCACGTGTTCGGCAACGGCTGTGGTCATCGGCCTGCACCTCCGCTGTACTGGGCTGTCTCATTCCGGACGCCGCGTGCCGCGGCGGCCTCCTGCGGCCGGACGGGATCGCGTGCGTTTGCGGTTATGAGACGGTGCAACGCCGGGGTGCCGCCGCCGATTCCCTGACCGGGAGCGGCGCGCGGGAAAGGTTCCGGCGAGTTCCCCCCAGGGCGGGCCGCCTCTCCCCCGACCTGCACGGAGGGTGATGACCGGGCCCGGACGGGGAAAGAAGTCACATACATGGCGAGAACAGGAGCAAACCGTTGCTACCGGTGCCGGCGCGACCTCCCGAGCCCACCATCGCCAGTCTGCGCGATGCCCCAGGAGACGGGGCGGGGGACGCGCTGGCGCGCTACTGGGCGTTCTACTGGGCGGTGGCGGACGCCCAGCTCACACGGTGGTTGCCCCGCAGGCCGTCCCGCGTGCTGGACGTCTCGGGCGGGCAGGGGCGCAGCGCGGGCCGGGCCGCCGAGGCGGGCCACGCCGTGATCGAGGTGCGCGACCCGCTGATGGACCGGCGCGGGACGGGCGGGCGTGCCGCGCCGGAAAACGGGCGACATGATCGGGGAAACGGGCGGGCCGCAAGGGGGCGGAACGCCGGCGTCGTCCTCGGGGACTCCGGGTCGCTCGCCTTCCTCCGCGACGCGTCCGTGGACGCCGTGGTGGCGGAGAACCGGGTGCTGTCCCGCCATCTCGCCACCGAGCCGACCGTCGCCGAGATCGCCCGGGTCCTGCGCCCCGGCGGGCGGGTGCTGCTCTGCGTCGACTCGCTGACGCTCGGGATGGCGCTGCTGGCCGAGCAGAACTACTGGGCGCACCTGTCGGACGTCCCGAGCGCCGAGGTCGTCCTGGTGCCCTGGCCGGACGGCACGATCACGCGCTGCTTCTGGGCCGACCAGCTCCGCGAGCTGCTCACCGAGGTCGGCCTGGAGGTGGAGTGGATCAGGCCGCGCACCGTCCTGTCGCCCTCGACCGTCGAGCACGTCCTGGCCGAGTCGCCCCGCGCGCTCCCCCGGCTGGTCCGCACCGAGCTGGCCGCCCCGCCGGACGACGAGTCCCTCGGCATCCACCTCCTCGCCAGCGCGCGAAGAAGGACCTAGGCATGTCCGGGGCTCCGGCCCGGACGCGGGGTCAGCGCATGGCGCGGTCGTGTTTGGCCTGGCA
This sequence comes from Actinomadura rubrisoli, assembly GCF_004349215.1. GTDB lineage: Bacteria > Actinomycetota > Actinomycetes > Streptosporangiales > Streptosporangiaceae > Spirillospora > Spirillospora rubrisoli. The sequence continues at coordinate 8,508 of NZ_SMKU01000098.1, read as the reverse complement.
GGCGACGCAGCGGGCGGCGTCGGGGCGGGCCTCCAGGCGGCCCTCGGGGACGGGGGCGCCGCAGCCGATGCACAGGCCGTAGGTGCCCCCGGCGATCCTGTCCAGGGCCGCGCCCACCGCGTTCCGGTGCCGTTCGAGCGACTCCAGCGCCGCCTCCACGCGGTCGCTGTCGGAAAGGCCGGATCCGGCGTCCGCGGCCGAGCTGTCGCGGCCGGGGTGCTCGCCCCGGAGAATCGCGATGGAACGATCCAGATCGTCCAGCATGGCCTCAAGACGGGAACGGGCGGCGGCGGTGTCCACGGTGCTCCGAACTCCTCCCGGTGGTCCCCGAGCTTGGGGTCTGGTCTCCGGCCGCCCCCGCCCCCGCGACAGCGGTCAGTACAACGTGTCGGAATGGTTGCCAGAACTATCCCCGTTTGTCGAGGGTTCTATGAGTTGTGGCCCGTTGTTTTTCACGTTGTTGACCGCCTTTGAGACGGGATAGGCGTCCATCGTCCCGGCCATGGCGGGGACGAGCAGGCCGCGCACCTCCTCCACCTCGGTCAGCGCCGGGTCGAGCCACGCCTCCCAGCGGTCCGGCTCGACGATCATCGGCATCCGGTCGTGGATCCGGCCGAGGTCGTCGGGCGCGTCGGTGGTGATCACCGTGCACGTCCACACCCACTCGTCTTCTGGAGATTTCCACAGCTCGTAGAGCCCGGCTATCGCCATGACCGCGCCGTCCTTGGGGCGGATGAAGAAGGGCTGCTTCTGCGGCTTCTTGGACTTCTTCTGCGCCTTGGCCGGGTCGGCGGCGGCGTCCTGGTCCTGGTCCTGGAGGACGTACCACTCGAAGTAGCCGTCGGCGGGCAGCAGGCAGCGCCGCTTGGCGAACGCGCGGCGGTAGGACGGCTTCTCGTGCGCCGTCTCCACCCGCGCGTTGATCATGCGGGAGCCGATGGACAGGTCCTTCGCCCAGGACGGCACCAGGCCCCAGCGCAGCGTCCGCAGCTGCCGGACGGCCTCCTCCTCTTCGGGGGCGTCCCTGGGGCGCCGGGTGAGGACGGCCGGGACCTGCTTGGTGGGGGCGACGTTGTAGTCGGGCTGGATGTCCTCATCGACGGCGTCGAGCTGAACCTGGAACTCGTCCAGCAGCTCCTGACGAGCTCGGGATGTCGCATATCGACCGCACATGCCTCCATCCTGCCCGCTTGAGCTGCGGCCCGCTGGGCATGTAGCGGGTCATGCGACCCATCACCACCCTGGCGCGCCCGTTCGTGGCGGCCCCCTACATCATGACCGGCCTGGACGCGCTCCGGGATCCGCGCGAGCGCGCCGAGCACGTCGGCCCGGCCGTCAAGCCGATCGCCGACCGGCTCGAATGGCTTCCGAAGGACCCCGAGACCCTCGTCCGCATCGAGGGCGGGCTCAGCCTCGGCACCGGCGCCCTGCTGCTGACCGGCAGGTTCCGGCGCCTGACCACGCTGCTGCTCGCCGCCCAGTTGGTGCCCGCGCTGATGACCGAGCACCGCTACTGGACCGAGGACGACCCGGAGCGCCGCGCGAACGAGCGCTCCCACCTGCTGAAGAACGCCGGGCTGTTCGGCGCGCTGCTCATGGTGGCCACCGAGCCGCGCCGGGCGCCGCGCACGGCGGAGCTGCGGCGGCGCGCGCGGGAGACGCAGATCAAGTCCGGCGCCGAGGCCAAGGCCCTGCGCCGGGAGGCCGCGGTCACCCTCAGGGACGCGCGCCGGGAGGCGGCCCGCCAGGTGCGCCAGGCGCGCGCGGAGGGCGGCCGCAAGGCGGCCCGGCAGGCCGTGAAGGCGACGAAGGGCGCCAAGTTCGCCAGGACGGGCTCGTCCTTTAAGGCGGGCAAGGCCGCGGCGGCGGGCAAGGCGGCCAGGGCCGGCGCGGCCGGCGGCGCGGCCAGGGCCGGCAAGGCGGTGAAGACCACCGCCTTGAAGGGGAAGGCGATGGCGTCGTCCAAGCGGTGACTTCCCGAAGAAAACCTTAAAAGAGGCTCAAATCCGTTGAACCGCGCGCCGGTGCGGCCCCGTACTGCCACGTGACCGCCCGTTCCCTGGGGAACCCCCCGACCCGACGGAGACGCCCGGCCATGGCAGTACCCGGATCGACAGGCCGCCGGACCGGCGGCCTGCGGAGCCTCATCCGCAGACCCGGCCCTCCCGAGGAGCGGCGGCCGGCACCGGGCGACGACGAGCGCGTCGTCACCGAGCTCTACCGCGAGTACCACCGGCCGCTTCTCGCGTTCGTCCTGCGGCTGACCGGCGGCGACCGCCAGTGGGCCGAGGACGTCACGCAGGAGACCATGATCCGGGCCTGGCGCAGCGCGGACCGGCTGGACGCCGGCACGGCCTCGCTGATGCCCTGGCTCGCCACGGTCGCCCGACGTATCGTGATCGACAACCGGCGGCATCGCGAGGTCCGGCCGCCCGAGGTCGGCGACGGCCCCCTGGAGAACCTGCCGATGGCGGACGAGATGGACGGTCTCCTGCACAAGGTGGTCGTGGCCGAGGCGCTCGCCTCGCTCTCGCCCGCGCACCGCCAGGTGCTCACCGAAACGGCCCTTCACGACCGGACGGTGAACCAGGCCGCGGAGGTGCTGGGGATCCCGGTGGGGACGGTCAAGTCACGTGTGTACTACGCGCTGCGCGCATTGCGCGTCGCTTTGGAGGAGAGGGGCGTGACGGCATGAGCTCTCAGGTCGAGCACACCGATGTCGGCGCCTATGCTTTGGGTCTTCTGGAAGAGGACGACCGGCGGGCTTTCGAGGCGCATCTCGACGAATGCGAATCGTGCCGGGCCGAGCTGGGGCAGATGACGGGGATGGCAGAGGCCCTCTCCGGAATTGGACCGTTCATCGAGGCGGCCGACGGATCGGCGGACGGACCGCTCGGCGGCTCGGACGACGGGACGGGCGGCCTAGGCGGCGCCGACGGTCTGGACGGGGCGCGGGGGCCGGGCGGGAGCGTCTCGTCCCTCAGCACGCCGGAGCCGGGCGAGGAGGATCCGGCCGCGCCCCCGGCGCCGGTCATCGACATGCTGCGCCGCCGCAGGGCGGCCGAGCGGCGGTTTCGGCGGGGCACCTACCTCATCGGCTCCGCGGCGGCGGCCGTGTTCCTCGCCGCCGGGATCACCATCGGGACGGCGATGAGCGACAACCCGGCGCGCACCGACCCGCACGCTGCCCACGGACCGGCCCGGGCGCTGGTCATCTGGGGCGAGCGCCACAAGGCCGCGGACGCGGCGACGGGCGCGTCCGGCGTGGTCGGCCTGGAGGGCAAGGCGTGGGGCACGCACATCGGGCTGGAGCTCCGGGGCGTCAGGGGCCCGCTGAAATGCCATCTGGAGGCCGTGTCCCGAACCGGTGAGCGCAGCGTCGTCACCGGCTGGCAGGTGCCGCCCAAGGGCTACGGCGTGCCCGGCTCGCCCGCCCCGCTCATCACGCACGGCGGCACCGCGATCCCGCGCGCCGACCTCAGCCGCCTGGAGGTCAAGCTGGACGGCGCGGACGGCAGGACGCTGCTCAGTATTCCGGTCTAGTTCCCCGAACACCATCGGCCGTCCGGTGCGGAATTCCGCCGCACCGGGCGGCTTTTTGCGTGCCGGGATATCGGCGCCATTGATAGGCGCGTCCTGCCGGGCGGATGGAAAAAGAATTTCTCAGATCTATTGAACCCTGCCGCGGCCGGTTCCCGTGTGAATGGTTGAAAGGGCCTTGCGGCCCCCACCATGCCGAGGTGGAAACAGCCCTAGAGACCGGGATTGATCATGTCCATTCGCAGAATCGTGCTGCCCGCCGTCGCGGCCGCCACGCTCATCGCCTCGGGGGCGAGCGTGGCGGCCGCGACCGGCGGGATGCCCGGAATCGCCGGCGCTTCCACCAGGTCGCGGGACGGGGCCCAGGCCGGGACGCGGGCCGGCGCCCAGGCCGCCGGCTCCGCCACCTTCCTGGCCGCGAGCCTGAACGGCCGCAACGAGGTCCCGGCGCCGGGCGGGCCCGCCGTGGGCGACCGGGACGGCAAGGCGATCGCGTTGATCCGCGTCCAGGGCGACCGGCTCTGGTACGCGCTGCGCTGGCAGAACATCGCGGCCCCGTCCGCCGGGCACCTCCACCTTGGCGCGGCAGGGACGAACGGCGCGGTCAAGGTGCCGTTCTTCGGCGGGGCGCTGCCGGGCACGGCGAGGGCCGTCACGGGCAGCGTCAAGGTCGCCGACAAGGCGGCGCTCGACAAGCTCCGCACCGACCCGGGCGCCCTCTACGCCAACATCCACACCGGTGAGTTCCCCGGCGGCGCGGTCCGTGGCCAGTTGCACAGGCTGAGCAGGCCGGCGGACCTGGACGGGGTGCTGAACGGCGAGTCGCAGGCGACGCTCCAGTCCGAGGCGGACGGCGCGCAGGAGATCCCGGCCGCCGATGGCAAGGCGGCAGGCGACCCGGACGGCCACGCGGCCGGTTCGGCCCGCAGCCACGACGGGATGGTGTCGTGGGGGTTCTCCTGGTCGTCCGTCGCGCCACCCACCCTCGGGCACATCCACAACGGCGCCCGGGGCGCCAACGGGCCGGTCGTCGCGGACCTCTTCGCGGCCCCTTCGGGGCTTCCGGCCTCGGTCACGGGCCTGGCGGGAATGTCCCAGGTCGGGACCGACGCGGCCCAGCGCATCATGAGCTCGCCGCGCGACTTCTACACGAACCTGCACACGGCGGAGTTCCCCGGCGGGGCGGTGCGCGGCCAGCTCGCCCCTGCCGCGTCCAGGTCGCCCCGCGGGTTCGTCAAGGCGGTCGTGGCGGGAGCGCAGATCTACCGCTGCACCCGGCAGCAGACGGGCGGCTTCGCCTTCACCCAGGACAACGTGGGCGCGGTCCTGGAGCGCGGTATCCGGCACACCTTCGCCCAGCCGGGCCCTGCCGGACCGCCCCAGTGGGTCGCCGCCGACGGCAGCGCCGTCACCGGGAAGGCCGTGACCAAGACCCCGAACGGCACGGGCAACATCCCGGAGCTGGTCCTGGACGCCACCCAGACCGGCACCCAGGGCGGGCTGCTCTCCGGGACGACGCAGATCCTCCGGCTGAACACGGTCGGCGGGGTCGCCCCGTCCGGTCCGTGCAACCCGACGACGCAGCCCTTCGCCCGCGCCCCCTACAAGGCCGACTACGTCTTCTTCGGCTGATCCCCCGCAGACCGCGCCCGCCGCACGCGCAACTCTCCCCCGTGCGGCGGGCGCCTCCGCGTCCGCGACCGGCATCGCCGGACGGCGCCCGATAACCTTGGGGCATGTCCTCTCCGCACTGGGCGGCCCCGGTCGCCCGCGCACCGGTCGACGCCACCGTGCCGCTGCCCGGCTCGAAGTCGATGACCAACCGGGCGCTGATCCTCGCGGCGCTGGCCTCGGAGCCGGTCCGCGTCACCCGTCCCCTGCACAGCCGGGACACCGAGCTGATGGCAAGCGCCCTGCGCACGCTCGGCACCGGGATCGGCGAGGACTCCGGCGACTGGGAGGTGCTCCCGGACGAGCTGCGCGGCCCGGCGCGCGTGGACGTGGGGCTCGCCGGGACCGTGATGCGGTTCCTGCCCCCGGTCGCGGCGCTCGCGTCCGGCGAGATCGCCGTCGACGGCGACCCGCGCGCCCGCGAGCGGCCGATGGGCCCGATCATCGCCGCGCTCCGGGCGCTCGGCGCCGGCGTCGACGACGGCGGGCGCGGCGCGCTCCCGTTCACCGTGCGCGGCACGGGCTCGGTGCGGGGCGGCGCGGTCACGATCGACGCGTCCGGGTCGTCGCAGCTGGTGTCCGGGCTGCTGCTGGCCGCGCCGCGCTTCGACAAGGGCGTGGAGGTCCGGCACGAGGGCCCGCCGGTGCCGTCCGCCCCGCATCTGGCGATGACCGTCGGCATGCTGCGCGACGCGGGCGCGACCGTCGAGACCGGCGAGAACGTCTGGCGCGTCGCCCCCGGTCCCCTGCGCGGCGGCGAGCGGGTCATCGAGCCCGACCTGTCGAACGCGGCGCAGTTCCTCGGGGCGGCGCTGGTCACCGGCGGACGCGTCACCGTGCCGGGATGGCCGTCCGGCACGGCGCAGCCGGGCGACGCGCTGCGCGGCCTGCTCGCCGAGATGGGCGCCGAGGTCTCCCGCGGCCCGGACGGCCTGACCGTGCGCGGCGACGCCGGCGGCTTCTCCGGCCTGGACGCCGACCTGCACGAGGTCGGCGAGCTGACCCCGGTGCTGGCGGCCCTCGCCGCGCTGGCCGGCTCCCCGTCCAGGCTGACGGGGATCGCACACCTGCGGGGCCACGAGACCGACCGGCTCGCCGCGCTCGTCACCGAGATCAACGGGCTGGGCGGGGACGTGCGGGAGCTCCCGGACGGCCTGGAGATCCGCCCCAGGCCGCTGCGCGGCGGCGTCTTCCGCACCTACGACGACCACCGCATGGTGATGGCCGCGGCCGTGCTGGGCCTCGCCGTCCCGGGCGTCGAGGTGGAGAACCCCGCCACGGTGGGCAAGACACTTCCGGGTTTCACCGAGCTGTGGGCGTCGATGCTCACGCCCGCCTGAGGACAGGGGTCGGACCACTGGCACGACGAACACGGGACTACGACGAGGACGACGTCCGGGTGCGGCCCGGGCGCCGCGGGTCGCGCCCGCGCACCCGCCGCCGTCCCGCGCACGACGACGCGGTGCCGGGGTTCGTCACGGCGGTCGACCGCGGCCGCTACCGCTGCCTGGTCGGCGGCGGCACGGGCGCCGAGCGCGCCGTCACCGCGATGCGGGCCCGCGAGCTCGGCCGCAAGGGCGTCGTCGTCGGCGACCGGGTGGCCCTGGTCGGGGACGTGTCGGGCGACCAGGACACCCTGGCCCGGATCGTCCGCGTCGAGCCGCGGACCTCGTCCCTGCGGCGCACCGCCGACGACACCGACCCCTTCGAGCGGATCATCGTCGCGAACGCCGGCCGGCTCGTGATCGTGACGGCGCTGGCCGATCCCGAGCCGCGCCCCCGCATGATCGACCGGCAGCTCGTCGCGGCCTACGACGCCGGGATGGACCCGCTGCTGTGCCTCACCAAGGCCGACCTCGCCGACCCCGCGGGCCTGGTCGCCGAGTACGCGCCGCTCGGCGTCCCCTACGTGGTGACGCGGCGCGGCGGCGACATCGGCGAGCTGCGCGGGCACCTGTCCGGCCGAATGAGCGTCCTGGTCGGCCACTCGGGCGTCGGCAAGTCGACGCTGGTGAACGCGCTCGTCCCGGACGCCGAGCGCGCCGTCAGCCACGTCAACGCGGTCACCGGCCGCGGCCGGCACACCTCGTCCTCGGCCATCGCGCTGGAGCTGCCGGACGGGGACGGCTGGATCATCGACACCCCGGGCGTGCGGAGCTTCGGGCTGGCCCACGTCGAGCCGGAGAACGTGATCAACGCGTTCGAGGACCTGGCGCAGGGCGCCGCCGAGCGCTGCCCGCCGCACTGCGACCACTTCCAGGAGGACTGCGGCCTGGACGGGTGGGTCGCGGACGGCCACGCCAGCCGGGCCCGCCTGGACTCGCTGCGCCGCCTGCTGTCCAGCCGCGACGGCGGGGAACGCGACACCGACCGCGAGGCCGACCGCGCGGACGGGCAGGGGCGGCCGGAGGACGACGGCGAATAGCGCGGGACGTCGGCATCGTCCCAGCAAGCCGCAGGTGCTCACAGAGCGCGACGAGCCGGTGGAGGTGCTCGGGCGTCCCGTGCTGCGAAACGTTCCTCAGCGCGTTCCAAAACCCCCGGTTGGACCACTGTGCGAGGAATTGCCGGACTCGCCGATATCGGCGCGCCATCGCGGCGACAATGGCCGCATGGAGCGGCGAACGTGGCTCAAGGCGGCGGCCCTCGCGCCCGTCGCCGCGGCCGGGTGCTCCGGCGGGCACCGTCCGGCGGGCCAGCGGAGCGGGAGCCCGGCGGCGAGGTCCCCCGGCGGGCGCACCGCGCCGGCCGACTGGAACGCGCTCGCCGCCGGTCTCGGCGGGCGGCTGGTCCGGCCGTCCGACGCGTCCTACGACGGCGCCCGGCGCCTCTACATCCCCCGGTACGACAAGGTCCGGCCGCTGGGCATCGCCTACTGCGCCGGCCCTGACGACGTGGCGGAGTGCGTGCTGTTCGCCGCCCGCCGCAAGATGCCGGTGGCGGTGCGCTGCGGCGGGCACAACTACGCGGGCTGGTCCACGGGCGAGGGGCTCGTCATCGACGTCTCCCCGATGGCCGCGGTCGAGCACGACGACGGCCGCGCGACCGTGGGCGCGGGGACCCGGCTGGTCGACCTGTACGACCGGCTCGCCCGCGAGGGCGTGAGCGTCCCGGCGGGCAGCTGCCCCACGGTCGGGGTGGCGGGGCTGACGCTGGGCGGCGGCCTCGGCGTGGTGTCCCGCGCGCACGGGCTGACCTGCGACGTCCTGGAGTCGGTCGAGATCGTCACGGCGGACGGGCAGCGGCGGGTCTGCGACGGGCGGCGCGACGCCGACCTCTACTGGGCGTGCCGGGGCG
>NZ_SMKU01000097.1 GCF_004349215.1 Actinomadura rubrisoli | reverse complement strand
GGTGTATAAGAGACAGGCCCCCGGCCACCCCCACCAGCAGCCCGCACGCGGCAAGGCGTATCGCACCGATCGCGGACGGCGGCCGTGGGCGGGCATGCGGAACCATGGGCGAACTCCCGGTCGGGCGGCGTCACAACAGCCACCGAACGTAACAGTTCAACCACGTTGCGGAGTGCCACATGCCAAGACCGCATGGCCCCGCGAACCGGGTCAGACCACGTCCGGGGTCATCGTGGTCGGCGACACGGTGTCGGCGGGGACGGACCGGCGGCGGAGCAGGGTGGCCCAGCGGCCCCGGGGACCGCGCTCGCGGCCCGCGACCGACGCGCCGGCCACCTCCGTCCCGGACACCTCGGCGGCCTCGGCCGCCGCGAGGTAGACGGGCAGGACGCCCTCGCCGAGCCGGGGATCGGGCAGCGTCTCCAGGTCGGGCTCCAGGCCGAGCGCGCGCGCCATGGACGGCAGGACCGCGGCCGCCGCCGACGCGTACCCCCGCGCCGACGGATGGTAGCGGTCCTCGCTGAACATCGAGAGCGGGTCGGCGGCGAACTCGCGTCCGAGCAGGTCGCCCAGCGACACCGACCGCCCGCCCCGCTCGACGACCGCGATCGTCTGCGCGGCGGCCAGCTGCCGGCTCGCCCGCCGGGCGATCCACTTGAGCGGCTGCATCAGCGGCTTGACCGACCCGAGGTCGGGGCAGGTTCCCACGACGACATGGCTGCCCGCCGCCCGCAGCCGCGCGACCGCGTCCGACAGGTGCCGGACGGACTCCGCGGGCGGCACCCGCCCGGTCACGTCATTCGCGCCGATCATGATGACGGCCATGTCGGGACGCACCTGCAGCGCCTGCCCGACCTGCCCGGCGAGGGCGGACGACTGCGAGCCCGACCGCGCCACGTTCGTCAGCCGGACGGGCCGCTCCGCGATCGACGACAGCCCCGCCGCCAGCATCGCCGCCGGCGTCTCGTCCGGGTCGTGGGCCCCGAGCCCGGCCGCGGTGGAGTCGCCGAGCATCACCAGCGACAGCGGCCTGCCGCCCAGCGAACCGCCGTACAGGCCGTCGGCCACCGGCGGATCGCCGTTCACCGTGGCCCCGATCATCCGGCGGGCCAGCCTGGCCTCCACGACCACGAGCCCGAACGTGATCCCGCCGAGGGCCGTGATGCCCCCGCCCCCGTAAGCCGCGGCCGCCGCGATCCTGCGCGCCGTGAACGCTCTCAGCATGCCCCGATCACCCTCCGTAACTGGCCGCCCCTATACCCCCGCCCGAGGTGTTGATGCCCGCGATGCCCCTTCCGCGCTACCGTCGGAGACGGGAATGTATCCGGTTCCGTATCCTGACTCCGCGGCTACACGCGGGTTGAACAGGGAAGCAACACGCCAAGACTGACACACTGAACCGACAAGGACGTCGCGGTGCACGTATACGACTCGCTGGTCGAGCTGATCGGGAACACCCCGCTCGTCCGGCTGCGCAAGGTGACCGGTGGCCGGGGCCCGCAGGTGCTGGCCAAGGTGGAGTACTTCAACCCCGGGGGCTCGGTGAAGGACCGCATCGCGGTCCGGATGATCGACGCCGCCGAGCGGTCCGGCGCGCTGCGTCCGGGAGGGACGATCGTCGAGCCGACCTCGGGCAACACCGGCGTGGGGCTCGCCATCGTGGCCCAGGAACGCGGCTACCGGTGCGTCTTCGTCTGCCCGGACAAGGTCGCCAAGGACAAGATCGACGTACTGCGCGCGTACGGCGCCGAAGTCGTGGTCTGCCCGACGGCGGTGTCACCCGAGCACCCCGACTCCTACTACTCGGTCTCCGACCGGCTGGCCGCCGAGCTTCCAGGGGCGTGGAAGCCGAACCAGTACACCAACCAAGAGAACCCGCACTCCCACTACGAGTCCACGGGCCCCGAGCTGTGGGAGCAGACCGAGGGCCGCATCACGCACTTCGTGTCGGGCATCGGCACCGGCGGCACCATCAGCGGCACCGGCAAGTACCTCAAGGAGATCTCCGGCGGCCGCGTCCAGATCGTCGGCGCCGACCCGGAGGGATCGGTCTACTCCGGCGGCACCGGGCGGCCCTACCTCACCGAGGGCGTCGGCGAGGACATCTGGCCCGAGACCTACGACCGGGACATCTGCGACCAGATCATCGCGGTGTCCGACAAGGACTCCTTCACCATGACCCGCCGCCTGGCCCGCGAGGAGGCGCTGCTGGTCGGCGGCTCCTGCGGCATGGCCGTGGTCGCCGCCCTGCGCGTCGCCGCCGAGGCCGGCCCGGACGCGGTGATCGTCGTCCTCCTCCCCGACGGCGGCCGCGGCTACCTCAGCAAGATCTTCAACGACGAGTGGATGGCCGACTACGGCTTCCTCACCCCCTCCACCGAAGAGGCCCGGGTCGGCGAGGTCCTCACCCGCAAGAGCGGCACGCTGCCCGAGTTCGTCCACGTCCACCCGCACGAGAGCGTCCAGACCGCGATCTCGATCATGCGCGAGTACGAGGTGTCGCAGCTTCCGGTGATGAAGGAGGAGCCGCCGGTCATGGCCGCCGAGGTCGTCGGCTCCGTGGTGGAGAGCGACCTGCTCGACATCCTGGTCAAGGAGCACGCCAAGCTGAGCGAGCCCATCGAGCTCCACATGTCGGCCCCCCTCCCCACCCTCGGCTCCGGCGAGCCGGTCAGCAAGGCCGTCGAGGTCCTGGAGAAGTCCGGCGCCGCCGTCGTCCTCGTGGACGGCAAGCCCAAGGGCCTGGTCACCCGCCAGGACCTCCTCGGCTTCCTCGCCGCCTCCTGACCGCCCCCCGAAGCGCCGGAGCCAAGCGGGCTCCGGCGCTTCAACTTTTCTGGAACCCGCCCGCAAGGCCGCGGTCGCATTCGCAAAGAATGAGTAATGTGCGACAACCAACGAAGTGAGTTGCGCGTCAGTGGCACTTTTCGGTGATTTGCCGCCCCATTCCGAGAAATCTTGCAACTGACGAGAACTCCTCTCGTTAATGAGGCATCTCACCCCATAGAACGGTCGGACGATTCCGAGAGGTGATCACATGAAAACCGCACCGCGCATGGTGGTGACCGGCCTGGCCGCCACCGTTGTCGCACTCGCCGCCGGCGCCGGGGCCGTCCCCGCCAACGCCGACGGCCCGGGGACCGACCGGCGGATCGTCGCCGCCATCGAGGCCCAGCCCTGGAAACTGCTCAAGAAGGGGGACGAGAACTACCGGGTGGCGGCGGCCCGCTGCTTCCTGGCCCAGTTCAAGTACTTCAACGGCTGCAACCCCAAGGCCGCCGCATCCGACGACTTCGACGACACCATGGTCGCCGCCGTCAAGAAGTACCAGGGCGACCGCGGACTCCAGAAGACCGGCGAACTCAACGACGAAACGTGGGTCACGCTCCGCAACGACCACGGCATCGCGCGGCCGGGTGACACTCGCGTCAGCCTGGTCAAGGGGCTGCAGCACTCGCTGAACATCCTCGGCGACGCCATCTCGGTCGACGGCGTCTACGGGAATGGCACCAAGACCGCCGTCTGGAACTTCCAGAAGCGCAAGGAGATCGGAACCGACGGCTCAGTCGGCCCCATCACCTTCCGCGCCATGTTCGCCCAAGGCGCCGAGAGCCGGCGCACTCCCCGCTGACCGCAGTCCGGCTAACCCCGCACTGCCCCTGATCCGTCACGTCCCCCGGGGGCGGGGATGAAATGGATGACCTCCGGGTGGCCCCCACGGCCACCCGGAGCCTTTTGAACCAGACGTTCACCCAGCTTGGACAGGGTCACTCCTGACAGAACGGAACCGGTTGTCAAACGGATCGATGGCCCGAACAGAGTAGGTATGCGAACTCCCCGGAGCCAGACCGGTGTCGGTGTAGGTCAGATCCTGCAACTCCCAGAACCTGGATTCGCTCTCGACGGTGTGGATGACGGTGCTGTCGTCACGGATGACTTCGTACTTAAGCTTCTTGTTGTCGCGATCCCAGGTTTGTTTCCAGGTGACCTGGAGTTGCCCGGTGGTGCCGTCAGGTTTGGTGACGGTGGGTTTGCGGACGGGCTCCGGCGGGTTGACGTCACGGGTGACGGCGAGGCTGCCGAACCGGGTAAGCCCCTGCTGCTTCTTCTGGCTGTTGACGGTGGTGAAGTCACCGCCAACCCAGAGGTATTTGCCGTTGTTGTCCATGGCGCGCGGGCCTTGGTTGTAGGTGGTGGGGCCGCCGTTTGTGGTGGGGAACCAGTGCAGGATCGGCGGAGTGTCGTGGGCCGGGTCGAGGCGGGTAGGTTCGGCGAGGAGCCGTTGGTAGGGGTTGTCGGGAGTGATCTCGGGAAAGCCGTCTGGTTGGCTGCGGCAGTCGTGGGCGTGTGAGCCGCTGTAGAGCAGGCCGTCCATGATGGTGAGGGCTTGAGTGGCGCCCAGGCAATTGTCGATCCAGCGGGTGGTGCCGTCGTCGGGATTGAGGGCCAGGCGGCCGTCGAAGGTGTTCTGGCCGTTAGCGGAGGCGTAGATCGCCTCGTTGTCCTTGACCAGGTCAGTGACCCAGGAGCGGCGGGCTTCGGAGACGTAGTCGACACCGGTGGCCCAGGGGGCGCTTGCGCCGGTGTCGGTGTAGACGGCACCCAGGCCGTGGGGTGGGTTGTCGTTGAGGCGGTGGAAGTCCCCGCCGATGACGACCCGCGTGCCGTCAGGTGAGGTGATCATGGCGTGGACACCGCGGTCGGCAGTGGGCGCCCAGGAGGTGAGGGCGCCGCCGGCAGTGGCGAAGGCGGCCAGCCGTTGGCGCGCGACGCCGTCGACGGTGGTGAAGTAGCCGCCGGCGTAAAGGGTCGTCGAGGTTGCGGTGAGCGCCTTGACGCGGTTGTTCAGCTCATGCTTGAAGCCGTTGAGTCCGCCGGAGGGAAGGTCGAATGCGGCGATCTTCCCACGGGATTGTCCATTGATCTTGGTGAAGTCGCCACCGACGTAGAGCTTGGTTCGGTCAGGTGAGAGTTTGAGTTCCCAGACCGCGTCGCAGACCCATTGGTTGTTGCCGAGGTCATCGCAGTCGTTTTGTGGCTTGGTGTTGGTGAACGGAGTGCCTTCGACGGTCGGCGCCCACGCCAGGGGCTGACCCGTGACGGCGTTGAAGGCAGCCAGGTTCTTGCGGGGTTGTTCTTGCGCGTCGCCGGGTGCGGTACCGGGTGGGCGGATGTGGTCGAAGTTCCCGCCGACGTAGACGGTGTCGCCGAGCATCACGATCGTCCAGACCACGCCGTCGGTCTGCCAGGTAGGCAGGTCATCGGCAGTGATCGTGACGGGCACGCCGGGTGGCGGTGAGGTGTCGGCGACCGCCGGTGTCGAGACGGTGGCGGTGAGGACGAGACCGATCAGACCGAAGGCCGTCAGGAGTCGTCGGCGGATGGTGGACGTCGGCGGTGAGATGGGCGCGACTGTCATGGAGGTGTCTCCTGAGCTCATCCGACTCTGGCTTGACTGAGCGTCACATTCTTTGGTTAAGAGAACAAGTTTGTTCTGGCGAACACTTCGGCTGTCACAAAGAACATTCGGGGATGAAAGTGTCCGCGCGCAGACGCGTAAAGGGTGCTTCTGGTTGTCATGAAGTCCAAAGATGGACATGATCTTTGCTATGACCTGCACGATCGCCGATCCGGACCTCGAAGTGCGAGGTAAAGGCTTGATCGATCGGCTCTGACAGAAGATCGTCGATGGAGTTGACCACCTCGTTGAGAGATGCGGGCCGTGCTCGAAGGAAGGCGGTCCGTGCTCTCGGCTCCCCGAGGAGATACGGCATGCCGTCCTGCCCTGCGTCCCATTTACTTCTCGCCTCTTCGGCTCCACCGCAAGTGCGCAGGTTGTCGCTGGGCCATGTCGTTTCGTCAGGTATCCAAGGCGCCGACCGGTGTCAGACGTTGCCGTGTAGGAGGACGTCGTGAAGACGAACCGCAAACGGCTATTGCTGGACATCCGGCAACCGTTGCGTCATCTCGCTGCGGGTGTGAGCGTGGTGATGGCGATGGGGCTGGCGTCGGCACCGGCGGCGCAGGCCGATCCGCCGCACTCCAAGCGGCCGAAAGTCGCCGACCAGGAACGCACGGTCAAGGGCAGGGACCTCAAGGTCCGCCCCCGCACGCCGGACCCCGCCACAAGGTCCGCCCCGAAACCGAAGGCGTCCTGGCCGCACTCCGGCACCGCCGAGGTCACTCTCACCGGCAAGCAAGCGAAACGCTCAGGAACCGTTGAGGGCATAGTCCGGGCGGGACACCTGCCGGTCGCACTTGCCGCGCCCGGACCCGCTCCCAAGGACACCGCCTCGAAGAACGCTGCTGCACGGCCGGCGCTGAAGGGATCAGCAAAGGTCACCGTGCTTGACCAGGCGACGGCCCACCGGGCCGGTGTGGAGGGGCTGGTGTTCACCCTCGTCCCCGACGCCAAGGCGACAGCGGGCCGGGTGGGCGTCCGGGTGGACTACTCCTCCTTCGCCCAGGCATTCGGTGGCTCCTATGGAACCCGGCTGCGGCTCGTCCAGCTCCCCGCCTGTGCGCTGACCACACCCGCTAAACCGGAATGCCGCACGTCCGCCCCGGTCACCACTGCCAACAACGGCGAAACCAAGACTTTGACCGCCGACGTTGAGACCATCACACCCGTGTCACCCACACTGACTCCGATGGTGCTGGCAGCCGTCGCAGCGCCCGAAGGATCGCTAGGCGATTTCAAGGCGACCAAGCTGGAGGCGTCGGCCACCTGGGCGATGTCGGGGAACACCGGTGATTTCACCTGGAGCTATCCAATGCGTGTGCCGCCGGTGCCCGGTGGCTTGTCGCCGAAGATTCAGCTCGGATATTCGGCGCAAAGCGTGGATGGCCGCACCAGGAACACCAACAACCAACCCTCCTGGGCGGGCGAGGGGTTTGAGTTCTCACCCGGGTTCATTGAGCGTCGTTATAAGTCGTGTGAGGACGATGGTGTCCCGAACGGCCCGGGTGGCAAGCCGCCAGGGGATCTGTGCTGGGGGTATGAGAACGCGGTCGTCACCTGGAACGGTAAGGGCGGCGAGCTGATCAAGGCCGCCGACGGAACCTGGCGGTTGAAGGACGACGACGGCACCAGGTTCGAACGCCTCACCGATCCTGCCAACAACAACGGTGACGAGGGCGACAACGGCAAGGAAGGTGAGTACTGGAAAGTCACCACCACCGACGGAACCCAGTATTTCTTCGGCCGAAACCACCTACCCGGCTCCGACTCCGGAGGTGCGGAGACCAAGTCGGCCTGGACCGTCCCTGTGTTCGGCGACGACGACGGCGAGCCCTGCCATAAGGCGTCTGGTTTCGCCGCCTCGTGGTGCCAGCAGGCATGGCGGTGGAACCTGGACATGGTCCTCGATCCCAACGGCAATGCCATCGCCTACTACTACCAGCCCGAGATCAACCACTACGGCCGTAACCTCAACCCCGCCGACGCCACCCAGTACACCCGCGGCGGCTACCTCAAGAGCATCGACTACGGCTTGCGCTCCAACAACGTGGTCGGCACACCGGCGGCCCGGGTGCTGTTCGATACCGCCGAGCGTTGCATTCGCACCGCCACCTTCGACTGCGCCGAATCGAAGATCTCAACTAATCCCGATCAGTGGGCCGATGTCCCCTGGGACATGAACTGCAACGTCGGCACCCAATGCAAGGACGGCCACGGCTCCACCTCGCCCACGTTCTGGTCCCGCAAGCGGTTGATCAAGGTCACAACCCAGATCAACAAGGGCGCCGGGTGGCCCTACCGCAACGTCGACTCATGGGCCCTGGACCACAAATGGGGCGCCGACACCGACGAACGCGACCTTCTCGCCACAGAGATCCAGCACATCGGACTGGCCGGTCCCACCGCTGCCGCCAACATCGCGCTGCCCAAGGTCACGTTCAACCACACTCCGAAGGCGAATCGCCTCGATCAGGCCAACGACGGCCTCCCCGCCTATACCCGATACCGGGTGAACAAGATCTTTGACGAGTCCGGTGGCGAGATCGACATTGCCTATTCCGGTGCGGAGTGTTCCCGGTCGGCTCTGCCGACACCGGAGACCAACACCAAGCGCTGCTCTCCCTCGCTCTCGATTGTGCCTGGACAGCCGGCACCACTCACCGACTGGTTCCACAAGTACGTGACGACAAGCGTGAGCCAGGTCGACCGGACCGGCCGGGCACCCGACATGGTCACCAAGTACGAGTATCTGGGCGGCGCGGCCTGGCATTTCGACGACGATGACGGGTTGACGCGCGAGAGGACGAAGACCTGGTCGCAGTGGCGCGGCTACGGTCAGGTGCGCACCGTGATTGGCTCGGCTGGCACACCCGCAGCGCAGACTGACACGTTCTATCTGCGGGGGATGGACGGCGACCGCAAGTCCCCCGGCGGCGGCACCAAATCCGTCACCGTCTCCGACGGCGAAGGCGGCACCCACACCGACCACGAGGCCGTGACCGGGTTCACGTTGAAGGCCGTCACCTACGACAAGCCGGACGGGAACGTCCACACCAAGACCGTTACCACGCCTTGGCGCGCGAAGACCGCTGAGCGCCAGCGCTCCTGGGGTACCACCACCGCCAACATCACCGACGTTGCTGCCACCAGGACCTGGACGGCCAAGGACGGCGGCGGCTGGACCGAGACTCGGACCGACACCACATACCAGGCCACCGGACCTGGGACTGGCCGCGCCACCATGGTCAACGACCTTGGCGATCTGGCCCGCGGCGATGACGACAAGTGCACCCGCACCGAATACGCCGACAACGCGGGCGCCTGGATGCTCAGCTTCGCCTCCCGGGTGGAAACGGTCGCGGTGGCCTGCACTGTGACGCCCGACCGGTCCAAACACGCTATCTCGGACGCTCGCACTTACTACGACGGCAAGGGCCTGGGCGAGGCCCCGATCAAGGGGCAGATCACCGAGATCGAGAAGATTGCCGAACATGACGGAAGCAGCGCCTCCTATGTCACCGGCGAACGCACCAAGTACGACACTTACGGCCGTCCCGTCCAGGTCACCGATGCCGCCGGGCAGACCGCCACCACTGCCTACACAGACGTCGCGGGCCTGAACACCCAGGTCACCTCAACCACTCCGCCAGCCAAACCCGACGACCCGGCAACCACGCTGAAGACAGTGGCACAACTAGACTCGGCATGGGGAACCGTGATCGCCAAGATCGATCAGTCGAACCAGGGACTCCGCACTGATCTGGAATACGACGCCCTCGGGCGGCTGACGAAGATCTGGCTTCCCAATCGTTCCACCAAGGACAACCCCAGCTTCCAGTACGAATATCGGGTGGCGGACGGTCAGATCGTGGCCGTCACCACCAAGACGCTGACCGCGTCCGGCGGGCAGCGCGTTTCCGAAATCGAGCTCTTTGACGGTTTGCTGCGATCCCGCCAGACCCAGGAACCAGGACCGACCGGTCGGCTAATCGCCGACACCTTCTACGACGAACGCGGCCAGACCGTCAAAACCTACGCCGCCTACCCCGCCGCCGAGGAACCCAAACCCGAACTGTTCGGCGCCAACACTCAAGGTGATGTCGAGACACAGGCCCGCACCGAGTACGACGGGCTTGGACGCAAGACCATAGAACGCCTCGTCACCGGCAATCAGGCATCGGGATCTGAGACCGAGAAGTGGCACACCAGCTACAGCTACGGAGGCGGCAACCGAATCTCGGTGACGCCGCCCAGCGGCGGGACCCCGACCGCCCAGTTCACCGACGCGCGTGGGCAAGTGACCGAACGCCGCCAGTACAAGGTCGCCACCCCCCGCGGCGAGTACGATGCCACGGCCTACACCTACACGCCTGCCGGGCAACTCGCCACGGTCACCGACCCCTCCGGGAACGTGTTCACCACCGCCTACGACCTTCGGGGTCGCAGCATCACAACCACGGACCCCGACAAGGGAACGACTACCTTCACCTACGACGACCTGGACCGGCTCGTATCTTCAACCGACGCCCGCGGCACAAAGGTCTTCACCAACTATGACGGCCTCGGGCGCAAGACCGCGATCCACGACGGCTCACCTACAGGCGACATCCTGGCGTCCTGGACCTACGACACCGTCGCCTACGGCAAGGGCAGGCCCGCCGCCTCCATCCGGCACACTAGCAACGGCGACTACACCAGTCGTGTCGACACTTACGACAAACTCGGCCGTACTACCGTCTCCTCGGTGACCGTCCCCACCTCCCAAGGTCCCTTGGCCGGAACCTACGTCTTCAGCACCACTTACAACTTGGACGACACCATTCAAAAGGCAGGAGTACCCGCAGCCGGAGGGCTGCCGGCCGAGGACTTGCAAACCAGCTATGACGACTACCTGCGTCCCCTCACCCTCACCACTGGGCAGACCACCTATGTCGGCACGACCCAGTACACCCCCACCGGAAAACCCAAACTCCTCGAACTCGGCGCCACCGGGAAACGCACCTGGAACACTCAGTCCTGGGAGTACGGCACCCAGCGACTGGCGGGGTCACGGACCTACCGTGAAGGGATCGCGGGTGATGATCGCAACGCTGCTTACCACTACACCGACGCCGGTGCCATCACCTCAATCACCGACACCTCCAAGGCCGGGATCGACAACCAGTGCTTCACCTATGACCATCTGCAGCGCCTCACTCAAGCCTGGACCCAGGGCACCGGCACCGCCTGTGCTGCCGATCCAACCGCGAGCTTGATCGGCGGGCCCGCCCCTTACTGGCAGACCTTCACGTACGATAAGGCCGGTAACCGCACCAAAGAGATCCGGCACGGCACCGGCGGACTACCCGACACTGTTCGTGCCTACACCTACAGCGAGCCTGGACACGGCAATCGTCTTAACAGCATCGCTCAGACCGGCGCTGCCGGTGACCGCACCGACACCTACACCTACGACGCTACCGGTAACACCAGCCAAATCACCCGAAGCGCCACCCCCGCTTCCAACACCCAAACCCTTGATTGGAACACCGAAGGCCAACTGGCTAAGGTCACCGAAAACGGCAACGCCACCACTTTCGTCTACGACGCAGACGGCAACCGACTGGTCCGTCAGGATCCCGCTGGCGCCACCCTCTACCTACCCGACGGTACCGAGCTCCGCGCCGCCAACGGCGCCGCCACTGCCACCGGAACTCGCTACTACACCTACGCAGGCCAAACCATTGCCCAACGCACCACCACCGGTGTCACCTACTTGAGCGGCGACCACCAAGACACCGCCCAAATCGCCGTCAACGCCACCGACCTCAAAACCACAGTCCGGCGCACCACCCCCTTCGGCGCTATTCGCGGCCTGGACGACAAGGCCACATGGCCCAACGACAAGGGCTTCGTCGGCGGCACCCAAGATCCTACCGGTTACACCCATCTCGGCGCCCGAGAATACGACCCCGAAACCGGCCGTTTCATCTCCCTTGATTCAATTTTTGACCCGGCAGATCCCCAGTCTTGGAACGGATACACCTACTCCGACAACAATCCGGTAACCCTCAGTGACTCATCCGGGCTCTATGCTTGCGCGAAACCCAGCGAATGCCAGAACATTACTCCACGCGTCAGCAATGACACGCCACGCGGAAACTGGGCGGAAAAGAATCACCCCGGCTCGATCTGGCACGGTCGCGAGCTTGGGGCCCGGCAAGTCAAAGAAACGGAAGATAAAGAGAAGGAAGAAAGAACGGCCGAGAGCAAGCGTAAACAGAAGGAGTTGCAGGATCGCCTGGAAGACGAATGGGCGAAGAGTATCGGCAGAGATGACGATAACTCTGACGGCGTGCGCCTCGTCTGCGGCTATATCGGCGACGTGCAAGGGTGCGTGTCGTCTGATGTGGTCGCTCGTATGGTGATGTGGTATTTCGGCGTTGGCGAGATCAGCAATTGCCTAGAACACAAGGAAAGCAAAAGCTGTCTATCCGCCTTCATTAACTACGCGCTCAAGTGGAAACTCCGGGGCAAGAAACCTGGCCCCGGCCCCAAACAGCTTTGCCGACGAGGTTCCAGTTTCACTCCCGGCACAATGATCCTGATGGCCGACGGCAGCTACAAACCCATCGAATATCTCAGAGTCGGCGACAAAGTAATCAGCACAGACCCCAAGACCGGAAAGACCAAATCTGAATCCGTCCTGGCGACCATCACCAGCAAGGGCGATAAGAACCTCGTCCGTATCACTATCGACGGTCAGGGTCCGCGCCCTCACTGGACCGTCGACAACAAGCCCGTCCACTCTAATACCACACTCCGCAACATTGCACATGCTAGGAGCGGGATCCTCATAGCCACCGACAGCCATCCTTTCTGGGTTGGTGGCAACCTGAACCAGTGGGTCAAGGCAGCCGACCTCGAACCAGGCATGTGGCTCCGCACCCGGGCCGGCACCTACGTTCAGGTTAAAGCCACCAAAGTCACGACGGCCCATCGCCAGCGGGTTCACAACCTCACCATCGCAGAACATCACACCTATTATGTGAGTGTCGGCAAGACGCCTGTGCTCGTCCATAACGTTCCGTGTGTTACCAGCTACTCCGATCACGCAAGACGCCGCATGAGTCAGCGCGGCATCTCTGAAGACATGATTGAGCAGACTGTGCGAACCGGAAAGAAGATGAAAGGAAAAGATCCCGGTACCAAAAAATACAAGTCCAACAATCTGTGGGTAATCCTCAATAATGAAGGAAAAGTGGTATCAGTTGGACGAAATTAATGAATAACGATGCTCGTAACGCTCAAATCATCGTGTCCGATGAGGTTGATGCACTGTATATCAAAGTTGCTGATCAAATAGGCGAGGGCGAGGTGGCACATAGTGAGTCGTTTGCGCTAAGTGCTCGTGCTTCGGAGGTTGTATTTGACCTTTCTGCTGACGGTCGCCTCCTTGGTATCGAGATCATCGGCATCGAAGGCCTGCTGAAGAATATGGAACGTTCATAGTGTTCGTTTATGACGAGAGATTGTTAGTCCGGTATCGAGCGTTCCGGCCTATTGACTTTGTGGTGCTTGCTGAGGTGAGCACGTCGAGCCCGGGGGTTTTCCGGCAATCGGGAGTGTTTTCGATGCGATGACCACAGTTACTGATTGGTCGCCTAGGGTGGACAGGGCCAGGGTTGGGTGGTCCAACGTGCGGCCGTTAGGTGGCGTTGGAGGGCGTCCAGGAGGGGTGGGCCGGCGCGGACTGCTCCGCCGCCTATGACGATCAGGTCGGGGTCGATTATGAGGATCAGCGGAGCTAGGCCCTGAACGAAGCGGGCGGCGATCGTGTCTAGGATTTTTGGGGCGGTCGGGTCTCCGGTGCGGGCGGCCCGTCGGGGTCGCCAAGCCTGGGTTCTGGGGCGCTGTGTCGCCGGCCAGGTCGGCTATCGCGGTTGTGGCCACTCTGTGTTCGAAGAGGCCGAGGCTTGCTGTGCCGAGCGGGGGGCCGTGGGGTTCGGGTGGGAAGCCGAGCTCGCTGGCTGCGCCGCGTAGGAGGCGGTCGCCTATGAGGATTCCGGCGCCTACGCGGGTTCCCACTGCCCGCGACCAAGATCTCGGCGTCGCGGGCGTGGCTGCGCCAGCGTTCGGCGAGGTCGAGTGAGGTCCAGTCGGGCATGCCGGGCGCTTTGACGACGATGCCGGGGTACCGGCGACGACCGCGCGTACCGTCTTGTCCACGTTGGCGCGGGCCGGTGTCTCGCGGACCTGCGTGTGTATGTGGGTGAGCATCTCGTCGCGGCTGTGGGCGGCGTCCGGGCGCGGCCTCGGCTGCCGGGTCGGCGTGGTGGTCTCGTTGGTTCGGCGGGGCCTTGTCGGGTGTCCGTCGCGTGCTGTCGGCCCCTTCTTGACCGTTGGTTCAAGATCTCAGAATATTGCAGTGTTCTTAAGCGAATTCGGCGACGGGGGGACGTAGCGGGGGCTCCAACGGCACCAGGGTGGTGGGAGCATGAACGCAGGTCACGACCGCCGAGGGTTTCTCATAGGCGCGGCCACCGTCGGGGTGGCCTCCGCGGTGGGAGGTCCGGCCGAGGCCGCGGCGGCGCCGGAGCAGGACGGTGCGGCGCGGGTCTTGGTCAACAACGTGGGGTACGACCCCGGTGCACCTAAGCGTGCCGTGGTCACGGCGCGCCGGTCGCCGGGACGGTTCCGGCTCGTCGACGCGGGGAGCGGCCAGACCGTCCACAGCGGACGGCTCGACGACGCGGGCACGGTCGCGGACTGGGACGGCCGCCGCTACTGGACCGCCGACTTCTCGCAGGTGAGGCGGGCGGGGGACTACTACATCGCCGTCGGGTCGGCCCGGTCCGCACAGTTCAAGATCGAGGCCACCGTCCTGGAGCGCTATACGCTCTCGCACGTCGTCCGCCACTTCAAGGGCTGGCGATGCTCGGGCCAGTTCGACAAGTTCGACCACCATCTGCCGCTCGGCAACACCGGGAAGACGTATGACGCGCACGGCGGATGGTACGACGCGACCGGCGATTTCGGCAAACACTTCACGCAATTGTCGGCCCTCTCCTATTTCAATACGCTCCAGCTTCCGCTCACCGTCTGGTCGCTGCTCATCTCCTATCGGGAGTTGACCGCGCGCAAGGACGAGAACTTCACCCAGCTGCGTACCTGGCTGCAGGATGAGGCTCTTTACGGGGCGGACTACCTGCGGCGCGTCCACGTTCAGGGGCAGTCCTTCTACAGCTCTGTGGGGCAGCCTGGTCCGCCGAAGGATCCGCTCAAGCGCACTCTCGGCACGGCGCAGGTCAACTACCGGGAAGGTGGCGGTATGGCCATCGCCGCGCTGGCCATCGCGAGCACACATGACGTTTCTGGTGATTACGAGAGCGGCGAGTATTTGGCGGCTGCCAAGGATGTCTTCGGCTATCTTGAGGCCAACAACGTTCGTCTCACCAATGATGGTAAGGAGAATATCCAGGACGACTACAACGCGCTTCTGGCGGCGGTCGAGCTGTATCGCGCCACGAAGGGCGGCCCTTATAGGGAGATCGCCGATAAGCGCGCTGCCAATCTGGTTTCTCGGCTGGTGTCCTGGAGCCGTTACCGCGACTACTGGCGGGCCGACGACAAGGACCGTCCGTACTTCCATCCGTCGGATGCCGGGCTTCCGGTCGTCGCGCTGCTCGCCTACGCCGACATCTCCGACGGCCGGGCCAGGGAGCAGGCGCTCGACGCCGTGCGCCGGTCGATGCGGTTCGAGTTGGCGGTCACTCAGGAGGTCCGCAATCCGTTCGGGTACGCCCGCCAGCTCGTCCAGGACAAGGATGGGAAACGGGTCAGCGGGTTCTTCTTCCCGCACAATGTGACGCCGCGGACCAAGGACCAGTGGTGGCAGGGCGAGAATGCACGGATCGCATCGCTCGCCAGCGCCGCGCGTCTTGCCGCACGGCACTTCTCCGATGACCGCGCGTTCGCGGCGAAGCTGCGCTCGTACGCCGCGGATCAGCTCAACTGGATTCTCGGCGCCAACCCTTATGACATCTGCATGCTGGACGGCTCCGGACGCAACAATCCGCAGTATCTCTGGCTCGGGACCTGGCAGTTCCTGCAGACCGCCGGCGGAATCGTCAACGGCATCACCGGCAAGAACGAGGATGGCAGCGGCATCCTCTGGGACCACGGGTACGCCCATACCGGCAAGGACGACGACTGGCGTTGGGGCGAGCAGTGGTTGCCCCACACAAGCTGGTATATGAACGCCATCGCCATAGGTTAACCGGCCCCCACTCGGCGCGGTGAACGTCCGCCCGCCGCGTCGAAAGTGGTCACAGGCCCCGCATGCGTTGGATCTGGAGGGCGAGCATCAGGTTCAGGCGCAGATGCGGATCGGTCGTGAACGGTCCTAGGAGCCGTTCGAGCTTGGCGAGGCGATAGCGCAATGTGTTGTAGTGGAAATGCATGATCCGCGCGGTCTCGGCGACATTGTTCGTGTCGAGGAGGATCTGCAGCGTGGTACGCAGGTCGACGGTCTCCGCGTCGTCGCCGAATGCCAGATCGCGCAGCGTCTCCCGCATGAAGTCCGTTAGCTCGGTGGGGTCTGGGACGAGGCTGAGCAGTCGGTACACGCCGAGGCTGTCGAAGTCTTCGACCGAGCCGGGCCCGTGCATCCGGTGGCCCACGGTGGCGGCGCGCCGGGCCTGCTGGTACGCCTGGGGCAGCAAGGCGGGTTCGGTGACGATCCGGCTGATTCCGGTGGAGAACGGGCGCCGGGTGCGGCCGTCGCCGGGTAGGCGGGCGACCATCTTCCGTACCGCCTCCCCGGGCGGCTCCCCGGTGGGCGCGCCCATCACGACGACCAGCTCCTGGCTGTAGCCGACGACGGCGGCCCGCGGGTCGCGTTCGCCCACGGCCCTGCGCCAGGCCGTCGCGAACCGCTCGTGGGCCGAGCGCAGGTCACGGGGGCTGGGTTCGGGTGCCGCGCCGGGTTCGAGTTGGGCGACGAGGACGATCAGCGGCCGGTCGATGTCCCAGCCGAGCGAGGCGCAGTGCCGCACCGCGTGTTCGGAGTCGTCCACGCGGCCGGCGAGCAGGTCGTGCAGGAAGTCGCCCCGGTACTTGCTCTCCACGGCGCTGACCGCGAGCTCCTTGGTGATGACCAGGGCGGCGGTGGCGGCGGCCCGCTCCAGCACATGGACGTCGCTGTCCTCCAGAGGGCTGCCACCCGCGATGAGCACGATCCGGCCGTGGTCGAGCGACCCGGCGAGGACGGGCACCACGGCGACGGGCGCGCCGCGTTCGTCCAGGACCCCGGCACCGTGTTTGAGGCGTTCGACGCGCAGGCGGCCGTCGGGGTCCCACAGGTCGGGCCCGCCCGGGGGCCAGTCCGCCTCCGGGGGCGGCGACTGGGCCAGGACCTGGCCGCCCGGTGAGGTGATCAGCGCTGTGCCGTCGAGGATCTGGCTGAGCTGGTCGGTGATCGCGTCGAGGCCGCCCCCCGCCAGCACGACGTCCACGAGCGCGCGGTGCGCCTCCTCCGAGCGGGCCAGGACGGCGGCCTGCCGGTTGAGGACGTCGGTGAGCACCTGGTTGATGATGTCGTCGAACGCGACGTCGTCGGGCAGCCGGATGACGGGCAGCCCGACGCGGTCGGCCGCCTCCAGCATCTCGGGCGGGAGCCGGTCAAGGTAGCGGCCGAGCTTGATTCCCACGGCGGCCAGCCGGCGCGCGTGCAGTTGGGCGACGAGGTCGGCGAGCTGCTCGGGAATCTCGCGGAGCGGGTATCCGGTGGTGAGCAGCAGCTCGTTGGGCTTCGTCCACGGGACGATGTCGGGCACTTCCATGACGTTCAGCCGCAGGACGATGCGGTTCAGGCCGCTCGCCCCGGCGACCAGCTGCGCACCCGCCAGGCTGGACGCGCTGAGCACATCGCTGACGGGCACACCGCGTCCCAGCGGGCCGGTCTGGGAGGGCCGGACGGGCGCTTCGCCGGCCGCCGGATCAGGGAGACCGCCATCGCGGCCCGTTGGCACAATAAGCGAAGTATCTGGCTGATGGTTGGCAAATCTGCCCATGGGTGCACCGTAACCCCTCTACTACGTTCGCACCAGGCATCCGTCCCGCTTGACCGCCGAAGTGTGGTCCTGCGAGCGATTGAGCCGTTGAATCGTCGCCTATTTGGCTGATTGATGACCGAAACATGCGTACCGGCGGAACGGTCGACGGTACGGCACCCTCAGGAGGTACCGCGTGAACCCGGTTCCGCATCTCTCGCTTCCGTCCGCGCGGCGGGTGATGCCCGGAGCCGCCTCGCGGCGGTTGCAAGCGGTCCTGACGGGTCCGCTTCGCCCCGCCCGGGTGCTCGGGGTGTTCCCGTCCGTCGTCTACCTGGCACACGAGGCGGGCACTGCGGGCACGGTGGTCGCGGTGTGCGCCACGGACGCCGTCCGGCTGCCGAACTCCGTGGTGCTGGCGGTGCCACGTGCGGCCACGCCGTTCGCGGCGGTGACCATGGCCGGTCCGGCGTGGCTGGGCGCGGGCAGGCTGCGGGTGGGGCCGCTCATGGTGGCGGTGTCCCGCTGGTGGACGCCGCGCCGTCCGCGTCCAGCGACCGGCGCAGCCGCTCTGCGGGACGGTCTCGGCGCGCTTGAGGCCGCCGCGGTGCCCACCGGGCTGCCGCCCTCCGCGCTCGCGGATCTTGAGGCCGTGACCCAGGGCGCGGCACGCGGCGACCTCGACCGGACGGTGCGTGCCGCCGCTCGACTGATGGGCCTCGGTCCCGGCCTGACCCCCAGCGGCGACGACGTCCTGGCGGGCTTCCTGGTGGCCCACCGTCAACTGCCGCCCCCCACACACCCGCGCGCCGACTTCGCCACCGCGCTCGGCGCACGTGTCGAGGCGCTCGCGGCCGGCCGCACGACCGCGCTGTCGGCGGCGCTGCTCGGCCACGCCGCAAGGGGCGACGGCTGCCCGCAGCTGACCGGGCTGGTCGACGCGGTCGGCGGCCACGCGTCCGTGCCGTCCCGCCTGGGAGAACTGCTGCCGGTCGGTCACACCTCGGGCGCCGACCTCGCGCTCGGGGTGGCGGCCGCGGGGCGGGCGGTGCTGGACGGGCGGCGCTGGGCGCCGCCGCGCCGCCTCCGACACGCGGCCGCCCGGGCCGTCCGGCTTCCCGCCGCGCCACCCGAATGTCCCCAACGAGAGGAGAACCCGTGAGCAGCGCTCTGGAAGTGCGCCGCGGAACATACCGCGATTCGGTGAGCCTGATGGAGGTGAGCCGCTCGGTCACCGCGGTGGACGGGGTCGACCAGGCCCTGGTGGCCATGGCGACCGAGCTGAACCTGGCCCTGCTGGACGGGATGGGCTTCGGATCACCGGACGGCGCGGGCCCCAACGATCTGCTGATCGCGATCCGGGCCGCCGACGAGGAGGCGCTCGGACGGGCCCGCCATGTGCTGGAGGAGGTGCTGGACGCGCCCGCCCCGGCGCCGTCACGGAGCGGCTCGGACGTGCCGCCGCGCACGGTGCGCACGGCCGCCGCCGCCTCGGACGGGGCCGGTCTCGCCCTGGTGTCGGTGCCCGGACGGCATGCGTTCGCCGAGGCCATGGACGCGCTGGAGGCCGGGCTCGACGTGCTGGTGTTCAGCGACAACGTGCCCGTTGAGCATGAGGTGCGGCTCAAGGACGTGGCCCGCGCGCGCGGGCGGCTGGTGATGGGCCCGGACTGCGGCACGGTGGTCGTCGGCGGGGTCGGTCTCGGCTTCGCCAACACCGTGCGGCCGGGGCCGGTGGGCGTCGTCGCGGCGTCCGGTACCGGCGCCCAGCAGCTCATGTGCCTGCTGCACGCGGCGGGTTCGGGCATCAGCCACTGCCTGGGCGTGGGCGGCCGGGACCTGTCGGAGAGGGTCGGGGCGCGGTCGACCCGGCAGGCGCTGGCCCTGCTGGACGCGGATCCGGGGACCGAACTGATCGTCGTGGTGTCCAAGCCCCCCGCCCCCGCCGTGGCCGCCGAGGTCGCCCGGTTCGCGGCGACGCTGGCCACACCGGTGCACCTGGCCTTCCTCGGCCGAGGCCAGGACGATCTGACCGCCGCGGCGACCAAGGCCCTGGTCGCGCTCGGACGCGCCCATCCGGCCTGGCCCTCGTGGCACCCGGCCCGTCGGCCGGTCCCCAGGCCCGGAGCGCTGCGCGGGCTGTTCTGCGGAGGGACGCTGTGCGACGAGGCCATGGTGATCGCCGCGAGCGCGCTGGGGCCGATCGCGTCGAACATCCCGCTGGAGCCGGACTGGGCGCTCCCCGCCGGTCCGCGGCCGTCCGGCCACTTCATGATCGACTTTGGGGACGACGCGCTGACCGCCGGACGCGCGCATCCGATGATCGACCCTGGTCTGCGTCTTGAGCGGCTGGCCGTGGAACTGGCCGATCCGGCGACCGGCGCGGTCCTGCTGGACGTGCTCATCGGGACGGGTTCGCACGCCGATCCGGCTACGGGCGTGGCCGGAGCGCTGCGGGCCGCGGGACCGGCCGCGCCTCCCGTCGTGGTGTCGCTGTGCGGTACCGACCTGGACGCGCAGGACCTGCACGCGCAGGCCCGCGCCCTGGCGGACGCCGGGGCCGAGGTGTACCTGTCCAACGCCGAGGCCGCCCGCCGGGCCGTGGCGCTCATCAAGGAATCCGGCGCAGAAGGGCCTGACGCATGACCGAGCACGACCTCCTCTCACGGGACCCGTCCGTGGTCACCGTGGGAGCCGCCCTGTTCGCGGACGCGCTGGAGGCCCAGGCCGTCCCGGTCACACCGGTCGACTGGCGCCCCCCGCTGCCGGGCACCGACGAGGCGTTGGCCCGGGTGCTGGCCGACCCGCGCCGCGAGGACGCCAACGTCCGGGCCGTCGTCCGGGTCCTCGCCTCGACGCCGCACCTGGTCGACGTCCGTCCGGCGAGCGAGGCACTCGGCCTCGCGCCGGGCCAGTTCCGGCACGCCGGCCCGCCGGTCGACTGGGAACGCGCGTCGGGGCCGCTGCGCGGCGCGCTGATCGGCGCGGTCCTGTACGAGGGGCTGGCCGATACCCCCGAGGCGGCGCAGACGTATCTGGAGTCCGGACGGGCCGAGCTCGACCCCTGCCACCACCACCGCGCGGTCGGCCCGATGGCGGGCGTGGTCAGCCCGTCGATGTGGATGTTCGAACTGCTGGACACCACGCACGGCACCCGCGCTTGGTGCTCCCTCAACGAGGGCCTGGGCAAGGTCCTGCGCTACGGCGCGTACGGCCCGGAGGTCCTGGAACGGCTCGGCTGGATGTCGGACGTGCTGGGGCCGCTGCTCGGCGCCGCGGTACGCGCGCACGGTCCGGTCGACATCCGGACGATCATCGCGCAGATGCTGCAGATGGGCGACGAGGGCCACAACCGCAACCGCGCGGGCACCCTGATGCTGCTGCGGGACCTGGCGCCCGCGATGATCGGCTGCGGCGCGCCGTCGTCCGACGTGGCCGAGGCGGTGCGCTTCATCGGCGGCAACGAGCACTTCTTCCTCAACCTGGACATGCCCGCCTGCAAGCTGGCCATGGACGCGGCCCGGGACGTGCCGGGCTCCAGCCTGGTGGTGGCGATGGCCCGCAACGGCACCGACTTCGGCATCCAGGTGTCGGGGACCGGCGACCGCTGGTTCACCGGCCCGGCCGCCGTCCCCGAGGGCCTGTATCTGGGCGCGTACGGACCCGGGGACGCCAACCCCGACATCGGTGACTCGGCGATCACCGAGACGGCGGGCATCGGGGGGTTCGCCATGGCGGCGGCCCCGGCGATCGTCCGGTTCGTCGGCGGGCAGGTGGACGACGCGCTCGCGGCGACCCGGCGGATGTACGAGATCACGCTGGCCGAGAACCCGGCGTACCAGGTCCCGGTGCTCGGCTTCCGGGGCACGCCCACCGGCATCGACGTCACCAGGGTCGTCCGCACCGGGATCCTGCCGCAGATCAACACCGGCATCGCCGGGCGCGTGCCGGGCACCGGGCAGGTCGGCGCGGGCCTGGTCACGCCGCCCGCCGTGTGCTTCACGGCGGCGATCGAGGCCCTGGCCGAGGCCGCGCCGCCGCTGTAACCGGACGACGAGCCCTGGCCCGGAAGGCCCTTCCGGCGCCCCGGGGAGGCCGCCCCGGCCCGGAAGGCCATCCGGGCCCGAAAGCCGTTCCGGCCCCGCGTCGGTCCCCCTGCTCCGGGGACGGACGCGAGGCCGGTGCTCACCTCACGATGCGGCCGCTGCACTCGGATTCGGCGATGACCCGTCCTTCGCGGACGACCCAGCGCGGTCTCGCGTGTTCGCGCAGGACGTCCACCACACGCTCGTCGTGGTGGACGCAGAGGTTCGCCGGATTGCCGACCGCGATGGCGTGGCCGTCCACGCCCAGGACGCGGGCGGCGCGGCTGGTGACCAGGTCCAGCAGGGCGAGCTGGTCCTTGGCGGACAGGAAGCCGAGGGCGTGGGCCGCGAGGAAGGCCACTTCCAGCATGTTGTGCCGGCCGAACGGGTAGTAGGCGTCCTCGATGTCGTCCTGGCCGAGCGCCACCGGAAGGCCGCCGGCGATGAATTCGCGTACCGGCAGATGCAGCGGGCCCGTGTGCGGGTCGGACACGAACCCCAGCCCGGCGGCGGTGGCGAGGTCCATCAGGCGGTGGACGGAGGGAAGCGGGTACTGGCCGACGGCGCGGGCGTGGCAGGCGACCCCGCGGCCGATCAGCCCGCGCTCCAGCATCTCCTCGGCCAGCATCGCGGTGGTGCGCAGCGAAGGGTCGCCCGCGTCGTCCACGAGCATCGCCACCCGCTTCCCGGTGGCGGCGGCCAGCTTGCACGCCCACTCGACGTGCGCCCGGGAGTCCTTGTCCGAACGCTCGATCCAGGGGATCCCGCCGACGACGTCCGCGCCCTGCCGCAGCGCCTGCTCGCACAAGGCCGCGGCGCCCTCGTCGCGCAGCAGCCCGTCCTGGGGGAAGGCCACCACCTGGAGGTCGAGCAGGCCCTTGTACTCGTCCCGGACGGCCAGTACCGCCTCCATGCCCTCCAGCCCCGCGGTGGTGTCCACGTCCACGAACGCCTGGATGTGCAGCACGCCGTTCAGTACGGCCTGGTCGAGGGCCTTGCGGACATTCGGCATGATCCACGCGCGGTCGTACTTCGCCTTGACCGCGGAGGCCGATTCGACGATCGAGCGGATCGCCGATCCCATCGACCCCGCGGTGTACTCGCGCAGCGCGGCCTCGCCTGCCATGGGCAGGGTGTACACCTTGTCGAGGTGCATATGGCCGTTGACGAATGATTCGGTGACCAGGCGCCCTTCTGCCGAGATCACCTCGCCCGCGCGCAGCGCCGCCGCGTCGGCGGGATCTTCGACTATGGCCTGGTAACGCCCGTCGCGGATCCCCAGCGAGACCACCCGGCCGTCCAAGAGGCGGGCGTCGCGGACGACGAGTTCGAACGGCGGGTCCTGGTCTGCAGCCATGACTCAGTTCTTCCTTTCGCTTCTCCACGGCGTGGAGAGTTCTGCCGGACGGTACGACCGCACGACACCACCTGCTCACGATTGGAAGCCGACGCTAACCAGGGAGGATACGACCAGCGATGGCGCATAATGCCAGAGATTCCGGATGTGGCTAGCAGATATAACGGCGCCGGACGATGCGCTCCTCCCGACTCGTGTACCGGCCCCGGGACAGGGGCGGCCGGGGCTAGAAGGCGGTCGGCAGCCTTGGGGTGATTCTGCCAAGGGATTCGGCTTTCTCATGGCTGATACGGCCAATGCCGCGTCGAAATACGGCTCGTAGCGTTGCCGTGACCTCCTGGAAGGCGGCAGAAGATGGCACTCGGCCTTGGCTGGAAACTTCACGGGGACGGCGGCACACCGCGTCCGGGCGAGATCGTCCGCCCGGACGAGCGGCTCTCCTGGGGTCGCACCATGGGGCTGGGGGCCCAGCACGTCGTCGCCATGTTCGGCGCGACGTTCGTCTTCCCGATCATCATGGGGCTCGACCCCAACCTGGCGATCCTGATGTCCGGTGTCTCTACAGTGCTCTTCCTGCTCATCGTCCAGGGCAAGGTCCCCAGCTACCTCGGCACCAGCGCCTCGTTCTTCGGCGCGGTGGCGGCGATCCGCGCGGGCGGCGGCGACAGCGCCACCGTCACCGGGGCCATCCTCGTCGCGGGCGTCGTCCTCGCCCTCTCCGGGCTGCTGATCCGCCTGGTCGGCGCCCAGGCGATCAACAAGGTGCTGCCGCCGGTCGTCTCCGGCGCCGTGGTCCTGCTGATCGGCTTCAACCTCGCGCCCGTCGTGGCCTCCACGTACTGGCCGCAGGACCAGTGGACCGCCTTCATCACCATGATCGGCGTCATCTCGATGATCGTGCTGCTGCGCGGCTTCTGGGCCCGGATCGCGATCTTCCTCGGCCTGGTCTTCGGCTACGCGCTCTCCTGGGCCTTCGACGAGCTGCTCGGCCCGATCACCTCCGTGCTCCCTGGAGCGGGCGCCGGCAAGGCGTTCGCGCACGACAGGATCGACCTGTCGGGGGTCGGCGACGCTGCCTGGCTCGGGCTGCCGCGGACGCACGCCCCCGACTTCAAGACCTCGGCCATCCTGCTCGCCCTCCCCGCGGTCGTCGCGCTCATCGCCGAGAACGCCGGGCACGTCAAGGCGGTCGCCGAGATGACCCGTACCGACCTCGACGGCAGCATGGGCAGGGCGATCTTCGCCGACGGCCTCGGCACGGCCATGGCCGGCGGCGTGGGCGGCTCCCCGACCACCACCTACGCCGAGAACATCGGCGTCATGGCCGCGACCAGGGTGTACTCCACGGCCGCCTACTACGTCGCGGCGGTCGTCGCGATCCTCATCGGGTTCTGCCCGAAGGTCGGGGCGGTCATCGCCGCCACTCCGGGCGGCGTGCTCGGCGGGATCACCGTCGTCCTCTACGGCATGATCGGCCTGCTCGGGGTCAAGATCTGGTTCGAGGGCGCGGTGGACTTCGGCGATCCCGTCAACCTCATCCCGGTCGCCGCCGGGGTCATCATGGGCATCGGCGGCGTCACGCTGAAGTTCTCCGAGGACTTCACGATCCAGGGCATCGCGCTGGGCACGATCATCACCTTGGTGTCCCACCACTTGCTGCGAGCGCTGGTTCACCCTCGCCGCCCGGACGCCGGCGAGGAGGGCCGCGCGAGGGCCGAAGCGCCTCCGTCCGGTCCGGTGAACGCGCCGCCCGGTCCCGTGAACGCGCCGCACCCGTCGTCCTAGGCCCGTCATAGGCCCTTCAAAGGTCTCAGCACCAGGAGAAGCGATCGCCATGCGCGCTTTCACCGCGGCGGCCGTCCAGGTCGCCCCCCGTCCCGGGCCGCTCACCTCGGCCGTCGTCAAGGAGAACACCGACCACGCGCTCGCATGGACGAGGAGGTGCGTGGAGTCCACCGGCGCGGAACTGGTCGTGCTGCCCGAGAGCGTCACCACCGGGTTCACCCCGGCGATCGGCGCCGACGCCCTGTGGGACCTCGTGGACGAGATCCCCGGAACGCTCGCCGAACCGTTCCAGGAGTGCGCCCGCGAGCTGGGAGTGCACCTGGTCTGGGGAACCTACGAACGCGGCGCGGAACGCGGGGCGGTCCACAACTCGGCGGTGCTGGCCGGGCCGGACGGCCGGGTCCTCGGCGTCTACCGCAAGACCCACCCTTTCGGGGGCGAGCGGCGATCGAGTGGCGGGTGGGTGGTGCCGGGGAACCGGGTCACTGTGGCCGACACCGCGCTCGGCCGCCTCGGCATGATCATTTGTTTCGACGGCGACTACCCGGAGCTGAGCCGGATCCAGGCCGTCCGGGGGGCGGAGGTCATCTGCCGCCCCTCGGCGCTGCTGCGGTCGGCCGACCTGTGGGAACTGACCTGCCGGGCGCGGGCGTACGACAACCACGTGTACGTGGTGGGTGCCAACGCCACCGGCGCGGACCCGGCCGGGGTGCTCTATTTCGGCAACTCGATGATCGTCACCCCGGGGGCCGAGGTGGTCGCCCGGGGGTCCTCCCACGAGGGGTGGGTCGCGGCGCACCTCGATCCCGCCCGCGCCCTCGCCGGGCTCACCCCCGGGTCGAGCGTCCCCCAGGCCTTCGACCATCTCGCCGACCGCAACCTGGAACTCGTCCGCCACTACGCGGACGACCTGGTGCGCCCGGCGAGGACGCCATTCCCGCACGGCTGAGACGCCCGCCGCCGACCCACATCCACAGGCGCTTTCCGTCCACAGAAACAGCCAAAGAAACCACGAACTTCGGGCGAAAATTGACGGCGAGCGCCAAGAGCCCGCCTGCCTAGCCTGAGTGCCTCGCAACCGTTCGGCCCGATGCTCCAAGCCGCTTGGGCCCACTCGCAAGGAAGGAAAGCCTCGACGTGAGTGGACCACTGTGCGATCTCGTCGTACTCGACCTCTCCCGCGCCCTCGCCGGCCCGCACGCCGCGATGATGCTCGGCGACATGGGCGCCCGCGTCATCAAGGTGGAGAACCCGCGCGGCGGGGACGACACCCGGGGCTGGGGCCCGCCGTTCGTCGGGCCCGAGGACGCCCGGGAGTCGACGTACTTCCTGTCCTGCAACCGCAACAAGGAATCCGTGCTCCTTGACCTGAAGTCGGACGAGGGGCGGCGCACGCTGGCCCGGCTCGTGCGGCGCAGCGACGTGCTGGTGGAGAACTTCCGCACCGGCGTCCTGGACCGGCTCGGCTTCCCCATGGAGGAGTTGCACCGGCTCAACCCGCGCCTGGTGGTGCTGTCGATCACCGGTTTCGGCCACGACGGCCCGCAGGGCGGCCGTCCGGGCTACGACCAGATCGCGCAGGGCGAGGCCGGGCTGATGAGCCTGACCGGCCCCGGTCCCGACGAGCCGACCCGCATCGGCGTGCCCGTCGGGGACGTCCTGGCCGGCATGTACGGCGCGTACGGGGTGCTGGCCGCGCTGCACGAGCGTGAACGTACGGGCGCCGGACGTGTGGTGCGCACCTCCCTGCTGGCCGCGATCGTCGGCGTGCATGCCTTCCAGGGCACGAACTACACGGTCGCCGGGCAGGTCGGGCGGGCGCAGGGCAACCTGCACCCGTCGCTCCAGCCCTACGGCTCCTACCGGTGCCGGAACGCCGTCATCCAGGTCGCCGTCGGCGGCGAGAGGCTGTGGGAGAGCTTCGCGCCGCTGGTCGGGCTCGCCGCGGACGATCCGCGGTTCGCCGTCAACGCCGACCGCGTCGCCCACCGCGACGAGCTCACCGACGTGATCAACGCCGCGTTCGCCGACCGGAGCGTGGACGAGCTGCTGGCGGAATTGGCCGAAGCCGGCGTTCCGGCGGGCGAGGTGCGCACCCTGGACCGGGTGTACGAGTGGGACCAGACCCACTCCCAGGGACTGCTGCTCGACCTCGTCCACAGCAAGCTAGGACCGATGCGCATACCAGGCCCGGCGGTCCGCCTCGACGGCGGCGGCAGGCGCCGCCACGAGGCACCCCCGGCACTGGGCGAGCACACCCACGCCGTCTTGGACTGGCTCGACGCCGAGGACGCACGCGAACAGCACGCCCACGCTCGGCGCGGACCCGGCACCGCGGCGGTGAGCGTATGACCGCCCTCGCGCGGCGTGCGCGCACCGGGGCCAAGGAGCTCATCCGGCTCGTCCTCGATCCGGGCACCTGGCGCACCTGGGATACCCCGCCCGCCC
>NZ_SMKU01000096.1 GCF_004349215.1 Actinomadura rubrisoli | reverse complement strand
TCAGACGCCCAACGCCCCACCCACGAAGCCCGCGCATAGGCGTACCGAACCGAAAACCCCGGATTCTCGAACGTCCTCGGCCACTCGTCCCAGCGAAACCGCGGAACCCCGGTCACCCCATAGCCGGGATCCCCCAAGATCCCGTCCACCAGCGCCCCGGCCCCCACCTCGACCCTGACGAACCCGCGCCCGGTAACGACCCCCCCGACCCGCCGCGCGATCACCCGCGGATCGACACCCAGCCGAAGCGCCACAGGACTCTCATAGGCCGACCCCACAGCGAAAACAACAACCCCCTGCGGCACCACAACATCAAGCTCACCCTGCGCCACAGCGTCCCTCACCGCGGCCACAAGGGCATCGCTCACATCGCCTGGAGTCACCCTCGCGAGACTATCCGACCACTATCTGGACACTGCCGCCAGCTTCCGCACCGTCTGGATCAGCTGGTTGGGGTCGAACGGCTTGGTCACATACGCGTCCACACCGATCTCATGCCCCCGCCGCACATCATGCTCCTGCGCGCGCGCCGTGATCATCACAACCTTGATATGCGCGGTCCCCGGATCCTCCCGCAGCCGTATCGCCGTGACCCACCCGTCCAACCGCGGCATCATCACATCCAGCGTGATCACATCCGGCCCGACCTCGCCCACCCTCTCCAGGCAGTCCTGACCGTCCACCGCGGTCGACACCTCGAACCCCTCCAACTGAAGGTTCACGGCGATGAGCTGGCGGATCACCTCGTCATCATCGACGACCAGCACGCGTCCAAGTGGCTCGGTCACGGCCACGAAGTTAGTCGACTCGCCCTCCCAACGCACGGCGAACGCCCAGGTGCGCGTCACCCCGCCAACCCTGGTAGCCTTCTTCTCGCGCCGCCCAGGGGGCGCAGGCCCCCTTAGCTCAGGGGATAGAGCAACGGCCTCCGGAGCCGTGTGCGCAGGTTCGAATCCTGCAGGGGGCACCCCGAAACGATCAGCCGGTTCCCGCACTTGACCTGCGGAAACCGGCTCTTGTCGTTCATGGGCCATGTGACATCAGATGCCACCACGGGACGCCGTATGCCACGGCGCGTGTTCCATTTGTGTTCCAGGATCTAGCCGCCAAGGGCGTCGTCTATGCGCCCCTCCCACAGGTGGTCCTGGCCAGCGATGACCTTGGCGTAGATCTTCAGCAGCACCTCCACACTGTGGCCGGCCCACTCGGCGACCTGGGTAGGCGGGACGCCGGCGTTGAGCCGTAGCGAGACACCGGCGTGCCGCAGGTCGTACGGGCGCCGAGCAAGACCCGACGCCTCCTCGGCGGGCGCGAGAGCCAGCGTGCGCGCCTTGTGCCAGGTGCGCCCGTAGCCGGACGGGAGCAGCACTCCCCCGCGCTCCGTGCGGAACAGCCGACCGTCCGAGCCGACGCCGTATCGGTCGATGTGACCTCGCAGGATCCGGACGAGGTCCGGCGGGATCGGTACGGGCCGCTTGGCCTTGCGGTGCCGTCCTTTGAGCCCGCGGTCATCGTGGTACTCCCCCGAATCAGTCCATTCGGTTCCGACCGATGGTTTGGAACCGGCGAGGGTCAGCCGTCCCCATCCCGTGGCAGGCAGCTTGCAGTCGGATTCACGCAGAGAGACGACCTCACCGGGCCGCATCATCGCGTAATAGACGCACGCGAAGAACGCGACCATTCGAGGGCCTCGCCGAGGGCCGGCGTAGCTCACGGCCGTGAGTAGTTCCGTCATCTGACGCGGTGACGGTACAACGGCCGGGTCTACTTCCTCCCGCACTTCGTCATCTTCGGTCGGCTTCCAATCGAGACCGTCGATCGGGTTGACGGCGAGGCGTTTCCGTTGAACGGCGTACTTGAGGACGTTGTAGAGGACGCGACGGCGCCGGGTGTAGTAGCTCGGCGCGGCGGCGGTACCGTCCAGCTTCCGAGCGCACGCGCCGAGGGCCATCGTGATGCCCTCAAACTCGGCGAGGTCAGCGAGCGGTACGGACGTCTTGCGGACCCAGTTGAGCGCGGCGGCCACCTCGGCAGGTCGGTCGGCCTCGCGCCGATTCTTATTGTACTCCCACCGGCGAAGCGCGTTCCGCAGCGTCTCCGAGTCAGGCGCGCCCTTGCGGTCGGCCGTGAGACCTACCGTCACGGCCGTAAGCGTTTCAGCGATCGAAATCCGCTGTTTGCCGGACACCTTGTCCCACCGATCGTCCACGTAGTCCCGCGCGTGCTGATACCAGCTCACGGACAGGGCCGCACGGATCATAGACTCGGGTAGACCGCTTTCGACGTCGAATGCCTCGCCTCGCCGACCACCCCGCTGACCTGGGTAGTTGTCCGCCGCACACGTTGAGAAAGCCAGCAGCCTCACAAGAAGTTCTCGCGGACTCTGTGGCGAGCACCCGACAATCGCAGCGCCGCGCGGGCGCTGGTTGTAGGCATCCCCGCCACGCGCTCGTCTTGCGGTGGTCGCACGAGGCTCCTTTCACCGGTGAGACAGCCGGACGCGGGAGGTCGCCCTGGTCACGGCTAGATGTCTGTGGGGCATGCGAAGCTTGGACGCGACGCATCCCAGGGCCGTGGAGGAATGAGGACGTGCCCCGCTCGAGATCCACTATCCGGCCCTCGATTGGAGGAGCCCGTGCCGCCGGCGGGCTCGAGTTCCAGAGTCACGTGTTCGCCTGGTTCGCGGCGAGGGCGGTGACAGGCCAGCCACCCGGTCTCGGCTTGGGAGACGATGTCCGGATCACAAGTGTCGGCAGCGAGACGGGACTCCCGCTGGACGACGTCGGAGCGGCTCTGAGCAACGGCGGGTTCGTGCTCGTTCAGGCGAAGGCGGGCATGCGGCAGCTGGCACGGAATGCCGCCGATCTGCGACAGGCCGCCGACCAGGTCGTGGCGGCGCTCATTGACGGGATCCGGACGACCAGCGGAGCACGCACGGTCGAGGCGGGGCGGGACCGGCTCGTCATCGCGACCAACCAGGACGGCAGCCAGGCTTTCGATGACCTGGGCAAGGTGTGTGAGGTGTTCCCCGGTCCACCGGTCCACCTGCCCATCGACGTCGCCGCGCCGACCCTTGCGCAGAAGCGCGCGCTCAGCACCTTCCTCTTGACGATCCAAGATGCGTGGTCCGCCGCGATGGGCCGCGAACCCGCGGAAGCGGAGATCCGCCGACTGCTGGACGTGCTCCAAGTAGTGAGACTCGACTTCCGAGAGAGGGACGGGGTCGACCTGCTCCGGACCGCGCAGCTCCTCAGCGGTTGCGCGGCCACACCGCTGGTCGACCGGCCCCTCGCTGCACTGATCGAGATCGGACGCGCGACGATCCGCGAACAGCGTTGGCAGACCTCCGAGCAACTCCGTGCGGCGGTCCGTCAGCGCCACCGATCGGCAACCGTCCGGGAGCCGCGCGACTGGCTACGCGCATTGCCGCGAGCGTACGTGGGGCGCAGCGGACCGGAGATCGCGGAGCTTGAGTCGGCGGGCGCCCAGACGGTCACTGTCATCACCGGCGCGGCGGGCTGCGGCAAGACGGTGCTGGCCGTACGGGTCGCACGCGACCTGGCGGTTCGATGCCCGGACGGCCAGCTGATGATCGACATGCGGGGATTCGACGACAAGGCGCCGATGTCGACGGGTGAGGCGGTCGACCTTCTACTCCACCAGGTGGGTGCCTTCGTCTCGGACAGGGAGGAAACGTCTGAGGCGCGACGGCTTCGGCTTCTGAAGATCTTGAAGGACGGCCGTTTCGTCGTCGTGCTGGACAATGTAGCCGACAGCCGGAGCGTGCTCCCTCTGCTTCCACATGGTGATGCGTCCAAGATCATTGTCACCAGCCGACGCATGCTCGCCACCTTGGCACGCGAGCGCGGTGTCGGGAGTGTGGAGATCGGTCTGCTCACGGATGCCGAAGCTGCAGGCCTTTTCACCGCCCTGGTCGGTCCGGAAAGAGTGGCCGCCGAACCGGATGCCACCCGACGACTCGTGGCGGCCTGCGGGAACCTGCCTTTGGCGATTTCCATCGCCGCAGCCCAGATCGCGCAGATGCCGGGGCAGCGCCTGGCGCGAATCGCGATCGGCCTGACCGCGGCCGACGATCGGCTGGACTTCCTCGATCTCGGCGAGCCGGAATCGTCGATCCGATCGGTGTTCTCTTGGTCCTACATATTACTCACCGAGGAGCAACGGCGAACGTATCTGCTGGTGGGCGCCGCGCCGGGACCGGATCTCGACCTTGCTGGCACCTGCGCTCTCCTGGGTTCCTCACAGGCACACGGACTCTTGCGAGCCCTCCGGCGACGAGGATTGATGCAGGAGAATGCCGATGGCACTTTCGCCATGCATACCCTCTTGCGTGACTTCGCCACATCGTTGGTAGGCCTCGGGCATCTGCCGGAGCAGGCGATGAGCGAGGCGCACAGCAGGCTGCTCCAGCATTACGTCCGAATGTTGAAGGAGCCGGAAGGTGGAGACCGCTGGCTTGAAATCAATCTGGACCGCGCGCTCGCGGCGATACGGCACGGCACAGGCGGTCGACACAAGGCCGCAGTGCAGGAGATTGCCGACGCTCTAATCGACCCATTGTGGTACAGGGGACGCTTCGATGACGCGGTATCCCTTTTACGATCGGTCATCGATGGCATCGATCCGATGGACACGGCAGTCATGCGCGCCTACTTCCTCCGCCTCCTCGCGATCAGCCTTCGCCGCGCGGGTAGCCCGGATGACAGCGTGAAGTGTGCACAGAAGGCCCTCCGGCTCTTGGAGCAGGAAGCACCGAATGAGTCGGGCCGGGCACGCGCCGACTGCCATTACATCATCGGGGTGGCCATGGCGACGGAAGGCGATCACGAAGCCGCCCTCGGGTATCTTCGCCCGGCATTGGCCGGATTCGAAACCCATGGAACCGAGTCCGATGTCGGAGATGCGTTAAATTCGATCGGCTGGAGCCTGGCCATGGTGGGCGAGCCCGAGCAGGCGCTGATCCAGTGCCGTCGCGCCGCCGTCCTCCACGAGCGCGTCGGGACGGCCAGGAGTCTCGCGGCCGATCTGGACAGCATCGGCTACATTCACCGTTTGATGGGCAACCACAGCGCAGCCCGTGAGCAGTTCGAACGCTGCCTCAACATCTATCGCGAATCCGGTTACAAGCCGCACGAAGCGCGCACTCTTGAAGAACTGGGTGACACCGCCGCGTCTTCCGACGAGTTCCTCAAAGCATCGCTATACTGGACGCAGGCCGAGGAGTTGTTGACCGCACTCGGTCATGATCTCACGACGATCCAGGCGAAACTGAGGACAGCGAATCGATGACGCAGGCGAACCGCCCGACCAATCCAAAGCGCCCACCGCTCGCCTTCAGGGAATCAACCCCCTGAGGAGCGCTCACGATATCGACGAATGACCTCGCGAGCCTCCTTGATGAAGCGGTCGCGTGGGTCGATTCCGTTTTCCCTGGCCCTTGCGGTCAGCCCCTCCCACAGTTCCTTCGCGCGCGGAGAGTCGTCCACCTCAAGGAAAAGCTCGATTCCACGTGACATGATCCTCCGCACGTCGGCCCCGGCGACCCCCTGAGCCATCTCCACGGCGGCGA
This sequence comes from Actinomadura rubrisoli, assembly GCF_004349215.1. Lineage (GTDB taxonomy): Bacteria > Actinomycetota > Actinomycetes > Streptosporangiales > Streptosporangiaceae > Spirillospora > Spirillospora rubrisoli. The sequence goes on along the minus strand of NZ_SMKU01000096.1, from coordinate 21,608 downwards.
TCATTTCGTTGAGCAGCATCCACGCCTCTGCCTTCCGCCCTTCTTGCACAAGGTCGCGCACCCGGCGAAGGTTCTCAATGGACGCCGTCGGATCCACCTCGGGATTCGCGACCGATCGCGGCGGTGACATCCGATGCCCGTGCTCGCCGTCACCGTCCTGCTCTGGCGGACGGCACGGATCGCGGAAGATCAGCGTGAGATCGTAGGGCTTGACAGTTTCGACACCGCTCGGAGCAAAGGCGGGCAGGAAAGGCCGCAGGCGTACGAAGACTTCGCGGGCACTCTCCGGGCGCTGAGCGGGTTCCTTCTTCAATAGCTGCATGACCAGACGGTCCAGTTCGTCAGGGACGTCGCCGTTCCGCTCCCGCAGCGGCTGCGGCTCCTCTTCAATGTGCGCGGCGTCGAGCTCGGCGTCTGCCTCGTAGTCGAAGACCGGGCCACCGAATACTCGATAGATCACGCAGCCGAGAGAGTACAGATCGCTCGGCGTCGCCGGGCCGGACCTGGCTCTCAGGACTTCCGGGGCCGTGTAGCCACTGGTCGTCGGGACCATCCTGCTACGGGTCGTGACCCTCGGCCGGTGAGGGGCGACGATGAACGCCGACCCGAAGTCGACGAGAGTCACCCGGCCCGTCGCGGCGACCATTATGTTCTCGGGCTTGAGGTCACGATGGAAGACAGCGTCACGAGCACCGTGCACCGCGGCCAGGATCGAGCTCAGCTGAGCACCCAGGCTCACGCCCTCGGCGATAGTGAGACGTCCTCCGGCTTCCTCTTCCAACACCGATCCGAGATTCTTCCCGGCGATGTACTGCATCGCCAGGTACGGCGGCTCTCCGATATCCGGGTCTCCAGCGGACCAGCCGTACACGACCGGGATCCCCGGATGGCTGAGACCGGCGATCGCGCGCGCCTCGACGGCGAATCGCTTGAGCAGATCGCCTGGCCTCCCGGGGTCAGCGGTCGCCTCCCGGCCGTCGTGATTCAACAGCACCTTGATCGCAACGTCGCGTTCCAGTCGCTTCTCCCGGGCGAGCCAGACCCTGCCGAAGCCTCCCTGGCCCAGCGTACGGGTGAGGACATACCTCCCCCCGATGGTCTGTCCCGCTCTGACCGTCATCGACGACCTCGAACCACTGCAAGTCGCATCACTTCACGCTGAATAACAGCAAACACCTGACAGCTCCCTTTGACTCATGGAAACCTAGCCTTCAGAGGAGGGGGAATGCCAGCGTCTTCCCATGATGGCCGGGCTACGGCGATCCGGATTTACAGCAGCGCGGTGCGTGCGGCCCCCGCAGAGGACGTGACGGCGCGAGCGTGTCCATCTTTTCACAGGTTCAAGGCTGACCCCTCTCGATCGCGTCCTCCCCTGGCACGTCCCCGCCATGTGACCATGTCTTTCGACCCGTTCAACCGGCTCCTCGACTTGATCGAGTTTGAGGGGCTCAGTGACGATGACGCGTTGACAGGACTCTCCGAGCCGAACGCCTTCTTCCACCGGCTCGTCCACGAAGGGCTGGTCACTTGGGTCGATCAAGCAGTGCGGCGTTACCGCGATGTGTTCCTTGCCGACATGGTCGCGATCGGCGCCCGCGACGTGGTCGCTGTTCGGCCTTGGGTTCACCAGGTCCCTCCCAGTGACGCGTCTTCACGCACACATGAACTGTGCGTGTGGGGGCGGGCATACACCTACCGGAGTTCGAGTCGACTGGTCCGGGAACTCCGGGTTCCGGTCACCGGAAGCACAGAGGACAGGCTCCGCAGCGATGCCGAGAAGTCGACAATGGCGTACGTGGTCGCCATGGGTTCGCTGATCGACAACGCGTCGTTCGACAGACAGCGAGGCCGTTACCTCGGGGGCATGCCGTTCCCCGTCCTGCCGCCCGACCCGCACATTGCCGGCACCACACCTCCCGATCTCGTGCGCGTCCTCGAGGTCAGTTGCACTGACGGAGCAGTCGCTCCACTGTTCCAGGGCAGCGTCGAAACAGCGGAAGCCTACTTCGCCGAGCACGGACGAACGGCGATCCGTGACCTCTTTCGTTCCACGGCACGAAGGCCCGGCTACGACTGCCTGGAGTGCAAAGAACGGAAGGTGTGCGATCGGCTGCCGCGCTATGGGGGGATGCTCGGTATCAGTGACGTATCCCGTCCGCGGCGGGTCTACACGGCCACCACCGGGCGCTATCACGATGAGTGCGCCGCGCAAGAGCACTTCCGTACGCTACGGCTCCCCGTCGACGACGTCCGGGAGACCCCTTCCGCGGTCCGCCAGGGGAACGCAGTCCACGCCTGGCTCCAGCGTCTGCACGACCGTGTCCCACGTCGCCCCTGTACTACGGATGATCTCCCGGAGGACCCCCGCCACTGGACGGGGGGATCGTGGCGTCTGGAGGGCGCCGAAGCCGAGAACGCCGCCGCCATGCTCGCGTCCCACCTCGAGGTGTGCCCGTATCTCGGCCTTGCGCCCGAGGCACCCGCCCACACCGAACGAGTGATCGCCGCCGACGATCCGCACTGCGACACGCTGGTGATCGCGCACGCCGACCTTGTCTATCGAAGAAGCGGCTCGTGGAACTACCGGGAGGTGAAGACGACCTCTCTCAAGAGGATCACCGACGGTGATCTGCTGTTGAGCCGGTATCAACAGACCGCGCTTGCGATCCTGCTCTATGAGGCGGGCGCGATTCCGCTCGGCCCGCTGTCCGCCGTGGAGTTGGAGATCCTGACACCTCACGGTCCCGATCTGCGCATCCTTGACCCTCGGTCACCTGCGTTGAGGGAGGAAGCACGCCGGACGGTGCGGCCATGGGCGGCGGCGTGGCATGCGGACGCCGCCCATCTCGCGAATCCGGGACCGGCTTGCCGACGCTGCCCGTACCACCAGTGGTGCCCGTCCGCCGAAGCCGGAGAAGAGGTCAAGAAGTGACCGACGAGGGAGACGACTGGCTCGACGGGGATTATGCCCTCCCGGCTCCCAATCCTCTGGAACAGCTGACAGGGCCGGCCTTCAACGAGGACGAGTCGCTGCGCATCATCGGTCTGGTCTCTGTCACCGTCACACGTCTCACAGATTGGCCGGCCGACAAGGAGTTCTGCAATCCCTACGATGGCACGGCTCAGTTGGCGGTCGATCGCATCTGCTTGGCAGGGCTGCGTAGGTTCCCGCAGAACCATCGACAGGGAAACCGAAGATATCCTCGGTCCCTGACGGATCTTCTCGCATGGTGCCGCGAACACGACGTCCAGGAATGGGATTTTCTCGATCTACCCACAGAGCTCTCTATCGAAGGCACGTTGCTCGACCCTCACACCGCCGCACCCTCGCGGCTCTGTCAAGAACTGGCGCTGAGGTACGAGCATCACGAGGATCCAGCTGGGAAGAGCATCCGAAGCATCACGTTGGATCACGTCCAGAGGCAGTACGCGGAAGCCGGAATGCCGGGAGGCCAGCGCGCTCTTCTCGAGAAGCTCGTGGCGTCCCCCGTGCTTACCTCCACCGCCATTGCAAGCCTAAGGATCAGCAGGAGGCTGCGCATCCCAGACGGGGTCATATCGGCGTGCTACGTACCGGTCCACGAGCGGTACTTCGACCGGCGCGGGCGCGCCAACATGTGCACCTCCTGCGGTTCCCTGAGAATCAACACGACGACGGGATGGCGATGCGAGATCGAAGACTGCCCCGACCGCGACTGGGTCCAAGGCGGCGAGAGCCTCGCCAAGAAGGATGGGCTGTACCACGCGACCAGACCTCTGCGTGAGTTCCTTATCGCGCCGATACGCATCGGTAGGGCGCGGCGCCGTTCGAGAATGAAGCCCGACTCTCCGCGCGACCTGGAACCTTGAGGAAGTAGATGCGCAGCACGCACGGTCACCTGAAGCAGGCACTCCAGGAATTCTCGAAGTCGGAAGCCGATGAACTCCGACAACTGCAGAACGACGGTCTCGACTACCGCGTCGAACTCGGGCTCCGCCTCATCTCCCGAGTCGACGAGAACCTCAGCCCGATCGACGGTTGGACGCTCTTCGGCGGTTACCCTTTCGCCCGTGTCCGCCGCTTCGGGCGAGACATGCCGGGCAGCGAGATCGACGTGATCCTGCGTGCCGCTCGGTACCACCTGGAACCCATGCACAGACGGGCCGTGTGGCAGTCGGCCTTGCTCAACTACTTGCGCCGGGTACCGCGGCGACATCGTCTGTACGACTTCATGGACACTCTCGAGGCACCGGCGAGACAGGAGCGACCGTCCTTGGCGGCCGGCCGGGTGGTTGTCTACGACCGCCTCCTGGTCACCGACGCCCCGTTCACCACACGAGAGATGAAGATCGCAGAGCCGGGCGAGCACTGGTTCCATGGGCGTCGAATCGGCATGCAGAGCGTCGTCATCCCCGACGGGCTGCCGGACTCCGAGGACCGGGGCATGGAGTTGCGACTCCGCACCGACCGCGGCCCGTTCGACCAGCCTGTCGAGGCCTTGGAGGCGACCGCTTCGCAGATGGCCGAGCTCGACCAGACCGACCTGCCGGGCGAGTTCGAGAAGAAACCCGACGACTGGGAAGGCCGTTTCCAGTCGATGGAGCTGTTCACACGCGCGGAGACGGCTGACCGTTTCGAGAGCGCCGAGCGGCTCGTCATCGATGGCCTGCTCAACCTCATCGGCATCCCAGGAGTCGGCAAGAGCACCTTACGTGACATCCTCACCGCGCACGCGGTGGCGAAACTGAACCAACACATCGTCATCGTCGTCGGTGACGTTGCGGAGGCGCTGCGCACGGTCCAACGTTTCAATCGCCTCCGCAAGGCGGCTGAACAGACGCAGGATCGTCGCTTCGACGGTTTCATGCGGCTACGGGCGGCCCCGCTGATCGGCACCAGCACCCGTGAACAGCACCTGAAGCGTCTGCACCGCCGGGTGGCTCGGCGGTACCCGCTCCCCGCCCTTCACTACGACCCGGCGTTCGCCTTTCTGAGCACGGCCTGTCCGCTAAGCGCGCTGCGCGGCGCGGAGGCCGGAGCACCGCTCCCCTACAGCGAAGCGCCATGCACGAATCTCAGGCCGGTCAAGCCGGCTCCGGACGGTGTGCCGGTCTCGGCCGAACTGCCGCCCCCCACGGCCAAGACCTCCCGAGGCTGTCCCCTGTGGTCGTGCTGCCCCCGGCACGACATCGAGCGTGAGCTGCGCGAAGCGACGATCTGGGTGACGACACCGGAGTCGCTGACCGCGACCTCACTGCCCCGGCACCTGAACGCCGAGGGACTCCGCTACCTCGAACTGGCCGGCAGGCGCAGCGACATGATGATCGTTGACGAGGCCGACCAGGTGCAGATACGGCTGGATCGGGTCTTCGCGCCCACCGCAACCCTCTACAAGCCCGGCACCGACTCCTGGCTGGACGAACTACTCCGGCACAATGTCGCCGAGTTGGCCAGGGAGGGCCGCATCCAGCTAAGCGACATCGTGGTCAAGCAGTGGACCGCGGCGCTCGACATGGTGTCCACGAGCGCGAACCGGATCTACGCGATGCTGGTCGAGGACGACCAGCTCCGAGCGTGGGTGGGAACGGACTTCTTCAGCGCGTGGACCCTCCAGCAGGAGCTTCTCAGTCGCTGGCCAGCGACCCGTCTGCCGGATCGGAGAAGGGGCGCCCGCAAGAAGGAGCGCGACGAGGGGACGACTCCGCGCGCGGAGAGCGCCCGCCTGCTGCGGCTCCTCGACGCCCACCCTGATCAGCCGCAGGAGGTCAGAGACAAGCAGCGGAAGTACGTGCAGGCGGTCCTCGACGCCTTCCGTGACGACCCGTTCGGCGACGATGACGGCAGCGCGTCGTCCTCGGCCGAAACACCGAAGGCCGAGACCCGGCGGCTGACCGGACTAACCCGCAGACTGATCACCAATGGCCCCGACAACCCACAGGCCGATCGCAGGGCGAAGGCCGTCCTCAAGGAGCTCTCCGGGTTGTACGATCCAGGCGACGAGAGTCATGACGCCGGCCGGGGCGACGAAAGCGAGCACGAGAACCTGATCGCAGAGTTTGAACGCGAGCAGCGCAGGTTCGAGTTCACTCTGCTGCTGTCGGTCATGCATGACCGGTTGAATATCCTGACCAGCCTCTGGGGACGGGTCGAGGCTGCGCTGCGACTGGACCCGGCCGCGAACGCGCTCTACCACCGGACGCCGCTCGACTACGCGCCGGTCGTGCCCGAATCCCCCATGGGCAACGTGCTGGCGTTCCAGTTCGCTCGTGACCAGCGTGCCGGTTACACGCGCACCGGAGAGCTGCGCTTCGTCCGCTGCCATGGTGTGGGAAGGGAACTCTTGCGCGTCCTCTCCTCCCTCCACTCGGTCGAGGACAACCGGGGTCCAAATGTCCTGCTCATGTCCGGCACGAGTTGGGCAGGGCTGTCGACGCGCTACCACATCGCCGACCCGGTGAGAGCGGTCCTGCGTGCCTCATCCCAGAACCAGCCGCCGGAAGATGGAGGACGAGACAGCGGAGGAGGTCCGCTGATCTCCATGTTCGAGACCTACGTTCACGAACACGACGCCGATACCGGGCAAACCCGTCCGCTCCGGCTCTCCGGGACCGGGGACCGGCGGCCCGAGGTCATCCGGAAGATGATCCGCAAACTCGCCGAACCGAGGCTCGACGGGGCCGAGGCTCCGCTTCTCCAGGAGATGCACTACCTGAGACAGCACCGAGCCGACCGCGCGAATCTACTCCTGCTGACCGGGAGTTACCTCCAAGCGCGGATAGCGGCGCAGACCCTCCACTCTTACCCATTCTGGAAGGGGCAGGTCTGTGTTCTCGTCTCGGATGACGATGACCTGGACATCACGACCGGCGCTCCGTTCATGGACACCGACGATGTCGTTCCGACGCTGCGGCGCGGAGACGTCGCCAGCCTTCGCGAGACCCCGTACACCGTTCTGGTAGCACCGCTCTTGGCGGTCGAGCGGGGCCACAATATCCTCAACGCCTTCGACGAGGCATTCTTCGGCTCTGCGTTCTTCCTGGTCCGGCCGTTCCCGGCTCCGTCCGACGTGTCCGTGCTCATCCACGCGCTCAACGACTGGACGGTGCGGGCGACGCGAACCACCGACGCCTTCTCAAACATCGTCCGAAGGAACGGGTCACTGGACGCGGCCGGCCTGGAGTGGCGCCATGAGGCCCGCCGTCGTCTGCGCTGGCTGGCCAACCGCGAGATGGCTTGGCAGCGTCTCGACCACGCCGACCGTGAGCGCCTGACATGGGACCTGCTCGTCGTGATCTGGCAAGTGATCGGACGGCTGACGCGAGGAGGCGTCGACGCGAGGGTCCACTTCGTAGACGCGGCCTTCGCCCCGAAACGCGCGACCGGGCAGGCGCGAGAGACCTCGGGCAGCAGCCTGCTGGTCAGCATGCATGACGTCTTGGCCCTGTATTTTGGTCGACCCACCATCAGCACGATCAAGCCGCTTCCCGACCGGCCGCCGGTCGACACGGCCACCGCTTACCTCGTGGAAGCGCTCTACCGGCCGCTTTTCGACGCATTGCGGGCGTTGCTCAACAGTCCTCCCCCAGCCGTACCGGTGAGAGCAGACCGAACACGATGATCTATAACGCGATCGAGTTGGCCGCCTACTTACCGGCAGCCGAGATCCATCAACCGGTGCACGTGCTTCGCGTACCCGGCGAGCTGCGAGAGGCGCTGGAGAAGCTATACCGGTCCGGCCTCTCGGATGAGTTCGCCGCCGCCACGCGCACATTCCCGATCAGATCGCTCAACACATTGCTGCCGCTCGCGGCACCTGACGTGTTGTCAGTGGGCCGGCGAGTGTCGATGACGGACGACGTGCCGTGGCTCCTTTCCCTGCATCAGGTCGACACCGGGCTCGTCCGAGACCTGATCCACATCTGGTCCCTCGGCCTGAAGGGCGCCGAGCAGCACCGCGCGGAGGTCGAACGCCTGATCGACGAAACCGCGTTTGAGTGGAAGCACGAGTTGTTCGACCTGGCCGAGACGACGATGAGTCCCGGCGGTACGGCGCAGCCCGCCGACCAGATCTATCCGCTGTTGGCCGCCTGGCTCGCCCGGAAGATCAGGCTGGAAGGCGATCTGACCGCCGGAAACGGGGAAAGCCTCGCCTTCATGGAGTCCCCATGGCGGGGACACGGGGCGGAACTGGTCTCCTGGCCGCCCCGCCAGGGCCTGCCCGAGGAACCGGACAGCTGGTTCTCCTACGTCATCACGGTCAGCGTCCAGACTCTCCCCTTCCAGCCATCCTTTCGCGTTCACGTGCGGACGGGGGTCAGGCGCTGGGTGACGAGGGTCGGCTCCCAGGGGCTGCTGTACACCGCCGGCCGCTCGGTATCGGTCTACCTGGCGACCGCGACCGCATGGCCGGGGATGTCCGATGTGCGGAGCCGTTTGGCGGTCCACCGGCTCCGCTACGACGTAGCCGACGGCCGCCATTTCTGGCACTCGATCGACCGTCCCGAACTGCTCCCGCACGCCAGCTTGATCAGTTCTCCCGTGAACGCGGCCGCCCTCTGCACGAACCCCATGGACTATCTGAACAGTTCCGACGGAGTCCGCGTGGCCATCCCGTACAGCACCAGCATGGGCAGCCACGCCGTGGGTTCAGGACTCATGGCGGGAGACCGAGTGGCCTTCCTTGAGGCGATCGACGGCGTCCTGTCGGGGACGATGGAACGTGCGGCCTGCTGGCGACGGTCACGGTTCGCCGACAAGCCCGTCAACTTCCAGTACCGGCCAGGCATGCCGGCGAAGCTGTCGCGAGAGGAGCGACGCCGCCGTGCCGAGGAGGAAAGGAAGAAGACTCACGCAGAGATCACCAGGCGGCGGCGGGCGGCGCTCCAGGCTGTGCTGTCCAAGGGCACCTTCACGACGCACGTTCTCTGGCAGGACCCCGCCACGCGTAGCGCCCTGGTCAAGGCGCTCTGCGACGTTCTGGGTCTGGAGCCACCGGATTCCGACAACGGCACGCTGCGATGGACCACTCCCGAGATCGAGGTCGTCCTCGAAACGCGCCGTAGCGGCGGCCTTTGCGGTGGGCTGGACATCGGGATCGCGCGACCTCAGCGCGCCGAGGTCACTCGAGCCGTCACCGCACGCGCGAAGGAGGCGGAAGACGCCTTCAAAGGCTCAGACGTGGATGCGGCGGTCATAGAGATCGATCGCGAGTTCAAGGTCCCGCACCGCGACCCGAAGTTCGTGATCCGTACGGGAGCAGCGGAAGCCGGTACCTTGACGCAGTTCATCCAGAGCGCCGAGGTGGGCACCAGACTCGCCAAGGACCGGCCGCACCGGGCGGGCCAGGCATGGCTAGACGTCCTCCGCCAGGCCGGTGCCGCTCGCCCTCCCCTGCCCGCCGTCCCCATCGCCCTCGGCTCCGAGCCCGAGTTCGTCGCGGTATGGGCGATCAACCGCCAGCGGCGGAGCGCGACCAGCCCACGCCTGTGGCGGCCGATCGCCGTCAAGTACCGTCCGTCCTCGATGGACGCTTTCGAAGGTTGGCGCGACGACATCCGGCGTTGGGTGCCCTATCGGGATTTCCTGCTATGGCTGGCACGAGAGGCCGAGGCACCGCCGCCGGACGACGGCGAGACCGAGATCGACGCGAGCGCACAATGGAGCCACGACCATCGCTGGCGCGAGACGATGGCCTTCCTGCGGCCTCTGCTGTACGCGCAACGAGGCCGGCCGACCGTCCTGATGGTTCAGGCGCAAAACCTCCGTTCTCACTGGCCATGGATCGGCAACGCCCGACTCATCCCGGATCGCATCGATGTCGGCGACGGAGACGTTCCCATCTCGCTATGGGGCGACGAACTTCGCGTCGTGCGCGTACGGGACAGCACAAGGGATGAGACGCCGCAGTACTACGGGTCTGGTGGAAAACACGGGCTCCCGGCGGGGCTGTGGGGCGAACCCCTCGATGCCGACGGACGGCTTCACTACTCCAGTGGCGAACGATCCGTCACGGGCAGCAACGCAGCCGTCGGGGCCCGGAAGGAGGGCATACGCGTTACCACGGAGGGCCGGGAGATCATTGACACCGGAACGCAGGCGTACAACCCCAATCTGGTGGAACTCTGCGTTGTGGCCTGCACTCCCAACGACGTTCCCGCCGAACTGGCCTCCTGTGTCCATCAGTTGCGTTATGCACCCGAACTCGACACGTGGCTGACTCTGCCCTATCCCCTCCATCAGGCTCGGAAGGCGGCAGAATACGCGACGCCCGATCTGCCGCCCCAGCCGCTTAATTAGGGCCTGTTCGTAGTTCAGATCATGGGAGGGCTGGCTGCCTGCGGAGCCAGATGATGCATCCGTGTGGGTGGAGTCCGACCAGATAGCTGTCGGGTATCTTGTCGTAGCGGGTCGCAAGTCCTCGCCATTCCTTGAGCTTGTTATGCAGCGTTCGACGGTGTTGCGGAGTTCGACGTCGTGGCTGACCGGGCGGCCGCCCGCGCGTCCTTTCCGCTTGCGGTTGGCAGCCTGGTCGGACTTCTCCAGGATGACCGCCTTGATGTCGCGCCGGCGCAGGTAGGCGCGGATGGCGCACGAGGAGTAGGCCCTGTCGCCGGCGACCGCACGCGGTCGGGTGCGGGGACGGCCGACCGGCCCGCGCACTTTGATCCTGTCCATGACGCAAGACGAATTGGGGGCTGTCGGTGCGTGTTACCCCACCGTCCGGCCCCGTGCTTGCCTCCGTAGCGCTACCGGCTCGCGCCGACGGTGAACGATCCGGTGATGGTCAGGTGGCCGTCGGCGGGCGCGGCGGGGCGTTCCCCTGTGTTTGGGGTCCCCAGGGGGCACCGCTGGGTGGGCCAACACCACCGCCGACCAGCGCAAACCGCACCTAAAACTGGCGCGTATCGGGACCCGCGAAATCCGACAGTGCGCGAACCTCCTAAGGGCGTGTCCTACGTGGTGATTTGAGCGAGCCTCTTAAAGCAGATCAGGGCGGCGGCCAGGGTGAGGAATGAGCCGTACCGGGTTTGGTGAAGTCCTTCAAGCCAGTCATGATCTTGGCTGGCAGCGAGGAGAATGACCGTCGATGTCGGCGCCACGCAAGTACCCCCTGGAGCTCCGTGAGCGGGCTGTGCGGCTGGCTCTGGAGTCGGATCGGCCGATCGCTCAGATCGCTGCCGATCTGGGCATCCACCGCGAGGCGCTGCGGACCTGGGTGCGTCAGGCCCAGGCCGATGCCGGTAAGCGGCCCGAGCAGCTCACCAGCGCTGAACGCGAGGAGCTCAAGCGGCTGCGCAAGGAGAACAACGAACTCAAGCGAGCCAACGAGATATTGAAGGCCGCCAGCACGTTTTTCGCCGCCGAGCTCGGCCAGCCCCGGACGAGGTAGTCGCGGTGGTCGATCACCTCCGCGGCGGCTTCGGGGTCGAGCCGTGTGTGCAGGGTGCTGAACCTGTGCCCGGGCACCTATCTACGGCCGCAAACGCCGCCCGCCCTCGGCCCGCGCCCAGCGTGATGCTGGCCTGATCGAGCAGATCAAGGAGGTCCACCAGGCCAACTACGGGGTCTACGGCTCCCGGCGCGTCCATCGGCAGTTGCGCCGACAGGGCGTGCCGGTGGCGCGGTGCACGGTGGAGCGGCTGATGCGCGAGCACGGCCTGGAAGGCGTGCGGCGCGGCAGCCGCCAGCGCACCACCACACCCGATGAGACCGCGCCGCGGCCACCGGACCTGGTCAACCGGCGCTTTGTCGCCGACCGGCCGGACCGGCTGTGGCTGGCCGACATCACCTACGTGCGCACCTGGGAGGGCTGGGTGTACGTGGCGTTCATGCTGGACGCCTTCTCCCGGCGGATCGTGGGCTGGCAGCTGGCCGATCACCTGCGCACCGACCTGCCGTTGGATGCGCTGGAGATGGCGCTGTGGCAACGCCGCCGAGACGGACAGCCGCAGGCCGGTGGCCTGATCCATCACAGCGACAGGGGCTGCCAGTACACCAGTTTCCGGTATGTCAGCCGCCTGGCGGACGTGGGCGTCATGGCCTCGGTCGGTTCGGTCGCCGATTCCTATGACAACGCCATGGCTGAGGCGTTGAACGGCACATTCAAGGCCGAGTTGATCTACCGGCGGACCTGGCGCACACGTGACCAGGTCGAATACGCCATCGTGGAGTGGATCGGCTGGTACAACCACCGGCGTCTGCACTCGGCCATCGATGATGTGCCACCTGCCGAGTGCGAGGCCACCTACTACCGTTCGATCAACACACCAGCGTCAACCGGCGCCAGGTAGACCGGACTTCACCAAATCCGGTACGGCTCACGTAAAGGCGTACCGAGATGCCCGTCGGGGCACGCCAGAGCCGGTACCGCATCAGATGCCGCCGACCGTCCCCACCGGTGATGGGCACCGGAGGCGGCGCGTCCGGCAGCCGAGGCCACCCCGTCACCGCGGTGATCCGCGCAGGGGTCGCACAGCGGGCCTTCACCGTCGATCCAGTGGTCAGCCGGGCCTCGCCCGCATACCCGGCACCTGCCCGCCCGTTCGTCCACATCTGCCCCCTGCACGCTCGTGCCCCACGAGGATCTGGCTGCACCACGAGTAAACCGTCGACGAGTACGACCAAGGTCACATGTGGGATCCTCTCGCCCGCGAACGTACGCGCTCCCGCGCAGCCGCCGGAGCCTACCCACGCCGAGGTGCTGCGCCGCCTGCTCACTTGCGACCCCCAGCCTGACAGGTCGACGCCACACCTTCTCTGGCAACCACCAGCTGCCCGCTCGGCCTTTCGTTTTGCTCTTTTCTTAGGCCGATGGTGGCCACCGGGGTCATCTGTTGGATCCGCACGATGGAACTGGTCGAGTCAACGCACACGGGGAGTCAGTAAACCCGTGGTGACTTGGACTGTTGCCTCCACGAAGGACTCACGCATGGGCGATATGTCGCGCTTGCGGGGCCGCATGTACGCCCGCTTCGTTGAGCAACCGCATTGAGCAAGTGGTGGAAACGGGTGATTTCATACGCTCCTTCATGGAAAGGTAATTCTCCGTCGCTCGGTCGCTTCGGGTAGTCGAGAGGAGGTTGCGGTGGAGATCGCCAGGGACGAGCGGCTCCTCATCGACGGCGAGGTAGTGACCGTCGTCGCCTCGACTCCGACGCGCGCTGGGTTCGACTGTGTTGTGAGGTCTCCGTCCCGCGGGCTTGTGGAGGTGTTCGTCCGGCTGGGGGATGTCGCGTCATGCAAGGTGGCGACGTCGGACGGGAGCGGTGACAGCGGTCGGGCGATCACTGGGGTGTGGGCTCAGTGGATGCGGTGGGCAATCCCGCGGATCCGGTCTGCGGTATTGGCAACACGTCCGTTACGCCCGTACGCTCATCAGGACGACGCGGTGTTCGGGGTAATGCTGTCTCAGCCCCGGCTGCGGTTCCTATTGGCGGACGAACCGGGCACCGGTAAGACGCTGATGACTGGCATGTACCTGGCCGAAGGACAGCGACGCGGCCTCATCCCAGGCAAAACGGTCATCATCGTTCCCGCTCACCTGGTAGGTAAATGGGTGCGGGAACTCGAACGGTTCTTCGGTATTCACGCGCATCCGATCACAGCGGAGATCGGCCGGGACCCGCTCGATCTGCGTGACGACGTCGCTGTGTGGATCGTGTCCCTGGATCTGTACACCTACAACACCGATGTGCGCCGCAAGGTCGTCGGCAGCCGCGCGTCGTGGTCCCTGGCAGTGTTCGATGAGGCGCACCGGCTGACACCGACCTCGCAGTACCTGGGTGCGGCGCGGCAACTGTCGGAGGTCACCCATCACCTGCTGCTGCTGACAGCCACCCCGCACCGCGGCAAGGAGCATTACTTCAGGGCGCTGTTGAACCTGCTGGACCCGGCGATCTACCCCTGGGACGACGCGGTCCGCACCTACGACACCGCGCTGCGGCCAGGGCGCGACAACTTCCTGCGCCGGATGAAGGAAGACCTGCGCGATCTCACGGGCGCCAGGCTGTTTCGCGCCCGCTACGCCGAGACCTGCGAGGTATTCCTGTCCCCAGCCGAGTCCGACGCCTACGAGGCGGTGATGGACTACGTCACCACCTGGTATTCGGCCGATTCGGTGCTCGCGCGGTCCATCTACGGCAAACGCGCGGCATCGTCGGTGACCGCAGCGCTGGAGACGTTGCGGCGCCGCCGCTCCGCGCTGTCGGGCAGCCAGATCGGCAGGGTCGCCCGGGTGCCGCCTGATGGTTTCGACCGGCCTGATTTTTCCCGGGCCGATCTGGACTCCGATGATGCCTGGCAGGAAGCCGAGCAGGCGGTGCTTGAGGCCCGGAGCCGGGACAGGCGCGCCGAACTAGAGGTCGTCGATGCGGTGATCGGGCAGCTGGAGCGTGCCATGACCGTCAGCGACGAGCCTGCGAAATGGCGCACCGCCCACGAGATCATGACCCGGCACGGGATCAGTCCGGGTGCCGGTCAGCTGTTGGTGTTCACCGAATTCACCGATACCGCCAGGTGGCTGGCAGAGGTTTTCACCACTGCTGGGTTCAGCACAGAGGTCCTGGACGGGAGCGTCGACCAGCGCGGTCGCGAGGACCTCCAACTGCGGTTCTTGGGCGGGCAGTTCCAGGTGCTGGTGTCCACGGACGCCGGCGGCGAGGGCATCGACCTGCAATCCGCGCACGTAATGATCGACTGGGACATCCCCTGGAGCCTGGTTCGGCTGGAGCAGCGAGCCGGACGGCTCCACCGGATCGGCCAGGAGCACGACGTCTTCGTCTACCACCTAGTCGCTCCCGGCACCCGGGAAGGCCGGGTCCAGCAGGTCATGCTGGAGAACCTGACTGCCGCCTCCCGGGCGTTGGACGGTCGTCTGTACGACCTGCTGGACGCCACCGTCGACCAGGCCGGGTTCGACTTCGGCGCCGCCATGGCGGCGGCCTACCGTGAGCCCGGCGCAGTGGGGAACGTCATCGCAGCAGTGCCGGACACCCAGACTCTGATCGCCCGCGCCAAGGAGATCGTCACCGATGAGGACCGGCTGAAAACACCGGTCGACCATGGCGAGGCATTGCAGCGGCTCGCCGCTGACCGTCTCCAGGCCATCAATCCGGTGATCGTGTCGGCGTTCATCGATCACGCCGCTGAGGTCGAAGGATGGGATGTGACGACCGGGCCCACGCCCGGCATCCGCATCCTCAGCATCGGCGCCACCGGCAGCGTCCTGCCCGAGTCATTCGGCGGAGGACGCGAATGCTTGATCGCGGCCGACGCGGACGCCGTGGCGAAAGCCAAGAAGGAACAGTTCGGCCGCGCCAAGGACGTCGTGGTGTTCGGCCCCACTGAGGAACCGTTCCAGGAGTTGGTGGAGCGCGCGGTCCGCCGATGTGAGACCGACCTGCTCGCCGGCGCCGCCGCCGTCGACCTGGCCTCCCTCACCGGCTACACCCTGTTCGTGTACACCGCCGACCTGGAGCATCACGACGGTCTCCACCGTGCTCGACGCACCGTGCCGTTCCTGATCCGCTACTCGGGCGCGGGCGCGTTCCCAGCGGCATGGGAATCGGTGATGAACCTGGCCGCCTCCACCGTCTCCTCGGCTCCTCCGGAGCCGGCCGCACGTTTCGAAGCCGACGACGCTGCCCGCGAGTCCGTCGCCGCCGAAGCCGCCGCCATGCAGCAGCGGCAACAGGCGATCACGGCCAAGACACGTGCCGACCTCGGCGACATCGAACGCCGCTACAAACGCCAGATCCGGGGCCTGCCACCCGCTGCCAAGAGAGAAGCGCTCGACCGGTTCGAGACCATCAAGGCCGACCGTCTCGCGCAGCTCGACCTGATCGATGCCGTCACCCACTCCAGCCCGGCATCCCTGGGGTGGATCCAGGTGGCCGGTGGCGCACGTGCCGAGGAGTTGGGCCGCGACCCCGATTCCGAAACGCTCGCCGTCGCCACCGTGGTTGCCGAACTCGAAGGACTCGGCTGGGTCGTCGACGACCGGCAAACCGCCGGCCTCGGATACGACCTGCTCGCGCGGCGCCCCGGTACCACCGATCAACGACTGATCGAAGTCAAGGGGTTCGCAGGCGACCTGCGACCGGTGGTTCTCGAACAGCACGAATGGGCCCAAGCCCAGCAACGCGGCAACGACTACTGGCTTTACGTGGTGCTGCACTGCGCGACCGATCCGGCTGTCGTAATCCGCTGCCAAGACCCCGCCGGAACACTCGCCGGACCAAGACTGATCCAACGCTTCACGATCCCCGTATCCCGGCTTCGCCGCCTGATGGAGACCCCATGACCCCCGATACCGGCCGCAAACTCATCGACACCTGGTTCCCTTGTGCCGCTGTCGACGAAGCATGCGGCAACAGCGCGGGGTCGGGTCTCAATGAGAAGGCCATCTTCACCTGGTTCGCGTCCCGGCCGATCGCTCAGGCCCGCGCGGCGGTGATCACATCTCTGCTTCCGGAGCAGCCCGGAGTACACGCCCTGGTCGATGCCGCGGTCCTCGGAGACCACACTGCGATCGAAAAACTGGGCGGTACCGTCTCTGAACTCTACAGTGGCAGTCCAGTTGTCCTTGATGTTTTCTCCGGCCGCGGGATCATCCCCTTGGAGGCCGCACGGCTCGGCGCGACCGCCGTCGGCTTGGACCTCAGCCCCGTGGCCACGCTCGCAGGCAAGGTCCTCGCCGACTACCCGATGCGCGACTGGTCCACCGAACCCCCGCTGCCTTGGCCGTCCCGGAAAGACCCCACCAAGACACTCTTCGAGGACGAGAGCGCGCCGCGGCTGATCTCCGATCTCGCAAACTTCCTCGGCGAGGTGGGCGACCGAATGCGAGCCGCCGTGGAACGCTACTATCCCCGCAACCCCGATGGGTCGTTCCCGTGGGGATATCAATGGGCGATCAGCATCCCATGCGATGGATGCGGTCGACGATTTCCCCTCCTCGGAAGTTTCACTCTCCGCCAGCCCTACCGCAAGACCCGCGACCCTGGGCAAGCGCTCCGGCTCGTGATCGAGGGCGACAGTTGGGGCGTCGAGGTAATAGAGGGAAATCCAGAGCAATCACCAACGTATTCCTCCACCGACCTTGGCGACGGCAAGAGACGTAAGGGCAAGAGCGCACGATGCCCCTTCCCCTGCGGCCATGTCCACAGCCTGGAGACCGTCAAGTCCAAAGGGATCGCAGGCGAGTACAGGGACGAACTTATCCTGGCCATCGACACCGAAGGTGAAGCCAAGCGCGTGTTCAGAGCATTGCGCCCCGAAGAACGCCAGGCAGCGGAATACCTAGACCTCACCAAGCTAGAAGGATTCGGACCATGGAGCGCCATCCCCGATGAAGCCATCCCGGCCGGAAACGTCCATACGGTAATGGCCAGCGGTTACGGCTACCGCACCTTCGGTGAACTCATGTGCGACAGACAGGCGTTTCAATTTTCAGAAACAGTTCGCGCAATCCGTACTTGTCACGCCGAGTTGATCTCGGCGGGCGCGACGCCAGAGTATGCACGGGCCTTAACTTCCTTTGCCGCAGCCACTCTCGCACGAAGGCTCCGCCGCTCAACCCGAGGATGCGCTGTCCAAGCAAGAGGAAAAAGCGATGGATCGGCACAGAATCGAACCTATGTCACCGACCTCTTCGCCAATGAAGCGAGCCTAAATTTTCAATTCGACTGGGTTGAAACCGGACCAGGCCTGGGCCCGGGAACCTGGTCCTCGATTTCGGCTATGGGGATCCGTCCGTACTCGACTCACGTTCGGGGCCTGCGCGGATCCCCGGCGCGGTTCCGTCAGGCGAATTCCATGGCACTGCCCTACCGAGACAGCAGTGTTGACGCGATCGTCACGGATCCTCCGTACTACGACATGATCGAGTACGCGGACGCCTCCGACCTCATGCATGTGTGGCTGAAGCGCATCCTGTTCGACATCGAGCCCGACTTGTTCGGCACGAAGGCAACGCGGACCAAGGACGGCCTGCAGAACAAGAACGACGAGATCATCGTCCGGCGGGTTCACGAGCCGGGCAGAGTTCGCCACGACAAGGACTTCTACGAGGCGTCCCTGTCCACCGCGTTCCGCGAGTGCCGCCGTGTGTTGCGCCCTGAGGGCCACCTCGTCGTCGTGTTCGGCCATTCCGACCCCGATGCGTGGAAGAGACTCTTGGCGGCGCTGCATGACGCAGGGTTCGTGGTCACCAGTTCGTGGCCGAGCCGGACCGAGTCGGCCAACACCGGAGTGGCATCGATCAAGGTCACGGTCGCCATCGGCTGCCGGGTCGCCCCAGACGGACGGGAACCGGCAACCGCTGCGCAGGTCGACAAGGAGGTCGCGGACGCGATCAAGGAACGGGTGCGGCGGTGGACTCATGAAGGTTTGACGCTGGGTGACCAGATGATGGCCGCCTACGGGCCCGCCATGGAGGTCTACGGCCGGTATTCCACGGTCATCCAACCCGATGGGCAGATCGCCTCGCTAGAGCGGTACCTGACGCTGGCGCGCCGCTGTGTGCGTGAAGCGACGGCGCTGCGGCTAGATCAGATCCCGATCGAGACCTTCGACGCGATCACCCGGTTCGCGGTGTTCTGGATGCGGGTACATGGCCGCACGGTCGTAGCCAAGGGCGAGGCCCGGTTCCTGGCGCAGGTCGACAACCTCCGGATCGACGATGTCCGCGGTGACCTGCTGGACGAAACCAGCAAGGGATTCCGGCTACTGCTCGACCCGCCGTCCCGCATCGACGCCGCCAGTGCCGAGTTCGATGTTGCTCGGGCGTTGGCCGGCGCCTACGCCTCAGGAGGTACCGAAAAGGCGGCCAGTGTGCTGGCTCGTTGGGAACGCCCCGCCGATGACGAGCACCTGTGGGCCGTTATCGGCGACCTGGCCGCCCAACTACCGCCCAGCGACGACACTGCGAAGACCTTGGCCGCCCTGCAGCGGAACGCCAGCGCGGTCAAGAACATCGCGCAGGGCATCACCAACGCCCGCATCGATGCCAGTCCAGAAAAGACCCCGACCCTGTTCGACGTCTAGGACACCCGATGACCTCCCCATATCCGCACTGGGCGGACGTGCTCGCCCTTCGCCCGGAAA
Source organism: Actinomadura rubrisoli (assembly GCF_004349215.1). Taxonomy (GTDB): domain Bacteria; phylum Actinomycetota; class Actinomycetes; order Streptosporangiales; family Streptosporangiaceae; genus Spirillospora; species Spirillospora rubrisoli. Next base: position 2,524 of record NZ_SMKU01000096.1, on the reverse strand, counting down.
TCACCGACGCGGCCGGCCAGATCGCCGATCTGCAAATGTCGCTGTACAGCGCGGTCTACACCGACCGTGAGGTCCCCTATGCCGATCCCCGGTACTACGCGGAGATCACCGAACCGACCGCAGGTTTGGTGCTGTTCATGGCCGCCGTCGCGCGCCGTCTCGGCACACGCGGCCGTACCGGCAAGGCACTGTTCCACCTCCATCAAGGGATGGGAGGCGGGAAGAGCCACGCGCTGGTCGGTCTCTACCATCTGGCCAACGACCCCGCAGAATTCTTGTCGACGGAGTTGGGCCGACAGATCAAGAATGAGGCAGAGCAGGCGGGCGGCACGATCGATCTCACCGACGCGCGGGCCGTGGTGCTGTCAGCCGACAACATGACACCCGGTGCGCCAAGTCCGGAGTTCGGTCCCGCGACGACGTTGTACGAACGGTTCCTGTGGTCGCTGTTCCGCGGCGACCGTGAGCTGTACACCCGGCATCGTGCCGAAGGGCCGAACAAGGCCGCCTTGGGCCGCGCGCTCAAGGCGGTCGATCGTCCGGTGCTGATCCTGCTGGACGAGCTCATGGACTACGCGATGGATCTGTCCGACCAGCGGCATCTGCCCACCATGCCGGGCGAGAAGGCATTTCTCAACAACCTGATGGACGCCGTGGACGACATCGATGGCGGGCGAGTCGCCTTCGTCGTGGTGATGATCCGCTCCGACCAGGACGAGCGCGGGTATCCCGTGGAGGCCGCGGATCTGCGGGCGTACATAGCCAGCCGGATCGAGCGCAACGGCACCACCGTGTCGGTCACCGAAGCACAGGACTTCGCGGCGATCATTCGCCGTCGGCTCTTCGAACGGACCGAGAACCTACCGACCGCCATAATCGCCTCGGCCTGGGAGACCAGCACGCACGGGGCATGGCAGGATCAAGTATTCGGGCGTCTAGGCTCCCGGCGAGGTACGGCCGGGTTCGGTGACCGGCTGGCCGACAGCTACCCCTTCTCCCCGGACCTGATGGCGCTGGTGCGTGAGGACTGGTCACGCCACGCCGGATTCCAGCGTGTCCGGTCCACCGTCGAGATCTTCTCCGCGACCGCCTACCACTGGATGCGTGAGCATGCCGCAGGCCGCTGGGCACCTGACCTGGTCGGTGTCGGCGACCTTCCACTGCACGTCGTCATCGAGCACGTGCTGTCCTCAGGACTACTCCACGAAAACGAACGCGCCATCCAAGGCTACCGCCAGGTCGCTGCCACCGACGTCACCACCAAGGACGCCCGGCAAGGACGCGCCCGCGAACTCGACCGCATCCTCACCGGCAGGGACGTCGACGCGGGGCAACCATCGCCCGCGCTTCGCATGGCCACCGCCTTGTTCTGCTACTCCCTGGTACCCCGCGAACAGGCCAAACTCGGCGCCACCAAACCCGAACTCCTTGCCGCCGTCTACGCACCAGGCGTCCGATTCCAAGCCGCAGAGGAGGTCTTCAACGCCCTCGTCAGCGATGAGGAAGGACTCGGCGCCCTGGAAGTGACCGACTCCACCGCTGGCAGGGCGGCCACCCGCTTCCACCTGGCCATCGCCCAGACCCTGCGGATGTTCTACAAACAGGCACGCGGCACCGTCCAGCCAGACGAACGCGACAGCTACCTGTGGGACAGAGCCCAGTCCATCGCCAACAGCAGCCCCGGCCCCTTCGACAAGGTCACCACCGTGTCCAGACCCGACGTCCCCGGCACCGCACTGTCGCAGGTGTTCGCCGACGTCGACCAGAACGGCAAGACCCGCCTGGTCGTCCTCGATCCACGCCGATGGACCCTGCACAACGGGCGCGACACCCCCACCCGCGACGACGTCGCAGCACTGCTCGGCGTCGGCGACCACGCACTGCCCGTGGACAATGCCGCGTCCTGCGTCGTCGCCTGCGTCAACACCCAGCGCCGCGACACCGTCCGCAAACGCGTCATCGAGGTCCTGGCCTGGCAGGCCGTCATCAAGCAACTCGACCCCGCCGACGACAAACGAGCCGAAGCGCAAGCAGAACTCCGCACCGCGACCAAGCGAGTCGACGACGACCTGGAGAAGGCATTCCAGCACTTCGCCTACCTCACCCGCACCGACCGCATCGAGGTCGACTGGCAACGCTTCGACGACGACACCAAGACCACCCTCAAAGGCACCCACGTGTGGGCCGCCCTGGTCGACAACGGCCGCGCCGTATACCCAGGCAAACTCTCCGGCGACTACCTCAAGACCCTGCTCAGGCGGATGCCGCGCGACCTCACCCTCAAAGAGGTCAACCAGCAGTTTTACAAGAACCCGGCGTTCCCCATGGTTCCCGCAGTCGAGGACATCCGCCGCGCCATCTACCAAACCCTCACCGGCCCCGATCCATACGAAGTGGTCGATAGCTCCGGCGTCACGCTACGCATCACTTCGGCCGAAGAGCTGTCGATCGGTTCCATGGAGCTGTCGCTGCGCAAAGCCGTACCCCTGTCTCTTCTACACATCTCCGAGCACACGAGACACTG
>NZ_SMKU01000095.1 GCF_004349215.1 Actinomadura rubrisoli | reverse complement strand
CCTTATCGTCGGCAGCGTCAGGTGTGTATATGAGACAGGGGCTACGTGGTTCGCTTGGCGAGGAAGGTGCGGAGGCGGTCCAGGGGCCAGGTGTTGATGACGTCGTCCGGGGTCAGCCAGCCGCGCTGGGCGGTGCCCACGCCGTAGCGGATGTTGCGGTGGTGGCCGACGGAGTGGGCGTCGGTGTCGATCGCGAAGACGACGCCGAGGCGCTTGGCGCGGCGGATCAGGTCGGCGGGCAGGTCGAGGCGGTCGGGGAAGGAGTCGACCTCCATGGCGGTGCCGGTGCGGGCGGCGGCGCGGAAGACCTCGTCCCAGTCGGCGTCGACCGGGGGGCGCCTGCCGATGCTGCGGGCGGTGGGGTGCCCGATGACGTGGACGTGCGGGTTCTCGCAGGCCCGGACGAGGCGGCGGGTCATGGCGGCCTGGTCCTGGGTGAAGTGGGAGTGGACGGAGGCGACGCAGACGTCGAAGCCGGAGAGGAAGTCGGCGTCCCAGTCGACCTCGCCGTCGGGGCCGATGTTCAGCTCGGTGCCGTGCAGCAGCGTCATGCCGGGGTATTCGCCTTGCAGCTCGCGGACCTGCTCGCGCTGGGCGAGCATCTTGTCGTCGGTCATGCGCTGCATGAACAGGTCGGGCGCGTGGTCGGTGATCGCGTAGTACTCCAGGCCGCGGGCGTGCGCGGCGGCGACCATGGCGTCCAGCGGGGCGGTGCCGTCGGTGAGGTCGGTGTGGCTGTGCAGGTCGCCGCGGAGGTCCTCGGCGGTGACGAGGCGGGGGAGGTCGCCGGCGAGGGCGGCCTCGATCTCGCCGCCGTCCTCGCGGAGGGCGGGGTGGATCCAGGGCAGGCCGAGGCGCTCGTAGACCTCCTCCTCGGTGGCGGAGACGATCAGGTCGCCGGACTCGGCGTGGAACAGGCCGTACTCGGAGAGCTTGAGGCCGGCCTTCACGGCGATCTCGCGGGTGCGGATGTTGTGCGCCTGGGAGCCGGTGAAGTACTGCAGCGCGGCGCCCCACGACTCGGGCGGGACGACGCGCAGGTCGACCTGGAGGCCCTTGGCGGTGCGGATCGAGGTCTTCTTGTCGCCGCCGGCGATGACCTCGGCGACGAGGGGCAGCGCGGTGAACGCCTCCATGATGGGGTGCGGGTCGCGGGAGGCGGCGAGGACGTCGACGTCGCCGATCGTCTCGCGCATGCGGCGCAGGGACCCGGCGTGGGCGCAGCGCTCGACCTGGGGGAGGGCGGCGAGGGCGGCGACGATCTCGTCGGCGACGCCCGCCGCGGCGTCGACCAGGACGCGCTCGCCGGCGCTGCGCATCAGCTCGATGCCGCGGACGATGTTGTCCTCGGTCTTGGCGCCGAACCCCTTGAGGCCGCGGAGCCGGCCCTCCTGGATGGCGGTGGCCAGCTCGTCGACCGAGGAGATGCCGAGCTCCTCGTAGACGGCCAGGGCCTTCTTCGGGCCGAGGGTGGGGATCTCGGTGAGCGCCCGGACGCCCGCGGGGATCTGCAGGCGCAGCTCCTCGACCTGGCGGATCGTGCCGGTCGTGTTGTAGTCGAGGACCTTCTTGGCGATGGCCTCGCCGACCGTCGGGATCTTGCGGAGCCCGGCGAGGTCGAGCCCCGCGATGTCGTCCGGATGGCCCGCGATCGCCCGCGCGGCCTTCTCGTACGCCCTGATCTTGAAGGCGTCGCCGCCCGTGATCGAGAGCAGGTCGGCCAGTTCCTGGATGAGGGCCGCAGCCTCGTCGTTCGCCCGTGCCATACCGCCGAGTCTACGAGCCGGGTCCGACGCTTCCGGCGATCAGCGGAGCGGCGCCGGGGGGCCGCCCGGGTGGCGGAGGCGGCCGTCGAGCACCTCGGCGGCGATCGCGGAGACCTCGTCGTCGGGCAGGGCGCGGTAGCCGTCCTCGGTGACGACCGCGACCGTGGGGTAGATGCGCCGGACGGCGTCGGGCCCGCCGGTGGCGGTGTCGTCGTCGGCGGCGTCGTAGAGGGCCTGGACGCAGGCGGTCGCGGCGTCCTGTACCGACAGGTCGCGCCGGTAGAGCTTCTTCAAGGCACCCAGGGCGTAGGGGGAGCCGGAGCCGTCGGCGTGGAAGTCGCGGGCCTCCTGCGGGGCGCCGGTGATGTCGTAGGTGTAGATCCGGCTGGTGCCGGTGTCGGGCTCGTACCCGGCGAACAGCGGGACGACCGCGAGGCCCTGGAGGGCCTGGGCGAGGTTGGCCTGGATCACCGCGCCGAGCCGCCGGGCCTTGCCGGGCAGCGACAGCGGGACGGTCTCCATCTTCTCGTAGTGCTCCAGTTCGACCTGGAAGAGGCGCACCATCTCCAGCGCCAGCCCGACGGTGCCAGCGAACGCCACGGCGGAGTACTCGTCGGCGCGCTGCACCTTGTCGAGCTCGCGGTAGGCGATGCGGTTGCCCTGTGTGGCGCGCCGGTCGCCGGCCATCATCACCCCGCCCGGGAAGGTCAGCGCCAGGACGGTGGTGCCGTGCGGCAGGTCCGGGACCGTCCCGCCGTCCGGCACCCGGTTGACGGGCAGCAGGTCGGGGGAGTGGAGGCGCAGGAAGTCGACGAACGACGCCGATCCCGCCTCGAAGAACTCGGGCGGGATTCCCTGGTCCTCGGTCCGGCCGATCACGGCGGCTCCTCTGCGCTCGGTGCTGACGTCCACGTCGATCCTCGCACGCCGCCGAGGCCCGTCGCCACTCGTGCGCGGGCTCACGACCGTACCGGTAGGTGATCTAGGAATCCTTGATCATTAAGGGCTTCCGGCGGACCGGCTTGCGGGACGTCCAATACCGCCCGACCTGGGGGTTCGCGGGGTTTCCGATTTAAATGATCTTGGGCCTTGCGCCGAAAACGAAAACGTTCCAATGATCTTCGTAATCGCATCGGCCGGAACCCCGGCCGGAGAGGAGACACCATGTCGCGTCTCGCCGACCGCCTGCTCGCACGGATCGCCGGCAAGGCCACCGCCGACGCCGGGTGCAGCAACTACTACTTCTGCAAGAACCACAAGCAGTACCTCCGCCAGTGCTGCCTGGACGAGGGGTGCCACACCGTCCCGACCGGCAAGAGGTGCTGATCTCCTGACCCGAGGTCGACGCGGGCGGCGGCGCGGGCCGCCGCCCGTCCCTTCCGGAGAGGAGCGGCTGTGGAGTACGTGCACGTGGCGTGCGCCTGCCTCGTCGGGCTCGTCTTCGCCGTCTCGGCGGCCGCCAAGGCGCGGGACCTGGACGGGTTCGCCGTATCTCTGCCGGGCCTGTTGCCCTCGCGCCCTGGGACGGTGCCCGCCCGGCCCTTGGCCGTCCTCGTCATCGTGCTGGAGGCCCTCGTCCCGGCCGCCGTGGCCGCGCCCTGGACCCGGATGGCCGGGCTCGTCCTGGCGTGCGCGCTCCTGGCCGCGTTCACCCTCGCCATCGGACGGGGCCTGGCCGCCGGGCGGCCGCGCGTGTCGTGCCGCTGCTTCGGCTCCGGCGGCGCGCCGCTCGGGCGGCGGCACCTGGTCCGCAACGGCCTGCTGCTGGCCGCCGCCGCGTCCGGGCTCGCGCTGCCCGGCACGCCGCCCACCGCCGCGGGCGCCGTCATCGCCGCCGCCGCGGGCGCGGTGGCCGCGATCCTGATCGTCTCCTTCGACGACATCGCCGACCTGCTCGTGGGGAGCCCCTGATGCCCTATCTGACCGCCGCCGTCGTGCTCGTCGGCCTGATCAGCGTCGTCAACCTGATGCTCACCCTCGCCCTCGTCCGCCGGCTCAGGGCCGGGGAGAAGGCGCCGACCGCGCCGCACGCCGGTCCCCCGGTCGCCCTCGGGCCGGGTTCGCGGCCCGCGGGGTTCATGACGATGACCACCGCGGACGAGCCGGTCTCCAGCGAGGACCTCACCGGCCTGGTCGGCTTCTTCTCGGCGGGCTGCGACCCGTGCCACGCCCTGGCCCCCCGTTTCGCCGAGCACGCCCGGGCCGTGGGACGGGACGGCGTCCTCGCGGTCGTCGGCGGGGACGACGCCGAGCTCGTCGCCGCCCTGGCGCCGGTGGCGCGGGTGGTCGTGGAGGACTTCGACGGGCCGGTGGCCATGGCGTTCAAGAACGACTGGACGCCCGCGCTGTACCTGATCGGCGACGACCAGAGCGTGGTGGCGGCGGGCGGGCGCCTGGAGGACCTGCCCCTCGAATCACGCGCATGACCGGGCCCGGCCCGTCCCGGCGGTTCGGCCTCCGGGAGTCCGCGACGGCGGCGGCCGAGGCCCTGGCGCTGACGGTCCGCGCGGCCCCCGGCGGAGTCGCCGGGCATCTGCTGGTGACCCTGGCCGCGGCGGGGGCGCCGATCGTCACCGCCTGGCTGACCAAGCTGGTGATCGACCGGCTGGCGTCCCCGCACGGCTCGGTCGGCGGCCTCGCCGTGGGGCTGGCCGCCGCCGGGCTGGCCGCCGCGGCCATGCCCCCGATCGCCCGCTACCTGAGCGCCCAGACCGGACGCGCCGCCGGGGTCGCCGCGACCGACCGGCTGTTCGCCGCCACCGAGGCCCAGGTGGGGCTGCGGCGCTTCGAGGACCCGGCGTTCCTGGACCGCCTCAGGCTGGGCCAAGAGGGCGCCGGGAGCACCGCGGAGCTGGTCGAAGGCGTCAGCGGGACCCTCCAGGGCACGCTTTCCCTGGCCGGGTTCGTCGGCTCGCTGCTGGTGCTCAGCCCGTCCATGACCGGGCTCGTCCTGCTGTCCGCCCTGCCCGCGCTGGTCGCCGAGCTGCTGCTGTCGCGGCGGCGCGCGGCCGTCCAGTGGGAGAACGAGCAGACGCACCGGCGGGAGTTCTTCTACAGCCGCCTTCTCACCGGCGTCCAAGCCGCGACGGAGATCCGGCTGTTCGGCATAGGGACGTTCCTGCGCGCGCGCATGATGACCGAGCGACTCCGCGCGAACGAGGCCGAGCGCCGCATGGACCGCAGAGAACTGACCACGCAGGGCGGCCTGACCACGATGAGCGCCGTCGTCGCGGGCGCCGGCCTGTGGTGGGCGGTCACGTCAGCCCGGAAGGGCACGCTCAGCGTCGGCGACGTCGCCATGTTCGTCGCGGCCGTGGCCGGGGTGCAGGCGGCGCTCGACACGCTCGTCTCGGCCATCGCCACCATGCACAGGCGGCTGCTCGCGTTCACCCACTACGCCGCCGTCGTCCGGGCCGGACCCGACCTGCCGCGCGCCGCCGCCGGGGACGCGCCGCCGCTGCGCGAGGGCATCGAACTGCGGGACGTGTGGTTCCGCTACAGCGACGACCACCCATGGGTGCTCAGCGGCATCGACCTGCTGATCCCGGACGGCCGGTCCGTCGCGCTCGTCGGCCTGAACGGCGCAGGCAAGAGCACCCTGGTGAAGCTGCTGTGCCGCATGTACGACCCGACCCGCGGGCAGATCCTGTGGGACGGCGTGGACCTGCGCGACATCCCGCCCGAACGGCTGCGCGACCGTATCAGCGCGGTCTTCCAAGAGCACATGCACTACGACATGACCGCCGCCGAGAACATCGCCCTCGGCGACATCACCGCCCTGGACGATCCCGAGCGCATCCGGGACGCCGCCCGGCGGGCCGGGGTCCACGGCAAGCTGGCCGGGCTGCCGCGCGGCTACGACACCCTGCTGACCCGCATGTTCTTCAGCGAGGCGGACAAGGACAACCCGGACACCGGTGTGGTCCTGTCCGGCGGGCAGTGGCAGCGCCTGGCCTTGGCGCGCGCGTTCGTCCGGGACGGCCGGGACCTCATGATCCTGGACGAGCCCAGCTCGGGCTTGGACCCGGAGGCCGAGCACGAGGTGCACACCCGGATGCGGGAGTACCGGGCGGGCCGGACGAGCCTGCTCATCTCGCACCGGCTCAACGCCGTCCGCGACGCCGACCTCATCGCGGTCCTGGAGGGCGGCCGGATCGCCGAGCGCGGCACCCACGCCACGCTCCTCGCGGCGGACGGCGCGTACGCCCGGCTCTTCCGGCTCCAGGCCGCCGGCTACCAGGAGGCGACGCGGTGAGGGCGGCCCGCATATCCGCGGGCGTGTCGGCGGGGCTCGCCGCCGTGGCGCTCGGCGCCCTCTGGATCCGCCGGAACCTCCTGGTGACGACCGTGAACGGGCGCAGCATGGAGCCGACGCTGCGCGCCGGGGACCGGCTGCTCGTCCGCAGGACGGACCGCGTCCGCGCCGGCCGGATCGTCGTGGTGCGGGCACCGGACCCGCCCCTCGGCGACCGTGAGCCCGCCGGCGCCGAGCTCACGGAGGAGGAGGCGGCGGCGCTGCCCGTGGTGCCCGCCGCCGCGCCGCCGCCCGGCGGCAGGCTGCTGGTCAAGCGTGCGGTGGCGGTCCCGGGGGACCCCGTCCCGAGGGACGCCGTCCCGGCGCTGCGCGAGGTCCCGGACGAGGTGGTCCCGCCCGGGTCGCTGGTCGTGCTCGGCGACAACCCGTCCGCGAGCTGGGACTCGCGCGAGTACGGCTTCGTCCGGCCGGGCGGGTGCGTGGGCGTCGCCGTCCGCCGCCTGCGCCTCTGACGCTCAGCGTTTCCGGCGCTCAGGCTTCGGGCGCCTCAAGCGGTTCCTTCTGGCCCCGGGTGGCGCCCGCGCACGCGACGATCACGCAGCCGATCGCGACCCACTGCCGCCCGGTGAGGACCTCGCCGAGGATCGTCACGCCGACCAGCGCCGCCACGGCGGGCTCCAGGCTCATCAGGATCCCGAAGACGCGGGCGGGCATCCGCCGCAGCGCCTCCAGCTCCAGCGAGTAGGGGATCACCGACGACAGCAGGCCGACGGCGAGGCCGATGAGCAGCAGCTCCGGGTCGAGCAGGGCCGTCCCGCCGGACGCCACGCCGACCGGCAGGATCGCGATCGTCCCGACGACGCTGGCGAAGGCCAGGCCCGTGGAGCCGGAGAACCGCTGGCCGGTCGCGGCGGTGAGCAGGATGTAGGCCGCCCAGCAGGCCCCGGCGAGCAGGGCGAAGGCGATGCCGACGGGGTCGATGTCGCCGCCGCCCCTGGCGAGCATGACCACCCCCGCCCCCGCCAGGACGGCCCAGAGCAGGTCGCGGGGGCGCCGGGACGCGACGATGGAGACCATCAACGGCCCGAGGAACTCGATCGTCACCGCGACCCCCAGCGGGATCCGCGAGAACGACTGGTAGAACGAGAAGTTCATCAGCGCCAGCGCCAGCCCGAACCCGGTCGCGATGGCGAGGCTCCGGCGGGAGTGGTCGCGCAGGACGGTGCGCAGCGCCTTGCGGGCCAGGAACCCCAGCACGATCGCCGAGGTGAGCAGCCGCATGGTGACGACGGCGCTCGGCGGCAGCCGGTCGAACAGGTGCTTGGCGATGCCCGCCCCGATCTGGACGGAGACGATCCCGAGCAGGATCAGCGCGGGCGGCGGCACGGAGCCGAGCGACAGCAGCCGCGCGCGCCCCACCGCCCGGGTCGCGCCGCCGAGGGGCGGGCCGGGCGCCTCAGTGAGTGCCACGCGTTACTCCCACTTGAAGAATCGGGTGGCGAGGACGAGCCCCGCGACGGACCACACGGCGAGGACGAGCAGCGGTTCACCCGGGAAAGCGGCGCCGTCCCGCAGGACCTGCCGGAGCCCGTCGGCGAGCGCCGAGACGGGCAGCAGCTCCAGGGCGGCCCGGACCCCGCCGGGGAACGTGCCAAGGGGGAAGACGACGCCGCCGAGGACCAGCAGCAGGATGTACACCAGGTTGGCGGCGGCGAGGGTCGCCTCGGCGCGCAGCGTCCCGGCCATGAGCAGCCCGAACCCGCTGAACGCGGCGGTGCCGAGCAGCAGCAGGACGATCACCGGGGCGGGGCCGCCGTGCGGGTGCCAGCCGAGCGCCAGCGCCACGGCGCAGATCACCGCGGCCTGAAGCGCCTCGACCGCGACCACCGTGAGGGTCTTGGCGGCGATGAGGCCGCTGCGCGGCAGCGGGGTGGCGCCGAGGCGTTTGAGCACTCCGTAGCGGCGCTCGAAGCCGGTGCCGATCGCCTGGCCGGTGAACGCGGTGGACATCACCGCGAGCGCGAGGACGCCCGGGGCGAGGAAGTCGACCCGGCGCCCGGAGCCGAGGTCCAGCAGGGACGTGGCGCTGAACAGCGTCAGCAGCACCACCGGGATGATCAGCGTCAGCAGGAGCTGCTCGCCGTTGCGCAGCAGCGCGCGGAACTCGTAGGCGGCCTGGGAGAGGACCATCCGCGGCAGCGGGACGGCGCCCGGCGCCGGCGTGAGGTCCAGCGGGGCGGACGGGGAGGCCGCGCCCGCCGGGGCGGGCGAGGAGGGAGAGGCGGTCATGAACGCAGCTCCCGCCCGGTCAGCTCCAGGAAGACGTCCTCCAGCGTGCGGCGCTCGATCCGCAGGTCCTCGGTCAGGACGCCGTGGGAGGCGCACCAGGCGGTGACGGTGGCCAGCAGCTCGGGGCGCACGTCGGCCTCGATCAGGTAGTGCCCGGCGGGCGACTCCTTGGCGGCGCTCCCGGCGGGCAGCGCGGTCAGCAGCTCCTCCAGGCCCAGGCCGGGGCGGGCGCGGAAGCGCAGCTGCCGCTCGGCGCCGGTCAGCTCGGACGGGGTGCCCTCGGCCACCACCGCGCCGTGGTCGACGATGACGACCCGGTCGGCGAGCCGCTCGGCCTCCTCCATGTGGTGGGTGGTGAGCACCACCGACGCCCCGGCGGCGCGCAGTTCCCCGATCAGCTCCCAGGTGGCGTGCCTGGCCTGCGGGTCGAGGCCGGTGGTGGGCTCGTCCAGGAAGACCAGCTCGGGCCGTCCGACCACGGCGACCGCCAGCGAGAGCCGCTGCTGCTGCCCGCCCGACATCCGCCGGAACGGGGTGCGGGCGTGCTCGGTGAGGCCGAGCCGCGCCAGCAGCGCGCCGGTGGGGAGCGGGGAGGAGTGGAACGAGGCGACCAGGTTCAGGAACTCCCCGGCCCGCGCCGTGGCGGGCACGCCCCCCGACTGCGGCATCACCCCGACCTTCGGCTTCAGCGCGCGCGCGTCGGCGACCGGGTCGAGCCCGAGGACCCGGACGGTGCCCGCGTCGGCGCGCCGGAAGCCCTCGCAGATCTCGATCGTGGTGGTCTTGCCGGCGCCGTTGGGGCCGAGCAGCGCGGTGACGGCGCCCCGGGCGGCGCTGAGCGACAGCCCGTCCACGGCCGTCGCCGCGCCATAGCGCTTGACGAGCGAGTCCAGCTCGACAGCGCCGTCTCCGGGGGGTGCCATGCAGACGAGTTTAGGTCCGGCTTCCGACAGCTCCGCGCCCGGCACCGCCGGTGCGCGGGACGGGAGGCGGCAACGGTCCGGTAAAGCCGTCCTCATCAGCGGGAATGCGGGTGCGGAGGCCGGGAGCCGCCCGGATCCGGGCTGGTTTCGCCCCACAGGCCCCGGGTAGCTCCCGCCTTGAGGATTCATGGCGTTCGGGGGGACGTGGATGGGCGGGAGGCCGGGAATGCCGTTCCACGTCGGGTCCGAGGTCGGCCGGCTGCGCCGGGTGCTGCTGCACCGGCCGGAGCTGTCGCTGAAGAGGCTCACCCCGTCCAACGCCGCCGACCTGCTCTTCGACGACGTGCTGTGGGTGAAGCGGGCGGGGGAGGAGCACGAGGAGTTCCAGGACGTGCTGCGCTCGCACGGCGTTGAGGTGCACCTGCTGCTCGACCTGCTCCACGAGACGGTCGGGATCCCCGAGGCCCGCAAGCACATCCTGGACTTCGCGGTCGACCCGCACTGGTACGGGCCGCTGGCGACCGACGCCATCCGCAACTGCTTCGACGCGATGGACGTGCGGGAGCTGGCGTCGTTCCTCATCGGCGGCATCACCAAGCGGGAGATGCTGGAGCGGATGCCCGAGCCGGCGTCCCTCGCGTTCCACTCGCTGGACCTGGACGGCTTCGTCCTGCCGCCGCTGCCCAACCACATGTTCACCCGCGACACCTCCTGCTGGATCTACGACGGCGTCTCGATCAACGCCATGCGCAAGAAGGCCAGGGCGCGCGAGACGGTGAACATGGAGGCGATCTACCGGTGGCACCCGCTGTTCGCGGACGGCTACGGCAGCCCGGACACGGGAGGGTTCCACGTCTGGAGCCCCGGCACCGCGATGGCGCCCGCCACGATCGAGGGCGGCGACGTCCTGGTGATCGGCAACGGCGCCGTCCTGGTCGGGATGAGCGAGCGCACCCAGCCGCAGGCGGTCGAGATGCTGGCGCAGTCGCTGTTCGCCGCCGGGCGCTGCGAGCGGATCGTGGCGCTGCGGATGCCGCGGAAGCGGGCGTTCATGCACCTGGACACCGTCATGACGATGGTCGACCACGGCGTGTTCACCACGTACGCGGGCCTGGGCCCGCTCCCGTCCCACACGGTCGAGCCCGGCGACACCGAGAAGGAGCTGAAGATCACCGATCACGCTCCGGAGGACATGTACCGGGCGATCGCCGCCGCGCTCGGCGGCGGCGACGTCAAGGTCCTGACGCCCACGCAGGACGTGTTCTCCGCCGAGCGCGAGCAGTGGGACGACGGCTCCAACGTCCTGGCGATCGAGCCGGGCGTGGTCGTCGCCTACGAGCGGAACGCGACCAGCAACAACCACCTGGGCCGCAACGGCGTGGAGGTCATCCCCATCCGCGGCAGCGAGCTCGGCCGCGGGCGCGGCGGCCCGCGCTGCATGAGCTGCCCCCTGGAGCGGGACGCCTGACGGGGTCCGGCCGCACGACGCCCACTCGTCCGACCAGAAGCGATCGGGAGACCGACCATGGCCTACAACCTGAGGGGACGCGGCTTCCTGAAGGAGCTGGACTTCTCGCCGAAGGAGTTCGGGTTCCTGCTGGACCTGGCGGCCGAGCTGAAGGCCGCCAAGTACAGCGGGACCGAGCGCAGGAGCCTGGCCGGCAGGAACATGGCGCTGATCTTCGAGAAGCCCTCCACCCGCACGCGCTGCGCCTTCGAGGTCGCCGCGCACGACCAGGGCGCCCACGCCACCTACCTCGACACCGCCGGCACGCAGATCGGCCACAAGGAGTCGATGAAGGACACCGCGCGCGTGCTGGGCCGGATGTTCGACGGCATCGAGTACCGCGGGTCGAGCCAGCGGCTCGTCGAGGAACTGGCCGAGTACTCCGGCGTGCCGGTGTGGAACGGCCTGACCGACGACTGGCACCCGACGCAGATGCTCGCCGACATGCTCACCATGCGCGAGCACAGCCCCAAGCCCCTGCACGAGGTCACCTACGCCTACCTCGGCGACGCCCACTACAACATGGGCCACTCCTACGTGGTGGCGGGCGCCCTGCTCGGCATGGACGTGCGCATCGTCGCGCCGCGGGCGCTCTGGCCCGACGAGGACCTGGTCGTCAAGCCCGCCATGGAGATCGCGGCCAGGACCGGCGCCGAGATCACGATCGTGGAGGACGTCGCGCAGGGCGTCCGGGGCGCCGACTTCGTCCTCACCGATGTCTGGGTGTCGATGGGGGAGCCCGGGCGGGTGTGGGACGAGCGGATCGGGCTGCTCAGGCCGTACCAGGTGAACTCCGACGTCATGCGCGCCACGGGCAACCCGCGTGTCAAGTTCATGCACTGCCTCCCGGCGTTCCACAATCGGGAGACCGCGGTGGGGGAGGACGTCTTCCAGAGGACCGGCCTTGACGCCCTTGAGGTCACCGAGGAGGTCTTCGAGTCGGACGCGTCGATCGTCTTCGACGAGGCCGAGAACCGGATGCACACGATCAAGGCGGTCATGGTGGCGACGCTGGGCTGAGCGGCGGCTCGGCCGGGCGCCTTTGACACGGGCGGAGGCAGCATGCGCGTACTGGTCGCGCTGGGCGGGAACGCGCTGGTCAGGCGCGGGGAGACGCCCGACGCCGATCTCCAGCGGGCGAACGTGATGAAGGCGGTGCGCTCGCTGGCGCCGCTCGCCGAGCGGCATGAGCTGATCGTCACGCACGGGAACGGGCCGCAGGTCGGGCTGCTGGCGCTGGAGAGCGTCAACGACCCGAGCCTGACCCGCCCCTACCCGCTGGACACCATCGGCGCCGAGACCCAGGGCATGATCGGCTACTGGATGCTCCAGGCGCTGCAGAACGCGCTGCCCGGCCGCCAGGTCGTCGCCCTGATCAACCAGACGCTCGTGTCGGCGGTCGACCCGGCGTTCGAGAACCCGACCAAGTTCGTCGGGCAGGTGTACACGCGGGAGGAGGCCGAGAAGCTGGCCCGCGACTACGGCTGGACGGTACGTCCGGACGGCGACGGCTGGCGCCGCGTGGTGCCGTCCCCGCGGCCGCAGCGGGTCATCGAGACGCGGCTCATCCGCCAGCTCGTCCGCGGCGGGACGGTCGTGGTCTGCGCCGGGGGCGGCGGCGTCCCGGTGTTCCGCAACGACGTCGGCCAGCTGGAGGGCGTCGAGGCGGTCATCGACAAGGACCTCACCGCCTCCGTCCTGGCCGAGACCCTGGAGGCCGACGCGTTCTTGATCCTCACCGACGTGCCCCGGGTGATGCGCCATTTCGGCACGCCGCGCCAGGAGGAGATCACTCACACCACGCCGCACGAGCTGCGCGCCGAGGACTTCCCCGCCGGGTCGATGGGCCCGAAGGTGGAGGCGGCCGCCGGGTTCGTCGAGCGGACGGGCGACATGGCCGCGATCGGCAAGCTCGACCAGTGCGTGCGGATCCTGGAGGGCGCGGCGGGCACGATCGTCACCCCCAACGCGACCTGGCCGCTGGCCAGCACGCTGTGACCACGCCCACGCGCAGGGCCGCGCAGGCCGGGTCCGGAGCCCTGCTGCACAGCCTGTTCCGGACCAAGCCGGTCGACCGGATCGTCGCCGAGGGCGGGCAGGGCGAGGGCGGCGAGCTCAAGCGGTCGATGAGCCTGCTGCAGCTCACGCTGTTCAGCGTCGGCGCGACCCTGGGCACCGGCATCTTCGTCGTGCTGGGGGAGGCGGTGCCCAGGGCGGGGCCCGCGGTGGTGCTGGCGTTCGTGCTGGCCGCTGTCACCGCGCTGTTCTCGGCCCTGTCGTACGCCGAGCTGGCCGGGACGATCCCGGTGTCCGGCTCGTCCTACTCCTACGCCTACGCCACGCTCGGCGAGCTGGTGGCGTGGGTCTGCGGATGGTGCCTGCTGCTGGAGTACGCGGTCTCGGTGTCGGCCGTCGCGGTCGGCTGGGGCTCCTACCTGAACGAGTTCTTCGACAAGGCGTTCCACTTCACGATGCCGGCCGCGATCAGCGACTCGCCCGGCGAGAACGGCGGGATCGTCAACCTGCCCGCCGTGGTCGTGGTGATGATCGCCATGGTCCTGCTGCTGCGCGGCACGTCCGAGAGCGCCATCGCCAACACGATCATGGTGTTCCTGAAGATCGGCGTGCTGCTGTTCTTCTGCGCGGTGGCCTTCACCGCGTTCAAGGCCGGCGACGTCACCCCGTTCGCGCCGATGGGCTGGGCCGGCATCAGCGCGGCGGGCTCCAAGGTGTTCTTCTCCTACATCGGCTTCGACGCCGCCTCCACCGCCGGGGAGGAGGCCAAGAACCCGCGCCGCGACCTGCCGCTCGCGATCGTCCTCTCGCTGGCCATCGTGACCGCGGTGTACGTGCTGGTCGGGCTGGCCGCCGTGGGCGCGATGCACTGGCGGCGGTTCGCGCTGAGCGGGTCGGAGGCGTCCCTGGCGCGGGTGCTGGACGAGTCGACCGGGCGGTCCTGGCCGTCGATGATCCTCTCGCTCGGCGCCGTGGTGGCCATCGCCAGCGTCGTCCTCACCGTCATGTACGGGCAGACCCGCATCCTGTTCGCGATGTCGCGCGACGGGCTCGTCCCGCCCGTCTTCCAGAAGGTGAGCCCCCGGCGGTCGGTGCCGGTCGCCAACACCATGATCGTGGCGGCGTTCATCTCGGTCCTCGCGGCGATGATCCCGCTCGGCCGGCTGGTGGACGCCACCAGTATCGGCACCCTGTTCGCGTTCGCCCTGGTGAGCGTGGGCGTCATGGTCCTGCGCCGGACCCGCCCGGAGCTGCCGCGCGGCTTCCGGACGCCGTTCTACCCGATCACCCCGCTCCTGGGGGTCGGGTTCTGCGTGTACCTGATGGTCGGCCTGGGCGGCGTGACCTGGCTCGTGTTCCTGCTGTGGGCGCTCGCCGGGCTGGCCGCCTACTTCCTGTACGGGCGGCGCCACTCCCGCCTGGCGGCCGCACCGGAAGGAGGCGGCCCGCCCGACTCCGGGAAGGGCGCGCCCGCCGCCGGAGAGGGGGAGCCGTGAGCGAGACCAGCGGCATGCGGGTGCTCGCGGGCTACTCGCCCGACGAGCGCGGCGACGACGCGCTGGCCCTGGCCGCGCTGGTCGCCCGCACCGCCGGGGCGGCGCTGACCGTCGCGAACGTCCACCCGCCCGCCTGGCCCGCGCGCGGCCCCGGGTCGGTCGACGCCGAATGGGTGGCCTATCTGAAGGAGCGGGCCGAGGACGCGCTGGACCGCGCGGCGGGACGGCTCCACGAGCTGAGGGTGCCGAAGGGGAGCGTGACGCGGCGGGTCCACGCCCACCGGGGCAGCGGACGCGGGCTCATCGAGATCGCGCGGGACGTCGGCGCCGACCTCGTCGTGGTCGGCTCGGCGCCGCGCGGCCGCCGAGGGCGCATCGCGATCGGCAGCACCGCCGACCAGCTGCTGCACAGCTCGCCCGTGCCCGTCCTGCTGGCGCCGCGCGGATACGCCGAGGAGGCGCCCGGGCGGTTCGAGCGGCTGACCGTCGCCTACTGGCGGCGGCGGGACGTGGAGGGCCCGCTGGCCGCGGCCGCCGGGATCGCCCACGTGCTGGGGCTGCCGATCCGGCTCGTCACGCTGGTGCTGAGGCCGCCCGGCCGGGGCGCCGAGCTCCGCGGCGCCGGCGACGTGATGGCCCGCCAGCTCGCCCAGGCCGAGGAGGACCTCGCCCTCGCCGCCGGGCTGTTCGGCGACGGGACGCGGGTGGCGACCGAGGCGGCGTCCGGGACCGGGATCGCCAAGGCGCTCGGCGCCGTCGATATGCTGCCGGGTGAGCTGCTGGCCTGCCTGTCCAGCCACGACGGCCCGCTGCGCAAGGTCTTCCTCGGTGAGAGCTCCGGGAAGATCGTCCGCACCGCGCCGTGCCCGGTGCTGGTGCTGCCGCGCGGCGCGCCCGTGGCGCCCGCCGCGAAGGTCAGAGGTATTAAAGGTTAGGTAAGGCTTACCTGCGTGAGGCACGACATTGGCAATCGGGTGTTTCGCGGGAAGGAATTACGGCACACTGATGTTGTGAAATACGTGAGCGAGGATCAGACGAGCACCGGGGCCGCCGCCGCGCGGCCTGTCGGCGTCCCGTCGTCCCCAGCTCACGGCGGCAAGGGCGGGTCCCGGTCGGCGGGCAAGGCCGGGGGAGTCGCGGGCGGCAACACCGAGCGCGACACGCGCGCCCGCGTCGCCCGGCTCATCCTGGAGCACGGCCCGGTCACCGCGTCCGCCCTCGGCGAGCGCGTCGGCCTCACCCCGGCCGCGATCCGCAGGCATCTGGACGCGCTGCTGCTCGAAGGCATGATAGAGATCCGCCGCGCAAGGCCGTCCCAGACCAGGCGCGGCCGCGGCAGGCCCGCCAAGTGGTTCGCCATCACCGACGCCGGGCGCAACGCGTTCGTCCACGCCTACGACGACCTCGCCACCAGCGCCCTGCGCTTCCTCGCCGAGACGGCCGGCGACCACGCGGTCGCCGAGTTCGCCCGGCGGCAGATCGCCGACCTCGAACGGCGCTACCGCCCCGTCGTGCAGGCGGCCCCGCCCCACCAGCGGGTCCGCACGCTCGCCGAGGCGCTGTCGGGCGACGGCTACGCGGCCGCCGCCGCCAAGGCGCCGCAGGGCTCCGGCGACCAGTTGTGCCAGCACCACTGCCCGGTCGCGCACGTCGCCGCGGAGTTCCCGCAGCTGTGCGAGGCCGAGACGGAGGCGTTCAGCCGCCTGCTGGGCACCCCCGTCCAGCGGCTGGCCACCATCGCCCACGGCGACGGGATCTGCACCACCCACGTCAGCTCCCGCTCGCTCTGCGAGGGCGGGACGGCGGAGGGTCCCGCCACCGGCAGCGTCACCCCTGGAGGGGACGCGGGGGAGCCGTCCCCCGAAGAGACCACGATCATTGACGAGGAGTCCGGGAGGACGTCCCTATGACTACGACAGCCCACCCTGAGCTGGAAGGGCTCGACAGGTACAAGTTCGGCTGGTCCGACTCGGACGCCGCCGGTGCCTCGGCCCGCCGCGGCCTGAGCGAGGACGTCGTCCGCGACATCTCGGCCAAGAAGAACGAGCCTGAGTGGATGCTCGACCTGCGCCTCAAGGGGCTGCGGCTGTTCGACAAGAAGCCGATGCCCAGCTGGGGCTCCGACCTGTCGGCCATCGACTTCGAGAACATCAAGTACTTCGTCCGCTCCACCGAGAAGCAGGCGGCGTCCTGGGAGGACCTCCCCGAGGACATCAAGAACACCTACGACAAGCTCGGCATCCCCGAGGCGGAGAAGCAGCGCCTCGTCGCCGGCGTCGCCGCCCAGTACGAGTCCGAGGTCGTCTACCACAAGATCCGTGAGGACCTTGAGGAGAAGGGCGTCATCTTCCTGGACACCGACACGGGCCTGCGCGAGCACCCGGAGATCTTCCAGGAGTACTTCGGCTCGGTGATCCCCGTCGGCGACAACAAGTTCGCCGCGCTGAACACCTCCGTGTGGTCGGGCGGCTCGTTCATCTACGTCCCGCCGGGCGTGCACGTGGAGATCCCGCTCCAGGCCTACTTCCGGATCAACACCGAGAACATGGGCCAGTTCGAGCGGACGCTGATCATCGCGGACGAGGGGTCCTACGTCCACTACGTCGAGGGCTGCACCGCCCCGATCTACAAGTCGGACTCGCTGCACTCGGCCGTCGTCGAGATCGTCGTGAAGAAGGACGCCCGCGTCCGCTACACGACCATCCAGAACTGGTCGAACAACGTCTACAACCTGGTCACCAAGCGCGCCGTCGCCTACGAGGGCGCCACGATGGAGTGGGTCGACGGCAACATCGGCTCCAAGGTCACGATGAAGTACCCGGCGGTCTACCTGCTCGGCGAGCACGCCAAGGGCGAGACCCTGTCGATCGCGTTCGCCGGCGCCGACCAGCACCAGGACGCGGGCGCCAAGATGGTGCACGCCGCGCCGCACACCTCGTCCACCATCGTCTCCAAGTCGGTGGCGCGGGGCGGCGGCCGCACCTCCTACCGGGGCCTGGTGCAGATCCAGGAGGGCGCCGAGCACAGCAAGTCCACCGTCAAGTGCGACGCGCTGCTGATCGACCAGATCAGCCGGTCCGACACCTACCCCTACGTCGACGTCCGCGAGGACGACGTGGAGATGGGCCACGAGGCCACCGTCTCCAAGGTGTCGGAGGACCAGCTGTTCTACCTGATGAGTCGCGGCCTCACCGAGGACGAGGCGATGGCCATGATCGTGCGCGGGTTCGTCGAGCCGATCGCGCGCGAGCTGCCGATGGAGTACGCCCTTGAGCTGAACCGGCTCATCGAGCTGCAGATGGAAGGAGCCGTCGGCTGATGGGCCTGGAAACCAAGCCTCTGTCGACGCTGCACGAGAAGGCGTCGCATGAGGTGGGCGACTTCGACGTGCCCACCGGCCGCGAGGAGGAGTGGCGGTTCACCCCGCTGCGCCGCCTGCGCGGCCTGCACAACGGGACCGCCGAGGCCCACGGCAAGGTCGTGGTCGAGGCCGAGGCGGCGCCGGAGGCGACCGTCGAGACGGTCGGCCGCGACGACCCCCGCCTCGGCCGGGCCTACGTGCCCTCCGACCGGGTCAGCGCGCAGGCGTGGTCGTCGTTCGCCCACGCCACCGTCGTGACCGTCCCGAAGGAGGCCGTCGCCTCGGCGCCGACCGTCCTGCGGCTGCGCGGCGAGGACTCCTCGGCCGCCGCCTACGGGCACACCACCGTGATCCTGGAGCCGTTCGCCGAGGCCACCGTCGTGCTCGCGCACCGCGGCTCGGCGACCTACGCCGACAACGTCGAGTTCATCGTCGGTGACGGCGCCCGCCTCTCGGTGATCAGCCTCCAGGACTGGGCCGACGACAGCGTCCATGTCTCGCACCAGCACGCCAGGCTCGGCCGCGACGCCCGGTTCGTCTCGCACAACATCTCCCTCGGCGGCGACCTCGTGCGGATCTCGCCGTCGGTCGCCTACGACGCGCCCGGCGGCGACGCCGCCATGTACGGGGTGTACTTCGCCGACGGGGGCCAGCACCTGGAGCACCGCCTCCTGGTCGACCACTCCCAGCCGAACTGCCGCAGCCGCGTCGACTACAGGGGAGCGCTCCAGGGCCAGGACGCGCACGCCGTCTGGATCGGCGACGTGATCATCCGTGTCGCGGCCGAGGGCACCGACACCTACGAGCTGAACCGCAACCTCGTCCTGACCGACGGGACCCGCGTCGACTCGGTGCCGAACCTGGAGATCCTCACCGGCGAGGTCGCCGGCGCGGGGCACGCCTCCGCGTCCGGCCGCCTGGACGACGAGCACCTGTTCTACCTCCAGGCCCGCGGCATCACCTTCGACGACGCCCGCCGCATGGTGGTGCGGGGCTTCCTCGGCCAGCTGATCGAGCGCATCGAGGTCCCCGAGGTGCGCGAGAAGGTCGCGGACGCCATCGAGGCCGAACTCGACCGGGGAGCGGGCCGCCGATGACCTACGTGAAGGCATGCCCGCTCGCCGACGTCCCCGCCGACGGGGCGCTCGGCGTCGAGATCGGCGACACCCCCGTCGCGATCGTCCGCAGCGGCGAGAACGTGTACGCCCTCAGCGACATCTGCTCGCACGCCGAGGTGTCGCTGTCGGAGGGCGAGGTCTACGACGGCACCATCGAGTGCTGGCTGCACGGGTCGTGCTTCGACGTGAGCAGCGGAAAGCCCACCAACCCGCCGGCCACGCAGCCGGTCGCCACCTACAAGGTCAAGGTCGAGGACGGCGACGTCTACGTCTCGCTCGGCTCCGACGACTAAGGAATAGCACGCACTATGGCCACGCTAGAGATTCGCGACCTCCACGTCTCCGTCGCCGACGGGTCAGACGGGACCAAGGAGATCCTGCGCGGGGTCGACCTGACCGTGAAGGCCGGCGAGACCCACGCGATCATGGGGCCGAACGGCTCCGGGAAGTCCACCCTCGCCTACGCGGTCGCCGGGCACCCCAAGTACGAGGTGACCTCCGGCGCCGTCACGCTCGACGGCGAGGACGTGCTGGCGATGTCGGTCGACGAACGGGCCCGCGCCGGCCTGTTCCTGGCGATGCAGTACCCGGTCGAGGTCCCCGGCGTGTCGGTGTCGAACTTCCTGCGCACGGCCGTCACCGCCGTCCGCGGCGAGGCCCCGAAGCTGCGCGAGTTCGCCAAGGAGATGAAGAAGGCGATGGACGACCTGTCCATCGACCCGGCGTTCGCGCAGCGCAGCCTGAACGAGGGCTTCTCCGGCGGCGAGAAGAAGCGCCACGAGATCCTCCAGATGGAGATGCTCCAGCCGAGGATCGCCGTCCTGGACGAGACCGACTCCGGCCTCGACGTCGACGCGCTCAAGGTCGTCTCCGAGGGCGTCAACCGCTTCTCCGGCGCCGACACCGGCGTCCTGCTCATCACCCACTACACGCGCATCCTGCGGTACGTGAAGCCCGACTTCGTGCACGTGTTCTCGGGCGGCCGCGTCGTCGCCCAGGGCGGGCCCGAGCTGGCCGACGTGCTGGAGAACGAGGGCTACGAGAAGTACGCGAAGGCGGGAGTGTCCTGATGGCCGGGGCCCTGCTGCCCGAAGAGCTGAAGAAGGACTTCCCGCTCCTGCGGCGCACCGTCCGCGGCGGCCGCCCCCTGATCTACCTCGACTCGGGGGCGACCTCGCAGAAGCCCGTCCAGGTGCTGGACGCGGAGCGCGGGTTCTACGAGCGCCACAACGCGGCGCCGCACCGGGGCGCGCACCTGCTCTCCGAGGAGGCGACCGAGGCGTACGAGAACGCGCGCGCCTCGATCGCCCGGTTCATCGGCGCGGTGCCCGGCGAGATCGTCCTCACCAAGAACGCCACCGAGGGCATCAACCTCGTGGCGTACGCGATGAGCAACGCCGCCACCGCGGGTGAGGAGGCGGAGCGCTTCAAGGTCGGCCCCGGCGACGAGATCGTCGTGACCGAGATGGAGCACCACGCCAACCTCGTCCCGTGGCAGCAGCTCTGCCGCCGGACGGGCGCCACCCTGCGCTGGTTCGGGCTCACCGACGGGGGCCGCCTCGACCTGGACGGCCTGGACGCCCTGGTGAACGAGCGCACCAAGCTCGTGGCGCTCACGCACCAGTCGAACGTGCTGGGCACCGTCCCGCCGATCGAGCTGATCGCGGCGCGCGCGCGCGAGGTCGGCGCGCTCGTCCTGCTGGACGCCGCCCAGTCGGTCCCGCACCAGCCGGTGGACGTGCGGGAGCTGGACGCCGACTTCCTGGCGTTCTCCGGCCACAAGATGCTCGGCCCGACCGGCATCGGCGTGCTGTGGGGCCGCGGCGAGCTGCTGGAGGTCATGCCCCCGTTCATCACCGGCGGGTCCATGATCGAGACCGTCCACATGGAGGCGACGACCTTCATGCCGCCGCCCCAGCGGTTCGAGGCGGGCGTGCCGATGACCGCGCAGGCCGTCGGCCTCGGCGCGGCCTGCGACTACCTCGCCGACCTCGGCATGGACCGCGTGCACGCGCACGAGGAGGCGCTGACCGCCTACTCGCTGGAGCGCCTCACCGAGATCCCCGGCGTCCGCGTCATCGGCCCCGGCACCACCGAGGCCCGCGGCGGCGCCGTGGCGTTCACGGTCGAGGACATCCACCCCCACGACGTCGGCCAGGTCCTGGACGAGCTGGGCGTCGAGGTGCGCGTCGGCCACCACTGCGCGTGGCCGATCTGCCGCCGCTTCGGCATCCCGGCCACGACCCGGGCGACGTTCTACCTCTACAACACCCTCGCCGACGTGGACGCGCTCGCCGACGGGGTACGTCAGGCGCAGAAGTTCTTCGGCACCTGAGGGCGGCCGGAACAGGCCCGGCCCTGTCCCGGTTGTAGCGAGAAAGGCTCGGAAAGGACGACATGCAGCTGGAGGCGATGTACCAGGAGGTCATCCTGGACCATTACCGCAACCCCCACCACAAGGGGCTGCGGGAGCCGTACGAGGGCGAAGCGCACCACGTCAACCCCACGTGCGGTGACGAGGTGACCCTGCGCGTCCACCTGGACGGGGAGGGCCAGGACGCCACCGTCGCCGACGTCTCGTACGACGCCATGGGCTGCTCGATCAGCCAGGCCAGCGCCTCGGTGATGACCGACCTGATCATCGGCAAGCCCGTCAAGGAGGCGATGGCGGTCGGCGAGGAGTTCCTGGCGCTCATGCAGTCGCGCGGCCGGGACGTCCAGCCCGACGAGGACGTCCTGGAGGACGCCATCGCCTTCGCCGGGGTCTCCAAGTACCCCGCCAGGATCAAGTGCGCCCTGCTCGCCTGGATGGCGTGGAAGGACGCGACCGCCCGCGCACTCGGAGAGGCATCATGACCGAAACCCCAGCGACCGGCACCGCCGCGGAGGGCGCCGAGCGCACCGGCCCCGAGGAGGAGATCTTCGAGGCGCTCAAGGACGTCGTCGACCCTGAGCTCGGCATCAACGTCGTCGACCTCGGCCTGGTGTACGGCGTCGACCTCGCCGACGAGGTCGCCACCCTGGACATGACCCTCACCAGCGCCGCCTGCCCCCTCACCGACGTGATCGAGGACCAGGCCCACAGCGCCCTGGAGGGCCTCGTCAAGGACGTCAAGATCAACTGGGTCTGGCTCCCCCCGTGGGGCCCCGACAAGATCAGCGACGACGGCCGCGACCAGCTCCGCGCCCTGGGCTTCAACGTCTGACCCGCAGGCTAGGGTGGGGTCACGTGAACGACGCCTTCCCCGACAGCGATCCCGGTGTGGTGGCCCGGCGCGCGGCCTCCTTCGGCAAGAGCGCGGCCGCCTACGCGCGGCAGCGCCCCGACTACCCCGACGCGGCCGTCCGCTGGGCCCTGGAGCCCGTCGCGGGACGGGCGCCGCTCCGCGTCCTGGACCTGGCCGCCGGAACCGGCAAGCTGACCGAGGTCCTGCTCCGCATCGGCCTGGACCCGTCCGACATCATCGCCGTGGAGCCCGACACGGCGATGCTCGGCGAGCTGCGGCGCCGCTTCCCCAGCGTGCGCGCCCTGGAGGGCCGCGCGGAGGCCATCCCCCTGGACGACGGCGCGGTCGACGCGGTCCTGGCCGGCCAGGCCATGCACTGGTTCGACCTCGATCGGGCCCTGCCGGAGATCCACCGCGTCCTCGCCCCTGGCGGCGTCCTGGCCGGGCTGTGGAACCGCGACGACGACCGGGTGCCCTGGGTCGCCGAGATGGGACGGCTCTCCCGCAACACGGCGTCGTTCGGCGAGTGGCGCCCGAGGGAACTCCCCAAGACGGCGCACTTCCCGGCCTTCGAACGGGCGGACTTCGCCCACGCCCACCGCCGGACGGCCGACTCCATGGTCGCCACCATCGGCACCCAGTCCCACATGCTCATCCTGGACGAGCCGGAACGCGAGACCGTCGTCAACCGCCTGCTCGGCTACCTGCGGGCCACCCCGGAGACGGCCGAAGGCGAATTCGACCTCCCCCTCATCACCCTGGCCGCCCGCGCCCTCAGGTGTACCTGAGGAACTCCGAGGTATCCAGCTCAGCACCGTCCATGCAGAGCACCCCGGTGACGGGCTGCCCGAACTTGGTGGTCACGATCTGCTCGTAGTTTCCCTTGGACTTGATCGGCTCTGTGTGGAGCATGCAGAGGCCGTCCCGAGGGTCGACGATCAAGTACTGAGGCGCGCCCGACCCCGCGTATCGGCGCCGCTTGCCCTCGTAGTCCTCGCGGTAGTTCCGCTGGGAGACCACCTCGACCAGAAGCTCGGTCTCATGCGCCCACGGTTTCGCCCCGGGCGCCAGCTGTTCCGGAACCACGATCAGGTCGGGGACGAGCTCCCCCGGGTCAGCGGTGAGCTGGAGGTCGACGTTCGTCACCTTGCACGTCCGGGGGCGGCGCACCTGATCTTGGATCTGGGCGATGATGACGCCGTGTTCCCAGCGGGTCCCGGTGAGGATCAGGATCGTGTCCCCGAGTGATTCGAGCTTGCGGAAGGTGAAGCCCTTCGTCTCCGCGAACGCCGCCAACTGATCCGAAGCCGTCACTGGGTCCGTCCTCATCAGTGCAGGGGTGTCTGGACGGACAGTATGGCACTTGTCACTTTCAGTGCATGCGCTTTGCGGCGTTCTGGGTTCTGGGCTTCTTGGGGTTGGAGGGCCAGAGGGTGTGGGTGATCGGCCAGAGGGACCAGATCGCCAGGATCGCGCCGAGGCGGGCCGTCCAGCCCTGGAGTTGGTCGGTGCGGTCGGGGTCGTCGACCAGGACGATCATGAGGAGGAGGATGCCGCAGGCCACGGCCGTCGCGATGGCCGCCTTGCCGAACTCCCGCCATTCGTAGCGGGTGCGGGGGCGGCCGTGGGAAGGTTTGCCGGTGGGCCGGGGGCCGCCCGCGAAGCGGTGGGCGAAGCGTTCGTCCGCCCAGCGGACCATGCTGTGCCCGAAGGCGACCGAGTAGCCGATGTAGGCGGCGGCCAGGCCGTGGCCGAAGCTCGCGGTCGCGCCGTTGCGCAGGTCGATCACCGTGACCGTCAGCAGGACGACGTCGACCAGCGGGACGCACAGCAGGAGCGCGGCGCCGGTCCGGCGCCACCGCAGGAGGTAGCGGGCGGTGAGCCCGGCCAGGAGGACGACCCAGAAGCCGATCTCGCAGGCGGCGATGACGGTGACGAGCATCAGCCGCTCGTCTCGGGCGCGGTGGTTCGCACGGTGCGGCCTTTCGTCGGAGGTTCCCCTCCATCGTCGATCGCGGGGGTGCGCGGGGGCGTCCGCTGGGGTGAGGGTTCGGGGGTCCTCCGAAGGATGTACGGGCCGCCGTCGGCAGGTCGGACGCGCCAGGCCCGCCGGGATGCTGAGATAGGGGCGTGCCGTTCATCCGCCGCCTCACCACCTGGCATGACGCGCTCATCGCCCTGGGTGCGCTGGCCGGGGGCCTGCTGCTGCTGGCCGCGCACGGGTACTCGACGTGGTCGCACGAGGAGCACGTGCCGTTCGGTCTGCGGGTCGCCGCGCTGCTCGGGCTCTGCTCGGCCACGCTGCTGCGGCGGACGGCGCCGCTCACGGGGCTCGCGCTGGCGACGCCGTTCAACTTCGCGGACGTGGTCATGGGGCCGAGCCTCGCGACCGCGATGATCTTCGGGGACGCGCTGTACGCGGCGAGCCTGTACGGGCGGCGGCGCACGGCGGAGTGGCTGCTGGGCACGACGATCGGCGCGTCGCTGGCGGCGGCGGGCGGCGTCGGGGCCGCGCTCGGCGACAGCCGCATCGCGGTGCTGACGGCGATGGCGGTGCGCGAGCACCGGTTCAAGGCGGAGGCCGAGCGGGAGCGCGCCGAGCAGGTGGCGCGGCTGGCCGAGCTCGACCGGCGGGCGGCGGTGAGCGCCGAGCGCGCGCGGATGGCCCGGGAGCTGCACGACGTGATCGCCAACCATCTGAGCGCCGTGGCGCTGCACTCCTCGGCCGTGCTGAAGGTGCCCGACCTCGACCGGGAGGGCGTCAACCGGGCGATGAGGGTCATCCGGGAGAACAGCGTGCAGGGGCTGGCGGAGATGCGGCGGATGATCGGGCTGCTGCGGGAGGGCGGCGGCGAGGAGGCCGCGACCGCGCCGCGGCTGGCCGAGCTGGGCCGGCTGGTGGAGAACACGGCGCGGACGGACCTGTCGGCGGCGCTGGAGGTCGCGGGGGAGCGGCCCGAGCTGCCCGCGGCGGTCGAGCTGGCCGCCTACCGGATCGTCCAGGAGTCGCTGACGAACGCGCTCAAGCACGCCGGGCCGGGGCGCGCGGAGGTCAAGGTCGAGTACGCGCGGGGACGTGTGGTGATCGACGTGCTGAGCCCGCTCGGGCGGGACGGATCGCGACTGCCGGGGTCCGGGAGCGGGCTGATCGGGATGCGGGAGCGGGCGGCGGTGCTGGCCGGGGCGTTCGACGCGGGGCCGGACGGCGGCCGCTGGCGCGTGCACGCCGAGCTGCCCACCGAGCCGATGGAGAGGACGCCATGATCGAAGTGCTGGTCGCCGACGACCAGGCCGCGGTGCGGGCCGGGCTGGTGCTGATCCTCGGCGCGGCGCCGGACGTGCGGGTGGTCGGGGAGGCCGCCGACGGGGAGCGGGCGGTGGCGCTGGCCCGCGAGCTGCGCCCGGACGTGGTGCTCATGGACGTCCGCATGCCGCGCCTGGACGGCATCAGCGCCACCCGGGAGATCGCCGGGTTCACCGATGTGCTGGTGCTGACCACCTTCGACGTTGACGAGTACGTCTTCGGGGCGCTGCGGGCGGGCGCGGCCGGGTTCCTGCTCAAGGACGTCGACGCCGACCGGCTGGTGGAGGCCGTGCGGACGGTGGCGGCCGGGGAGGGGATCATCGCCCCCAAGGTCACCCGGCGGCTGATCGGCGCGTTCGCGTCCCGTCCGGCGGTCCCGGGCCCGTCCGGGCTGGACGAGCTGACGCCGCGCGAGCGCGAGGTCTTCGCGTGCCTGGGGGAGGGGCTGTCGAACGGGCAGATCGCGCGGCGGCTCGACATGGCGGAGACCACCACCAAGACCCATGTCAGCCGCATTCTGGGCAAGCTGGGGCTCCGGAGCCGCGTCCAGGCCGCCATCCTCGCGCAGGAGACGGCCGCCGCCGGGCCTTCCGGCCCGGGGGACCGCAAAGGATCACCCGGACCGGTCTGACGCGGCAGCGGCGGTCTCAGGGCGCCAGGCTGCGGATCAGGTCGGCGACCCGGACGATGCCGAGGCACCGGCCGACCTCGTCCACCACGACCAGGTCGTCGTAGACGCGCTCGTCCTCGCGGCCCGCGGCCCGCAGCGCCGCGACCGCCGGCACCGTGCGCGGCACCGGACGCGGCGGGTCGGCCAGCCGCGCGGCGGGCCTGTGGGCGTGCAGGGCGTGCCCGTACGCGCCCGACAGGCGCAGCAGGAACCGCGTGCGGTCCACCGTGGCGCGCGGCCGCTGCCGCTCGTCGACCAGGACGATGCTGGTGATGCCCGTCTCGGCGTTCAGCGCGGTGAGCACCTCGTCGGCGGTCGCGGTGTGGGGCAGGGTCACCGCCGGGAGCGTGAACTCCGAGACGCGGGGGCCGAGCCCCGCGTCCGGCGGCGCCGCGGGCTCCTCGCGGGACGCGACCGGGACGGTGATCGGCATCCCCGGCCGCCACTCCGGCGGCGCGAGGGCCGTCCCCTGGACGAGCCGGACGCCCAGCTCGCGCAGGTGCACCACCTGGTCCTGCGTCGCGAGGCCGGGCGCCAGGACGTGCGTGCCGAGGCGGTGCGCCAGCTCCACCAGGCTCGCCACCAGGGCCGAGCGCCGCGGTTCCGACTTGGCTCTGCGGGCCAGCTCGGGATCGAGTTTCAGCAGGTAGGACGCGCCGTCCACCAGCAGGTCCAGCGGCGCGTGGCTCGCGCCGAGGCCCGCGAGGCCGACGAGGTAGCCCGCCCGGCGCAGCCCGGACAGCGCCGCCGCGACGGTCGGGCGCTGCGCCGGCGGGAACCCGCCCGCGACGCAGATGATGAACTCTTGTGGACGCCTCCCCGTCTCGCCGAGCCCGTAGTGCAGCTCGCTGAGGAAGGCGTCTCCGTGGGTCAGGGTCTCGGCTCGGAGGCCGATCTGTAGCGGCAGGGGGGTGCCCAGATCCGCGGTCGCGCGGGCCGCGTCGACCGCGCGGCGCACGTCCTCGGACGCGGGGTCGACCCGCGCCGGGGGATGATGCGCCGCGGGCGGGCCCGCATGCGTCTCCACGGCGACGACGGTGCCGGTGCCGAGATCGACCACCGGATGGAACACCGCACGCGCCGGGAGCAGGACATCAACGGCTGACACAACCGCATCATGGCGCCTTTGGACCCGTGAAGCACCACTTGTCGGGCGAAGTTAACGCACAATTCGCCGCAGGTCGCGGGCCGAATCACATTCCGCGGCCGCCCGCCGCCGCCGACAGCAGGTAGGTCGCGCCCGCCACGGCCGCCAGCCAGGCGTAGGCGGTGATGTCGGCGCCGCGCAGCGCCTGGACGATCAGCGCGCCGACCACGGCCACGGTCAGCACGTCGCCGGTCATCGCGGCGGCCCGCAGGTGCGCGCGGGCGCGGTGGCCCGAGCCGAAGCCCTCGCTGAGGGGCAGCGCCGGCTCGTTGCGCCGGTAGGCGAGGTACGCCGCGTACCCGGTCAGCGCGGCGAGCGCGACGAGGGCCGTCCCCGACCGCCCGTCGGCGGCCAGCACGGCCCCGACCACCAC
>NZ_SMKU01000805.1 GCF_004349215.1 Actinomadura rubrisoli | reverse complement strand
GCCTGGTCGACGCCGAAGACCAGGCAGACGCGGTCATCGCGATGATGCCCACGCCGCGCGCCAAGGACACCGACCGTATCCAGATCACCTGGAAGCACGACCTGTAGACCGTCCTCGCGCCGACCACGGCCACGAACCGCATCCTGCCGGTTCGTGGCCGTCGTCATGCCCGAGACCCGACCACTCCGCGAAAGGAGCGTGACTAGGCATGCCACCGTCCGACCACACCACCGCGCCGACCGTCGATCAGAGCGGCGACCAGGCCGACGCTGACCAGGCCGCGCGGATCAAGGCGGAAGTGGA
>NZ_SMKU01000804.1 GCF_004349215.1 Actinomadura rubrisoli | reverse complement strand
GCGGCGAACGCGGCTTCGCGCTGCTGACCGAACGCTGGACCGCACTCAAACACACCACTCTCAGCCCCAGCAGAATCGGTGACCTCGTACGCGCCGCCCACGTCCTCACACTCTTCGAACACCGCCGAATCCGCTGAAAGTCACTGGCAAAACCTCATTGTCCGGACTGGGTTCGGTAGCGCGGCGGGGGGTATCACCGTAGGTGTGGGAGTGATCATCAAGGGTAGTTGAAGAT
Organism: Actinomadura rubrisoli; assembly: GCF_004349215.1. Lineage (GTDB taxonomy): Bacteria > Actinomycetota > Actinomycetes > Streptosporangiales > Streptosporangiaceae > Spirillospora > Spirillospora rubrisoli. The sequence goes on along the minus strand of NZ_SMKU01000804.1, from coordinate 78 downwards.
CATCCACTGCTTCGGGGGGAGTACGGACACCATGACGGTGATCAAGGGGTATGAGAGTGTCGGCCAGATTGGGGCCGG
>NZ_SMKU01000803.1 GCF_004349215.1 Actinomadura rubrisoli | reverse complement strand
GCACACCGACACGTAGTTGCGATCGTCACCCGCCCGTCTGGGCAGGCGTCGACGCATACAACAAACCCGCAGGATACCCAGCCCGGTGGGGACGGGTCAAAGCGGATCGTTGTGGCAGTCTCCCAGCCACTCTCCAGTATGCCCCATGCCCTCCCATGGCAGGACCACGGCCGATCACCCGCCGGCGCCGTCCGGCCCGCCGACGCGCCCACGCACCGTGCTCGATCATTTACGTGGATCTTCCGACTCGGAACCGCATATAGGGATATGGTGCGGCCGTCCGGTCCACGCCGGCACTGCCGGCCCGCACCCGGGAGCCCCCGCTGTCCTCTCCCCGCAGACCCGGCCGG
>NZ_SMKU01000094.1 GCF_004349215.1 Actinomadura rubrisoli | reverse complement strand
ACTTCGGGGTCGCGGTGTCGTTCACGTTCCGCACGCACGAGGCGGGCGACGCCACCCCGTTCACGCTCCGCTGGCCCTGGGCGCGGGCGGCGCAGGTGGTGCGCGGCTGGCAGCGGTGGGCACCGTCCGCGCCCGACGAGGTCTGGACGAGCCTCCAGCTCAACAGCCGGCCGGCGGACGGCACCCCGAGCGTCGAGGTGACCGGGCTCGCGCTCGCGGACGCGGAGCGGCACATGGACGGGCTGACCGCCGCGACGGGCGCCGAGCCGATCACCTCCAGCGGCCGGAGCCGTCCCTACATGGACGCGATGCTGTTCATGGCGGGATGCGCGGGACGCACCGTCGAGCAATGCCACGGCCAGGGGTCCCTGCCCGGGCAGCGCCCCGGCGGGAGCTTCCCGAGGACGGACTACGCCGGGAAGTCGCACCTGGCGTACCGTCCGCTGCCCGACCCCGCGATCGACGCCCTCCTGGCGCGCCTCGTCCAGGGCAACGACGTCGCCGACCGCTCCGTACTGATGGACGCGATGGGCGGCGCGATCGGCCGGGTCGGCCCCGGCGACACCGCGTTCCCGCACCGCCGGGCGCTGTTCTGCGTCCAGTACCTCGCCCCCGACGCCGCCTGGCTGCGCTCCGCGCACGAGGCGATGGAGCCGTACCTGGGCGGCAACGCCTACGTGAACTACATCGACCGCGAGCTGACCGGCTGGGCGCGCGCCTACTACGGCCCGAACCTCGAACGGCTCGCCAAGGTCAAGGCCGCCCACGATCCCGGACGGCTCTTCACCTTCCCGCAGGCGATCGCCTAGCCCTTGGTGGGCTCCTCGAACAGGCTGCGCGCCCTGGCCTCGGCCTCGTTCAGCGCCTTGACGTGCTCGGGGGCCAGTTCCTCGACGCAGCGGGTCATCTCCTCGGTGACCTGGCTGAACGCGCTCTCCTCCGCGCCGCGCAGTGCGGCCCGGACGCTGGCCGAGCGGGCACCCAGCGCGGCCCACTCCAGCTCCAGCCGCGCGACGGCCTCGTCGAACGCCCGCGCCGTCTCGGCCCCCGCGTCCTTGAGCTCGCCGGGGATCGGGCCGCGGCCGGCCTTCCTGGCGTGGCTCGACAGGGTGGAGATGCGGCTGGCGAGCGACAGGCCCTCGCGGGCCAGCGGCAGCACCTCGTGGATCAGGTCCGTCACCGCCTTGGCCAGCTCCTCGACGCGGGTCAGCAGCGTCTGCGTGGCCTGCTCCAGCGCCGTCGAGGTGCGGGCGGCGACCCGTTCGGCCACGTCCTGCTGCTGCTTGGACAGCGCCGGGACGATGTCGCTCTCCAGCCGCCGCCGCAGCTCGCCCTCGCGGGCGGCGCGGTCACCCGGCCCCGCGCGCTCGGCCCAGTCGGCCCAGACCCGCTCGATGCGCTCGTCGCCGGAGGCGGCGATCTCCGCCGTGATCTCCTCCATGGCCTCGCCCGCGCGGGCCTTCAGCCGCTCGACGCGGCCGTAGAGCGCCTCGCGCTTGAACGGGTCGTTGAGCTCGTTGAGCTGGGCCTGCAACCGACGGGAGACGTCGATGGCGTGCTCGGCGAGGGGAACGAGCCGGTCGGCGAGCTCGTCGAGCGTCTGCGCCCGGCGTGGGTCGGTCAGCTCGGCCACCCACCCGGGAAGGTCGTGCGCCATGGGCCCCATGCTGCCACCTGCCGGGCCCCGCGCCGGTCACTACGCCCCGGCGCGCCCCCGCCGAACTGGCCGAAAAGCCGTAACGGCCCGGGTAAGTGTGTCGGTGCGCCGGGTGATCGCGGTAGCGTGGCACGCCGTGGCGGGCTATTCCGATGACCTGCGTCTCGCGCACGTGCTGGCGGACGGGGCCGACGACATCACGACCAGGCGCTTCCGCGCGCTCGATCTCAAGATCGAGAACAAGCCGGACCTGACGCCGGTCAGCGACGCCGACCGCAGCGTCGAGGAGCAGATCCGCGGCACGCTGAAGCGGGCCCGCCCGCGCGACGCGGTGGTCGGCGAGGAGTACGGCAAGACCGGCTACGGGAACCGCTGCTGGATCATCGACCCGATCGACGCCACCAAGAACTTCGTCCGGGGCGTCCCCGTCTGGGCGACGCTCATCGCACTGATGGAGAACGACGAGATCGTGGTCGGCGTCGCGTCGGCCCCCGCGCTGAATCGCCGCTGGTGGGCGGCCCGAGGGGGCGGCGCCTGGACGGGCCGCAGCCTGACCCGCGCCGCCCGGATGACCGTGTCGTCGGTGGGGGAGCTGTCCGATGCGTCCCTGTCGTTCTCCAGCCTGAGCGGCTGGGAGGAGCAGGGCCGCCTCGACCGCTTCCTCGACCTGACCCGCGAGGTGTGGCGGACGCGGGCGTTCGGCGACTTCTGGTCGCACATGATGGTGGCCGAGGGCGCGGTCGACATCTCCGCCGAGCCGGAGGTCTCCCTGTGGGACCTGGCGGCCCTCCAGGTGATCGTGGAGGAGGCCGGCGGCATGTTCACCGACCTTTCGGGCGTCCCCAGCCCGGACGGCGGCAGCGTCGTGTGCACCAACGGCAAGCTGCACGCCGACGTGCTGCGCACGCTGGGCGGCGGCCAGCTCTCGCTGCGCATCTGAGCCGATCCCCCGCCGAGATCCGGACGGCCCGATTCTGGCCACGGACCCGACTCGCGACATATCGTGGAACAGCGGTCGCGGGACGGCCGTTGTCATTGATGGGCGGTCCCTATCGGAGGTAACAGATGTCGACCCAGACCAAACTCGTCATCGGCGGAGTCGTCGTCGGCTTCCTGACCATGTTCATCATCCCCTGGTGGGTGTCCGCGCTGATCATCCTGGGCGTCCTCGGGGCACCGGTCGTCGGCTACATGATGCTCGACCCGTCCCAGCGCAAGCGCGTCCGCGCCCAGGGCCGCAAACGCCTCGGAAGCTGACCCCGACCGGCCCCTCGCCCAGCGCCGCGTCCGGCCCCGTAGGGTGCCCGGTGTGGCGGAGACTCGGGTGGGTGTGGTCGGGGCGGGGATCTTGGGGCTGGCCATCGCGCGGCGGCTGATGGAGACGCGGCCGGACGTGACGGTGACGGTCCTGGAGAAGGAGGATCGTGTCGCGGCCCACCAGACGGGCCACAACAGCGGCGTCGCCCACGCGGGCCTGTACTACGCTCCGGGCTCGCTGAAGGCGACGCTGTGCCGCCGGGGCGTCGGGCTCCTCAAGGACTACTGCGCCGACCGCGGCCTCCCCTACGAGGAGTGCGGCAAGGTCGTCGTCGCCCGCAATGCCCGCGAGCTGGGCCCGCTGGAGGAGATCGAGCGCCGCGCGACGGCGAACGGGGTGCCGGGGCTGCGGCGGCTGACGGGCGCGGAGCTGCGCGAGATCGAGCCGCACGCGGCCGGGGTGGCGGCGCTGCACTCCCCCACGACCGCGATCGTCGACTTCCCCGCCGTGGCGCGGGAGTTCGCCGCCGACCTGGTGAAGGCGGGAGGCGAGGTCAGGCTGGGCTTCGAGGTCGTCCGCCTCGGCCGGGCGGGCGAGCGGGTCACGGTCGCCTCGCCGTCCGAGGAGCTGGTGTTCGACCGGCTGGTGGTGTGCGCCGGGCTCCACTCCGACCGGGTGGCGCGGCTGGCGGGCGACTCCCCCGCCCCGGCGATCGTCCCGTTCCGGGGCGAGTACTACCGGCTCGTCCCCGCGCGGACCGGCCTCGTCCGCGGCCTGATCTACCCCGTCCCCGACCCCCGCTACCCGTTCCTCGGCGTGCACTTCACGCGGCGCGTGGACGGCGGCGTGGACGTGGGCCCGAACGCCGTCCTGGCCCTGTCCAGGGAGGGCTACCGGTGGCGCGACGTCCGTCCCGCCGACGTGTGGGAGACCCTCCGGTGGCCGGGGTTCCGCCGCATGGCCCGCCGGCACTGGCGCACGGGCGCCAAGGAGCTGTACGGCTCGGCCGTCCGCCGCGCGTTCGTCGCCGAGGCGCGGGCGTTCGTCCCCGCCCTGCGGCTGGACGACGTCGTCCCGGCCCCCGCCGGGGTCCGCGCCCAGGCGGTGGACCCCGACGGCTCCCTCGTGGACGACTTCCGCATCGGGCGCCTCGGCCCGATCACCACGGTCCGCAACGCCCCGTCCCCCGCCGCGACGTCGTCCCTGGCGATAGCCGAGCACATCACCGCCCACCTCTGAACACGTCCAGGTCAGGTCCGGGGCGTCCCGGGACGAAGCATCCGGGTGAGGTAGTCGCGGGCGAAGGCGCGGATGGCGGCCTCGTCCTCCAGCGCGAGGCCGCCGCCCGGCACCAGCAGCAGCGACACGGCGAGGCGCAGCAGGACCTCGGCGACCGTGCCGTGGTCCTCCGCGTCGCCGGGACGGGCGCGGCGCAGGCGGTCGGCGAGGATGTCGCGGGCGGCGAGCATGATCGCGCCGCCGTTCATGCTGAGCTGCGGCAGGAACGCCTCGGGCTCGCTCTCCAGCACGCGCGTCATCAGGGGGTGGGTGCGGGCGCTGCGCAGGCCGACGACGAACCCCTCGACGACGGCGTCCTCGGGCGTCGGGAGGTCCTCGGTGGCCTCGGCGATCGCGGTGAGGAAGCGGCGCACCTCCCGCAGGATCACCGCCTGGAGCAGCTGCTCCTTGTTGGTGAACCGCCGGTAGATCGTGGTGCGCGCGACCCCGGCCCGCTTCGCGACGTCCTCGACGCTGACGCGGCGCAGCCCGTAGGTCTCGAACTCGGCGAGCGCGGCGTCCAGGATCCGGGTGTCCAGGCCGTCGGCGCCCTCGTCGCCCATCGAGAGCCGGGCCAGGAGCCCGTCCGGCCGGGTCGCGTCCATGGTCATAGCGGCACCTTAGCCGGGGCGGGCGGCGGTCCGGGTCCAGGCGTGCGACACAGCTACAATATTCGTTGTTCTGTTGCTTCGGTTGATCTCCCGGCGGTGCACATGACGGACCAGGCCGACCCCGCTCCCCTCGGACCGGGCACGCTGACCTGGCGGTACTTCGGCGACACCCGGATGCTGCTCGTCGGCCCGCGCGCGGCCGTCCTGCAGAACATGCTCCCGGCGCTGGGCCAGGGCGTCCTCGACCACTCGGTGTTCTTCGCCGAGACGTTCGCGCGGCTGAAGCGGTCGGCCGGGCCGATCCTGAACACCGTGTACGGCGGGCCGCGCTCCGCCGCGACCGGCCGCCAGGTCCGCGACTTCCACCGCGAGATCAAGGGGACGATGCCGGACGGCACCCGCTACCACGCGCTCGACCCCGAGACCTACTACTGGGCGCACGCGACCTTCCTCGACACCCTGCTGTACGGCATCGAGACGTTCATCAGGCCCCTCGGCGAGGCGGAGAAGCGCCGTGTCTACGAGGAGTCCAAGGTCTGGTTCCGGATGTACGGGGTGAGCGACCGGGCGATGCCGGAGGACTGGGAGGCGTTCCAGGCGTACTGGAAGCGGATGCTGGACGAGGAGATCGTCGCCCATGGGACCGCCCGCTACGGCGTCGGCTACGTCACCAAGGGCCTGCCCGCCCCGCCGAAGATCCCCGCGCCGGTGTGGCGCGCGGTGTCCCCGCCGCTGGACGCGGTGGCCCGGTTCGTCACGGTCGGCGGCCTGCACCCCCGCATGCGCGAGCTGCTCGGCCTGCCATGGAGCGACGCCGACGAGCGCCGGTACCGGCGGTTCGCCGCCGCCGTCCGGAGGGCGGGCCGCCTCTGGCCGCTGCTGCCGGAGGCCGTCCGCTATCTTCCGCAGGCGCGCCGCGCCTTCCGGCGGGCCCGCGCGTCCCAGAAGGCGCGCCGTCCCGCGCGCGCCCGGCGGTGACGGACGGCCCCCGGGACGCTCAGGATCCCGTGCGGATGCGTGCGTCGTAGCCCTTCCTCGCCTCCGGGTCGTAGTCCAGGAAGATCGTGTCGAGCCCGTAGCGGCGGGAGACCGCCTGCTTGAGCCGGTCGGGGAGCAGGGTGCCCAGCTTGACCTGCGCGCCCAGCCGCTTGGGCACGACGGCCTGCGGGCGGGGCCGGCCGATCAGCTCGACGACCGCGGCGGCGATGTCCTCGGGCTCGCAGTTGCGCTGCCCCTTCGGGCTGCGCGTCCCCGCCACCAGCTCGGTGTTGGTGAACGTCGGCAGGACGGCGCTGACGTGCACCCCCCGGTCCCGGACCTCCAGCCGGACCGCCTCGGTGAACGCCACGACGGCGGCCTTGCTGGCGTTGTAGAGGGCGAGGCCCGGCGTGGGCAGGACACCGGCGAGGGACGCGATGTTGATGACGTGGCCCGTCCCGCGCGGCAGCATCCGGTCGAGGGCGAGCTTGGTGCCGAGCATCACGCCGTGGACGTTGATGTCCAGGCAGCGGCGCGCGTCGTCGTCGCTCTCGTCGCAGACCGGCCCGATCGGCATGATCCCGGCGTTGTTGATCAGGACGTCGAGCCGTCCCGCCGACTCCTCGGCCCGGTCGAGGAACGCCGTGAACGACGCGCGGGACGTCACGTCCACGGTGAGGGCGGCGACGCCCAGGCTCTCGCCCGCCTCCTCGGCGGCGCTCTCGTCGATGTCGCCGATGACGACGGCGGCTCCCCGCGCCTTCAGGGCGCGGGCGGTGGCGAGGCCGATCCCCCGCGCCGCCCCGGTGATGGCGATGGCCTTGCTCATCCGCGCTGCTCCAGACGGTCGAGTCGGACGGGCAGCCCGTCCTTCGGTGAGGGCAGGGACGTGGTGTCCAGAGGCCATTCGTACCGCGCCGGGACGCTCCACCGGTACCTCTGCAGCATCTGGTGCAGGATCGTCTTCACCTGCATGCCCGCGAAGTACAGGCCGATGCACTTGTGCGCGCCGCCGCCGAACGGCGACCACGCGTACTTGTGGATCTTGTCCTCGCGCCGCTCCCCGCCGAACCGCTCGGGGTCGAACCGCTCGGGGTCCGGCCACCACTCGGCCATGTGGTGGTTGGTCAGCGTCGGGACGACCACGGTCGTCCCCTCGGGGATGTGGAAGCCGAGGATCGAGGTGTCCTTGACGACCTTGCGCGGCAGCGCCGGGACCGGCGCCACCATCCGCAGCGACTCCTTCATCACCATGTCGATGCCGGTGAGCGCGTCCAGGTCGGCGTAGTCCAGCCCCGGCCCGCCGCGCCGCGCGGCCGGCGCGAGGGACTCCTCGCGGAGCCGCTCCTGCCACTCGGGGTACTTGGCCAGGTAGTAGGCCATCGTCGTCAGCGTGATGGTGGTGGTGTCGTGCGCCGCCATCAGCGCGAAGATCATGTGGTTGACGACGTCCTCGTCGGTGAACCGGTGGCCGTCGTCGGTCTCGGCCTCGCAGAGCGCGGCGAACAGGTCGTCCCCGCCGTCGCGGCGCTTGGCGGGCAGGTGCCGGTGGAAGAACTCCTCCAGCACCTTGCGGGCCTGGAGGCCCCGGTGCCAGCGCAGCCCGGGGACGGGGAAGCGGACGTAGGCCGTCCCGGCCCGGACGGCGTCGATGAACGCGCCGTTGACGCGGTCGCGCTCGGCCTGGTCCAGCTCGACGCCCATGAACACGTCCGTCGCCAGGTCCAGCGTGAGCTGCTTGAGGTGGTCGTAGACCTTGAAGCCGTAGCCCGGCTCCCACGCGTCCACGCCCGTGACGATGCCGGGCGCCATCGCGTCCATGTAGGAGCGCAGCCGGGGCCGGGTGAACGCCTGCTGCATGATGCGCCGGTGGTGCAGGTGCTCCTCGAAGTCCAGGAGCATGATCCCCCGGTAGAAGAACGGGCCGATGAAGTAGCTCCAGGCCGGGCCGTTCGCGAACGCCTTGTCCCGGTTGACCAGCACGACCTCGGCGGCCTCCGGCCCCTGCACCGTGACCGTCCGCTGGCCGAGCAGCCACCCCCAGGCGACCGGGCCGAACTCCTCGTACCGCTTGCGGGCGTAGTCGAACGGGTGCCGCATCACCGCCAGGGTGTTGCCGATGTAGGGGATGCCGGGCACGCCGGGGACCGGCTTGAGGCCGCTGCCCTCCGGCGGCGGCGCGAGGACGCTCGTCATGGACCCTCCGGACGCCCGGCCCGCGCGTCGCGACCGGCGTGCAACAAATGGGCGGAATATGTTGTTTTGTTGTAACGCAACGCCCGCCCGTAAGTCCAGCCTTATCCCCTGCGGCTTCAGCGGGCCTGGCGGGCGGCGGGAGCCTTGAGCAGGCGGCGGCGGGCCGCCTCCGTGAGAAGCCTGTAGGCGCCCGACCGGTCCCGGTAGTAGGCGCGGCCATCGCCCCCGGACGGGACGCCCTCCTCGCGCAGCGGCGCAGTCCGGAGCCGTCCCCCCGCCGTGACCGGCACCTCGTCCACCACCCGCACGATCGCTGGCCGCAGCCCGGGCTCCACCCGCAGCAGCGCCTCGGACAGGTCGACGGGCTTGAGGCCGGTGTCGGACGGGTCGCACAGGCTGACGGCGGCGGCCGCCAGCTCGGTGTCCCCCACCGGGATCCCGTAGACGGCGACGGTGTCGATGTAGGGCAGGTCGCCGAGCGCGTCCCTGATCGGCCCGGGCGGGACGATGCCCTCGGCCGTGCGGATCAGCTCGGCGTCCCGTCCCACCAGCCAGAAGTCGCCGTCCGCGTCACGGCGGAACAGGTCCCCGGTAATGGTCCAAGCGTCGTCCGGGGCGAAGACGCCGCGCACAGATCGGGTGGCGGTTCCAAGGAGAGACGGTCGGAGGCGGGCGAGGAGCATGCCGATCTCGCCGGGCTCGCACTCGATCGAGAACCCGTCGGGCCCCTGGACCAGGCGGCCGGTCTCCAGGTCGTACCGGGCGAGCCGCACCGGCGCGCTGCCCGGCATGGGACGGCCGAGCGAGCCGGGCTTCTTGCCGCTCAGGTTGACCAGGATCGTCTCGCCCTCGGTCGAGGCGTAGAACTCCAGGACCCGGGCGGGGGCGAACCGCTCCTCCACGCGCCGCCACAGGCCGCGCGGCATGCCGGAGCCGATGAACAGCCGGACGGCGTGGTGCCGCTCGCCGGGGTGCGGCGGCGCGTTCACCAGGTCGCGCAGCAGCGTCCAGGTGTAGGACGCGACGGTCACGCCGTACCGGCGCGCCTCGTCCCAGAAGGTCTCCGGGTCGTAGGCGCTGGCCAGGGCGAGGCGGGCGCCGCCCGCGACGGCGCCGCCGAGGCTCATCAGCAGCGCGGACGGGTGCTGGATCGGGGTGATGCTGAACACCGTGTCGGCCGGGGACAGCGCGGCGGACGAGGCGGTGCCGAACGCCGACAGCGCCCAGCGGCGGTTGGTGATCCGGCTGGCGCGCAGGTGCTCGCCGTCGCCGCTGAACACCACGAACGCCAGGTCGCCCGCGCGGCCGGGGTTGGGCCGGTACCAGCCGGGCGGCTCGACCCCGGCCGGGTCGATGCGCTCCATGTCCATCAGCGGGCCGGGCCCGTCGTCCCCGCGCCGCCCCCCGCCGCCGAGCAGGTACGCCTGGACGCCGTCCAGCCGGGCGGCGCGGGCGGCGTGCTCGGGGTCGGCGATGACGCGCGTGACCTGGCTCAGCCGCGCCTCCGCCGCGGGATCGCCGTCGGGGCGCAGCAGGACGGCGACGGCGCCGAGCCGGCTCAGCGCGGCGACCAGGGCGAGGGCGGTCGGCCGCGTGCCCATCAGCACGCCCACCGCCTCGCCCTGCCGGACGCCGATGTGGATCAGCCCGCGGACGACGGCGTCGATGCGGCGCTTGGCCGCATCGTGGGTGTGTGCGCGCCCCTGGTAGAGGAAGAACACCTGGTCGGGCATGCGCTCGGCCTGCTCGTCCAACAGCAGGCCCATGGACATGCGGGTATTGGAGTGGATGCGCTCCAGCCGCGCCAGGCGCGGAAGGTTCTGCGCGGCCTCACCCGCGAGCTGCCGCGTCCCGCGCACCGCCCGCGCGGCCGTGACGACGGCGGAGCGGGCGGCGCTCGTGCCGATCCCCACCGCCAGTTGCAGCCCGTATCCGGCGGGCCCGCCGGGCAGGCTCGCGGGCGGGACCTCCTCGTCCCCGCCGACGGGCGCGACGATCTCCGGCAGCTCGGCCGTGCCGTCCCGCCACCGCGTCCACCCGGCGACGGCCGGCCAGGTCCGCGCGATGGCGAGGCCGCCGACGACGAGCCCGAAGTGCCCGGCGGGCAGCGACGCCTCGTACATCTCGGCGCGGGGCGCGGCGCGCCGGATCCCGCGGACCATGGGCGGCGGCGCGATCTCGTCGACCTCGCCGACGAAGGCGAGCACCGGGCAGGAGATGTCGGCCAGCGTGACCAACCGGTCGCCGATGACGAACCCGCCGGTCAGCATCCGGTTGTGCTGGACGAACTGGCGGATGAACTCGGCCAGCGCCGGGCCGGGCCACGCGACCCAGCCCTCCTGCTCCAGGAACCGCCGCTGCCGCTCCCGCGGCGCGAGCCGCTCCCGGTCGTGCAACTGGAGGATGAAGTCGACCCGCGAGCGCACCGACTTCACCGGGCTGAGCAGTTGGAACCCCATCCGCGTCACCCAGCCGGGGACGGCGAACCCGCCGAGCAGCCGGTCGGGGATGCGCTCGACACCCTCGGCCGCGAGCCAGCCCGGCAGGCCGAACGGCAGGCCGACGCTGGTGTCGGCCGGGCTGCCGAACGTCACGACCGACGCGATGCCCTCGCTGCGCCGGTACGCCGCCGCCTGGTAGACGAACATGCCGCCCTGGGAGTACCCCGCGAGATGGACGTCCCGCCCGGTGATCCGCCGGACCCGGTCCACGGCGTCGCTGACCGCCACGACATGATCGGTGATCGTCCGCTCAAGCCCGCCCGGCTCCCGCTCGGGAGCGCCGAAGTCCACCACCCACGGATCGACGCCGAGCCGGTGCAGCACCCCGACCGCGCTGACCCGCGAGGAGATGTCGTACACCTCCGCGGTGATCATCAGCGGCGGGACGAGCAGCATCACGGGGCCGTCCGCCGAGCCCGGGAAGTAGTGCCGGAGCCGGTACACCCGCTGCTCCGTCACGACCTCGCACGGGGACGCGTCCTCATCGGTGTCGAAACCGCCGAATCGGGCGACCTCAAGTGCGTTCTGGGCGGTGGAGCCCAGGCGGGACCCCAGGCGGAAGAGCGTTGTGGCAACAGACGGCATCGTCGACCTCTCAGAGCGTCAACGACATGTTGTCCGTTATCACCACCTTTAGCAATCTACGCGGAAACGCTGTGACCAGCACCGCGCTCGGCTAGCGCGACCACGCAGAACACCAGGCCGACCGCGAGGCCGACGCACTGGAGGACCACCCCGGCGAACGCGACGACGTCCCCGGGATCACCGAGGGCGTCCCGGATGTTCGAGGTGGCGACCGCGCCCACCGAGAGGAAGGCCGCGATGAGGGTGGGCACCACGAGCGCCCACCGCGGCCGCGCGAGCAGCGCGACCGCCGCTCCGACCGCCAGGATCAGCAGCCCCGGCGGCACCACCGGATAGTCCATGCCCCCGGCGATCTGGACGGGGATGGCGGCGGCCGCCACCGCGAGCCCCGTGCCCGCCAGCCGGCGATTGGTCGACGTCGTGATGCGCATGATGTTCCTCCGACGATGAACGGGTGATCCGGGCACCATCGTCGGAGGCGGTCATGCCCGCCGTCGTCATAGCGTGGGCGACTCCCCATCTACGCCACCGGGCGTACGGTGCTTATTCAATCCCGGCCCAAGGCGCTCGCCTAGCGGCTCGCACCTTGACCGTGCTTGTGCGAGCGCGAATCGCTTCGCGATCTTCCCGGTGAGGCTCGCCTTCGGCTTCGCATCCCCGGTCAGGTAGCGCGCTCGCGCGACAGGTGAGCAAATGCGAAACCGGCCTTGGCCTCACTACGACGCGGCGCGCCGGCCGACGAAGTGCGCCACCGTCCGCCACCCGAGCAGCATCAATGCGAGGAACAAGAGCGCGACCACCACGAACGCGAACGCCGTCCCCTGCCCCGACACCACCCGCAACACCATGCCGACGGCCACGGCCGTGACCCAGATCCCGATCCCCGCGGGCACCAGCCCCTCGGGCCGCCGCCAGGCCCGGACGGCCAGCCACCCGGCACCCAGCCCAGCCAGGAACGGCCAGGCCGTCCCGGCGAACCCCGTCAGGCTCCCGGCCTCCTCGTGCGACGCCCGCCCGATGGCGACGAAGACGAGCACCCCGCACACATCCAGGCCGGCGGCCACCGCAGAACGCATCCAAGCCAGCATACGGACCCCTGCGGGCAGGGAACCCTCAGGCCGTCGGCGCCGGGCTCCCGTCCTCGCCCTGCCCCGGGGTGAAGACGATCTTGCCGAAGACCTTGCCGTCCCGCAGTGACCGGAAGCCCTCGCGGGCCCGGGTCAGCGGGAGGACCCGGTCGATGAGCGGCTTGAGGCGATGGCCGGCGCAGAAGGCCGCCAGCTCCGCCAGTTGCTCACGGGTTCCCAGGGTGGATCCGGTGATGGTCAGCTGCCTGAAGAAGACGTGCGTGAGGTCGGTGCGCGCCAGCGCGCCGGTGGTGGCGCCCGACACCACGATCGACCCGCCGCCCTTGGCGCTGCTCAGGGAGTGCGCCCAGGTGGCCTCGCCCACGGTCTCCATGACGGCGTCCACCCGTTCCGGCAGCCGCGTCCCCAGCGGGAAGCCGGCCTCCGCTCCCAGCGCGCACGCCCGGGCGAGGCGGTCATGGTCGCGGCCGGTGACCCACACGCGGTAGCCGGCCGCCGCGCCCAGGGCGATCAACGCGGTCGAGACCCCGCCCCCGGCCCCCTGCACCAGGACGGTGGCGCCGGGCCGCAGCGAGACCCGGTCGAACAGCATCCGGTAGGCGGTCAGCCAGGCGCCGGGCAGGCAGGCGGCCTCGGCGAAGGAGAGGGCGGCCGGCTTCGGCACCAGGTTGCGGCGGGGCACGGCGACCTGCTCGGCGAAGGTCCCGTCGTGGACCTCGCCGAGCACCGAGCGGCGCGGGTCGAGCGTCTCGTCGCCTCCGCCGGCCGCCGGATCGCCGATCACGGAGTGCACGATGACCTCGCGACCGTCCTCGTCCACCCCGGCCGCGTCGCAGCCGAGGACGATCGGGACGCGCTGGCCGCGAGGGCCGACACCGCGCAGGATCCAGAGGTCGTGGTGGTTGAGCGAGGCGGCCCGCACCGAGACGACGGTCCAGCCGTCCGGCGGCGAGGGCGAAGGCCAGTCGCCCAGCGCCAGGCAGCCGAGCGGATCGGCGTCGTCGGTGCTCTTGGCGGCTACCGCGAACACCGCTGCTCCCCTCCGTGATGACGGAAGCAGGCCGAGCCCCACATGAAGCCCGCGCCGATCCCCGCCAGCACCAGCAGCTCGCCGGACCGCACTCCCTTGGTCATGGTCTCGTGCAGGACCGTGAACATGCCGGCCGCGCCGGTGTTGCCGAGCCGCTGCACCGTCGTCGGCGCGTGTTCCAGAGGGGAGCCCAGATCCTTCATCGTCTCCTTGATGATGTTGAGGTTCGCCTGATGCAGCAGGAAGTACCGGATCTCGGGCATCGACACGCCCGCCCGCTCGACCGTTCGCCTGATGCTGCGCGGGAGCTCGGTCACGGCGGTGTCCCAGACCGCCTTGCCGTTCATCTGGAGGAAGTGCTCCCGGGCGGTCGCTCCCCGGGGCAGGCGCGATCCGCCCGCCGGTATCTGCACCTCATAGGACAGCTGCGATCCGATGTCCCACGACAGCAGCCCGTGGCCGGGCTCGGTACGGCCCAGCACGACGGCTCCGGCCGCGTCCCCGAAGAAGACCCTGGTCGCGCGGTCCGCCGGATGCGTCACCCGGGACGCGCAGTCGGCCCCGATCACCAGCACATGGCCGATCCCGTCGTTCTGCAGCAGGTGGGCCGCCACCAGCAGGGCGTAGACGCCGCCGGCGCAGGCCGCCTGCGTGAAGTCCAGCGGCATCGCGCGCTCGGCGCCGAGCGCGTCCTTGACCATCAGCGCGGTCGAGGGCAGCGGCTGGTCGGCGGTATAGGTGGTGACGATCAGCGCGTCCAGCTCGGCCGCCGGGACGCCGCTGCGCGCCAGCGCCTGCCGCCCGGCCGCCACGCACATGTCCGAGGTGGCGAGCGAGTCCTCCAGGAACCGGCGCTCCCTGATCCCGGTCCTGGAGACGATCCACTCGTCGGAGGTGTCGAGCGTCCGGGTGAGCTCGGCGTTGGGGACCACCCGCCGCGGCACGTACAGGCCGGTCCCCCGGAGACCGACCGGCCGTCCCAGGCTGGTCGCGCTTCGCCGGGCGGCGCGCCCTCCGGCGCGCCTGCGCCGCACGAGCGCCGCCTTGCCGGCGACCAGGGCCTCTCGGGGACCACGGCTCACCGTGTGCGCCAGCGCCACCGCTCGGGCGAGCAGCCCGGCGGACGGGACGAGCTCGGCGGCCAGCCGCAGGCTCAGCGCCTCCGCGCCGTCCACCTCGCGTCCGGTGAGCGCGAGCTCTCCGGCCACCGCGCCGCCGACCAGGTCGTGCAGCGGCCCGTGGACGACCGGTCCCAAGGCCGGCCCCGGATGCGCGAGCCGGGCTTCGGGCGTCACGATCCGCAGGTCGCACAGCAGCGCCAGCTCGAACCCGCCGGTGCGGGCCAACCCGTCGACCGCCGCGATCGTCGGCACGGGGAACCGGAGCACCTGCTCGTGGAACACGTCAAGGGACTCCCGCCACGGCCTCAGGTCTCCGGGATCGCCGATGGCGGGCCCGCCGGGGTCGACGTCCGCGCTGAAGCAGCCGCCCGCCCCGGTGACGATCAGTGCCTTGACCCCGGTATCGGCCGCGAGATCCCGCAGCGCGCCGGCGACCTCTTCGCGGAGCGCCGGCGACAGCGCGTTTCCGTTGTCCGGATCATTCAGCGTGAGAACGGCGGTGCCGCGGTCGTCCGGACCGTCGAGGAGCACGAGATTCATGGCGCGTCTCCGATCTGTCGGCGGCCCGGAGGACGGGCCGATTCCCCCGGTGTCACACAGGCGACCACCAATTGCTACGACCCAGCTCCTGGTACTCGGCGATGCGGAACAGCGATTGGCTCATCCTTCCGGCGGAACCCAGGGCCGGCACGTCCGGGTGCTCTTTCACGAGCGCCTTCATGAGGTTTCCGCACAGACCGCCGCGGCGGCGCGTGCGCAACGTTCCGCCCCAGTACAGGCCGACACTGCTTCCGTCGTGGAAGCTCGCGACGGTCGCCGTCGGTTCATCGTTCTCGTATGCCAGGAGAACGGACACGCCCGGCTCGTCCAGGAGCCGCGGCGGGTAGAGGGCGCCCGTCGGGGACGCCTCCAGGTCGGGACGTTCGAAGGCCGTGGCGATGATGCGTTCGGCGTCGGCGAGGTCAGCGGGACCGCTCGCCGGGCGGAGGTCGACGCCGGGGTCGGGGTCCTCGCGCGGGCCGGGTTCGCGGACGAAATGGACGGTCTCGTCGACCTTGCGCATCCCCGCGGCCTCGCCGTCGAACCGGCCGAACGGATCCTCCAGCACCCAGGCGACGTCCCTGCCGAAGAAGTCATTGAGGATCGCCGTGAGTTCCGCCGTCGATCGGGCCGGGTCCGCCACGATGGCGCGCCGGTGCGCCGGACCGCCGGAGTCGATCGCCGAGACCCCGTCGTCGAGGGTGCGGCATCCGAACACGCGCCCGAACGCCTCGTGGAGCGCCCGGGTGTTGCCCACGATCAGCGACGCGCTCATCCGGGACGCTCCAGAAGGAGGTTCCAGTGGTGGGAGCCGCGTCCGCCCTGCGTGGAGTCGACCGCCGTCAGGATGCGCCAATCCGCGTGCAGCCGCGCGATATCACGGTGGTCGCAGTACAGATGCGGATGCACCTTGTCATCCTCGGCATCGGGCTGAACGTAGGCATTGGGCGCCATTTCGACACCCTTGCTGAATTCCGTGTTGCGTTTGGACAGCATCGTCGCCTGGTACAGGCCGCCGCGACGGAGTACGCGGCGTATCTCGGAGAGGGCGGACCGCAGGTCGTCCTCTGTGCCGTGGTAGACGACGTTCCAGGCGAGGACATAGTCGAAGCCGGCCGATTCGAAAGGCAGGTCACGGAAATCGGCCGTACGGAGTCTCATTTCGAGCCCCTTGGCCGCGGCCAGTTCGCGAGCGTGCGCCAAGCCGGTCTCGCTGCGGTCCACTCCGTGCGCCTCGAAGCCCGCCTGGGCGAGCACCTGGGTGTGCCGGCCGATTCCGCAGCCGATATCGAGTGCGCGCCGCCCGCCCTGGGCGCGGACACGGTAGACCACCTGCGTCACCCAGGGTTCGGGGTCGCCCCACGCGAGGCGGGCTTTCTGGTTCCGCCATTGGGCGTCCCAGTGGACGTACGCTCCCTCGAACGCCTCACCGCTCCTCATGGCGTCCCCATGCCGTGAACCGCTCTCGGCATTCCCGCGCGTCCATGTCCGGGCGGGGCGGAGCGGGCGCCGGGACCGAGGTCGCGGCGCAGATCATCGACGCCCCGCCGCCCGGCCGCCGCGACGCCTGGTCGAGCCGCGCGCGCAACCGCGGTACCGATGTCACGACGTCGGCCGCCCGGTACCCGAGCCCGAGGGCGGTGTGGACGACCTGCTCGGGAGCGCCGATGGCCATCGGCTGTCCTCCTGAGCTCTCATAGACCCCGTTGAACGCCACGACGTGGACCAGGCCCGCCTCGATGGCCGGCGCGCACGCCGCCCCGCCGAGGCCCATGAGGAAGTTCCCGTCCCCCTCCAGGACCAGGGCCGGCCGGCCCGTGGCCCGGCAGTACCCGTGCGCCACCGATGACGCCAGGCCCATCCCGCCGAACAGGTAGAAGGCGTTCGGCCCGTCGGCCGAGCGCGCGGTCTCCCGGATGAGGTAGCCGTTGCCGACGAACAACGCCATGTCGTACCTGGCGGCCGCGGCGCCGACGGCCTGGACGAGTTCGGACCGCTGGAGGGTTACGGCGGGGGTACCAGGATGACCGCCGACTCCGCGGATGTCCGTGTGCGGTGAAGCCATTGGGCGAGCCCCCGGGGGGTCGTGTCGGAGGTGATCGAGCGGTGGCCGAGACCGGAGGCGTCGAGGAGGGCGGTGGCGCGCTCCCCGACGGCCGTGTGGTGGGGCAGGGTGTCCCCGGCCGTGCCGGACATGCCCATGACGGTGCTGACGGGAATGCCCGAGGCGCGGGCCAGCGACAAGAAGGCGTCGAGGCTGTTGCCGAGGCCCGCGTTCTTCATGAAGACGATCGCGTCCTCGCCGCCGAGGTGGGCCCCGGCCGCCGCCGCCACCGCCAGGTCTTCGCGGGGCAGATGATGGACGGGCATCCGCGTCTCCAGCCTGTGCAGGAAGGGAGCCAGTACCGAGTCGGGCACGCCGTAGGCCCGCCGGAAGCCGATCTCCGCGAGCGCGTCGGCGAGGTCGGGCTGGGGACCGGGCCGCGCGGCCGGACCGGTCATCGCGCCAGCCGCGGCACGAAGCGGCGGGTGTTGGCCTCCAGCGCGGCGGGCGGCACCAGGTCGCCGAAGCGGCCGAGCCAGTCCGCCGCGGCGACGGTGTCCCAGTGCGGGTAGTCGGAGCCGAAAAGGACGTTCCCGCCGCCGATCACCTCGCAGGCCCAGCGCGCGTGCCGTTCCTCCGGGTCCGGGACGATCGCGACGTGCTCCGCGAACAGCCCGCTCGGCCTTTCGCCCCCGCCGGAGAGCCGCCGGACGTGGCTGTCCAGGCGCTCCAGGAGGCTCGGGACCCAGGACGTCCCCGACTCCAGCATCACCACGCGCAGGCCGTCCGGAAGCCCGTCGCCGCGCGTGAGCAGGTCCGTCAAGGCGATCATGTGCTCGCCCATGTGCCCGAACGCGTGCGTGAAGGTGTAGTCCTCGTACGCGTCGGCCAGCGGCGACCACTGGTAGCACCCCGTCCCGCCGTGGACGAACAGCGCGAGCCGTTCCCTGGCCAGCGCCTGCAGGACGGGCGTGAACTCCTTGCCGCTGAGCCGATCGGCGGACGTGCGTGCGGTGGGACGCACCACCGCCCCGACGACCAGGTCGTCGGCGGCGAAGCGCTCCACCGCCTGGAGGCTCCACTCCGGGTCCTCGGCCGACAGCAGCACCGCCCATCTCAGGTCGAGCGGGGAACCGGCGCAGGCGCGCCGCGCGAGCAGGTTGTAGGCCATCAGAAGGTCGCGGCGCAGCGTGCCGTCGACGACCGCCTGCACCGACAGCCCCACGAAACCGGGCTGCAGGACGGCCGCGCGGATGCCGTGCCTGGCCATGAACTCCCGGCGGTCGTCGGTGGCCCCGGGGCCTATCAGGTGCCCGAGCCCGCGCGGGTTCCCCTGCCCTTTGCCCCTGGGTTTGGGAAAGAGCCGGTCGCCGATGCGCAACCGGGGCCGGCCCTCATGGTCGACGACCTCGGGCAGGACGGGAAGAGACAGCTCCGCCGAGATCCCGTGCCACAGGTCGATGGTGTCGTCGGTGAAGTGGGTGTCGCAATCGGGAAGCCCGCCGGCGGCTTCGGCCCGGTCCGCTCCACTGGTCGTCATGAGCACAGCCCCTTCTCGGGCCCCAGGCCGGGGCCCGTACCGAGCACGTTGATCCGCCGCAGGCCGGCCGGGGACGCGGCGCCGACCAGCCGCATCGTGTGGCCGAGGTCGGAGACCATGTCCTCCAGCCTCGCCGCCACCTGTTCCTCCCCGCCCGCGGCGAGCGCCAGCAGCAGCGGGCGGCCGACGAGCACGGCCCGGGCGCCAAGGGCCAGTGCGAGCGCCACGTGCGTTCCGGTGCGGACTCCCGAGTCGAAATAGACCGGAATGACGTCGCCGACCGCGCGGTGCACGGCGGGAAGCGCTTCGATGCTGCTCACGCAGCGGTCCAGCTGGCGGCCGCCGTGGTTCGAGACGATGACGCCCGCCGCGCCCAGCTCGTGTGCCCGCCGCGCGTCGTCGGGGTGCAGGATTCCCTTCACCAGGACGGGAAGCCCGGTGGACGCGATGACCCTCCCGACGTCGTCCCATGTGGATTCCGGATAGGGGAAGACGCTGTCCAGCACGTCGCGCGGATCGCCGCCGCGCTCCCGGTGCAGCCTCTTGAAGGCGGCGCTGTGGACGATGGCCGGAGGCTCCACGGAGAAGCGGTCGAATCCGTTGGCCCGGTCGCGATCACGCCGTCCGACCACCGGTACGTCGACCGTGCAGACGACGGCGCGGAAACCGCCTTCTTCGGCCTGCTCGACCAGGTGACGCGTGAGTTCCCAATCGCGCAGCACGTACACCTGGCGCCATCGCAGGCCGGGGCCGGCACCGGCCGCGACCTCCGCCGGCCCGGCGGAGGAGAAGGCCGACAGGCAGTGCCCCAGCCCCAGCGAGGCCGCGGCTCTCGCGGTCTCGACCTCGGCCCCCCGGTGGTAGAGCCCCTGCAGGCCCATGGGCGACACCAGCAGCGGCGCCGCCAGCTCTCCCCCGGTGACCCGTACGCTGAGGTCGGGCTCGCCGGGGGCCCGCAGGACCCTGGGAACGAACACCAGCCGGTCGATGGCCGCCGTGTTGCGCCCGACCGTCGACTCGTCGCCGGCACCGCCCAGGCAGTAGTCCACGGCCGCCGCCCCGGCGGTCTCCCGGGCGGCGCGGATGAGGTCTTCGAGTCCGGCGCCTTTCACGATATGAACTGTCCCCACGGCATCGACAATGCGCGGTCGGTTTCCACGCCAGCCAGGCTAATAATCCGCCCAAGTTTCGTCCACACCATTTAGGCGCAGCACTTCCGGAACCAAGGTCTACGCGGCCCTTCCACTTTCGTATAATCTTCGCTTCGCCCGGTCCGCTGCGTTCTTGACTTTCCCCGTTCGCCGAGCTTTTCATGGCAGGCATGTCGTCAATGAAAATCGTCCCGGCGCCCAGGCCATGACGGATTCCGCCGCCGATCCGCGATGGTGGGACGACCGGGTCTTCTGCATGATCGGCCCCGACTGCCTGAGACGGCTGGCGCTGCGTGCGGTGCTCGACGCGTTGCGGGAGGCGGACCTCGTCCCGGCCGGCTGGTGGTGCACGGAGGTGGCCCAGCCCCGCATCGACGCCGTCAGCCAGGCCCAGAACGCCGGGCCGGGTCAGGTCTACCGCTACCGCGCCATGGACGCGCTGTTCGGCCTGGGCCCGGTGCTCCTGCTGGTGCTGCGGGACCGCGCGGGGCGTGGCACGGACGAGCTCTACCGGACCGCGGCACGGGTCAAGGGCGACGCGGATCCCCGGCGCGCCGAGCCGGGCACCATCCGCCACGACATCGGGTCCGTCAACGTGGTGATGAGCCTGCTGCACCTGTCCGACTCCCCGCGGCACTCGGCGGCCGAGGCGGCTCTGCTGGGCGACGGCGTGGAGCCGCACGACTACCTTCCCGCCGAGGAACTGGGCACGTTCGTCACCACGCTGGAAGCGACGCAGGACGCGGAGCACCGGCTCTTCTCCGACGTCCTCAAGGGCCTGCGCGGGCGCCTGGTGGCCCGGCTGTGGAGCGACCTCAGCCCGGAGGGGCGCCGGCTCGCCGCCAAGCTCACCGCAGACGGCGGCCTCGCCGACGCCGAGGCCGGGCGCCTGCTGGCGCGGGAGGCGGCCGGTGTTCGGCACGGCCGGCTCCCGGAGATCCTCGGGCTGCCGTTCGACTCCAGCGAGCCCCCTCCCGACATGCAGCGCGTCGCCGGGCTGCTGCGGCTCCATCGGCTCGGGCTCGACTCGTGGGAGACCGCCGTCCTGACCACCTCCAGCTACTTCTCCCCGATGAGGTGAGCGTTCACCATGGGCTCTGCGGACCACTACTGGGACGTGGTCAGCGTCCTCGGCAGGCTGTCCCCACGCGACGAGGATCTCCAGCGAGCCGCGGCGGAGATGGAGCGGCTGGATCCGCGGGCGCTGTACACCGAGATCGTCAGGTCCCGCGTCTACACGATCGCGCTGCGCAACCTGGGCGGTCTCGCCGGCCGTGACGACGTCGCGGTCGTCCACGCCGCGCTGAAGGACCTCGACGGCAAGGAGACGGCCCGGCGCGCACAGGCGCTCCCCGAGACCCGCGCCGTCCTGAGGCGGGTGCGGGACCTCGACGCGCGGGTCATCAAGGGCCTCTCGCTGCGCGAGCACTACGCCGATCCGGAACTGCGGCACATCGGCGACCTCGACCTGCACGTGCCCGACTGGGAGAGCGCCCGCCAGATCACCCGCGTCCTGCGGGAAAGAGGATGGCGGTGGGACACCCACGAATTCCCCTGGATCAAGTGGACCGACGGCGGATCGCTCTACGGGCAGCTCACGATGGTGCTTCCGGACAACGAGGATCCGCACAGCCGCGTCGACCTCCACATCGGACCGTTCTCCGTCGGGCATTCGACGCTCATGCCGCTGGTGGGATGGCGGCCGCGGGACGTGCTGGGCGTACCGTCCGTCGTGCCATGCGCGGAATCGGAGATCGCGCTGATCGGAGCCCACGCGGTCAACGACGGTCTGCTGTCGATGAAGGACGTGAACGACGCGCATGTCCTGCTGTCCCGCCACGCGGGGGTCGACTGGGGGGCGGTGGAGGAGCTGTGCCGGGGCGCCGGAGCGCTGAAGGCCATGGGCGAGATCCTGTCGGCCGCGGCGCGCGTCTATCCCGGGACCACCGTTCCCGCGTGGGCCGGCGATGCCCGGCGATCAGGCGACACCTACCTGTCGACCGGTGAGGAGCCGCCGGGCGTCCGAGCCGACCGGGTGCGGCGCCTGGCCCTCGACGACGAGCGTGCGCGGGGCCGGGACGCCTCCCTGGCGGAGCGCGTCGCCGAAGAGGCGTACGCCTACTTCACCGCGGACCTGACACCCCGGCTGGACGCCCCCGTCCCGGCCGCGCCGGACGGTCCGCACCGCAGGAGAGACCTGTGCTGGCGGCTTCTCCCGAAGGAGACCTGGCAGGGGCTGGCGGACAGGGCGGCACCGCACGCCGGCGCGCCGGGCCCGACGTCGGATCAGGAACTGGCCTCGGGCATGCGGCTCGTCCGCTCCGGGAAGGGGACCGTCGTCGCGCTGGACGGCGAGGTGTTCGTGCCGACGGTCTGGGGCGCGGTGGAGCCGGAGAGCACGGTCCTCGCACGCGCCTTGACCGGTGAACGCATCCGGCGGTGACGCATGGGCACGTACACCGTGCGGGTCGCCGAGGGCATCGACGACCGCGAGGCCTGGGACGATGTCGTGCGCGCCTCGGGCAGCCCGCTGTTCTACCGTTCGGGCGTGCTGCGGTCCTACCAGCGCCATCCATTGCTCGATACGGACACCGTCCACTGCCTCACCGCCCGTGACCGGCGGAGCGGTTCCTTAGAGGCGGTGCTGCCCGCCTTCCAGGTACCGGCGCTCGACCCGCTCGACGTCCTCGGGACGATGCTGCCGTCCTTCCGCCCCGGCGGGCGCCCCCTGCTGCTGTCACACGTGTGGCACTGGTACGACACGCACCTCCCGGCGCGCAGGCTGACGCCCGAGTTGCTGGACGCGGTCTGCCGGGAACTGGAGGATCTGGCCCGGCGGTGCGGCGCGCAAGCGTACGGTTTCATCAACGTCGCCGGCGACGGTCGGCTGGCCGAGCTCCTGCCCATGACGAGACTGACCGCGGCGACCATCGACGCGCGATACGTCATCGACCTTCGCGGCCTCACGTCCGTGGACGGCTACCTGGCGTCCCTCGGGCGGCAGGCGAGGCAGGATCTGCGCCGCCAGCTCCGGCGCGCCGCCGACGCCGGCGCCGAGATCATCGTCGACCCCGCCCCGGACAGAACCGCCCTGGAGCGAGTGGCCGCGCTGTGCCAGACGGCGGCGGCCAAGCACGGCAATCCCGGATGGTACGACCCTGACCGGCTGACGGGGTTCGTCGGCGGGCTGGAACCGCACACACGGCTGGTGTCACTCCGAATCGACGGCACCTGCGTCGCCGCGTCGATCTCGTTCGCGGACGGGATCCGCTTCCACAACTGGGCCGCGGGCGCGGTACCGCTGGACCAGCTTCCGTTCAGCCCCTACACCGTGCTGCTGTACGCGACGTTGCGCACCGCCATCCAGGAAGGCTGCGGCGTCCTGGAAGGAGGACGCCGCAACGACCGGTGGAAGACGCGGATGGGCATGAGCAGACGCGCGCTGACCGGCTGGCTCGGCACGCCTTAGGGCACGCTGGAAGCGGCGGACGTCACCGCAGCGCGCAGTGCAGACCGTGCCGGTAGGCGTACAGCCCGGCGCGCAGCCGGTCGGGCTGGCCGATCTTCGCGAGAACCTGGGAGAGGTGCTTCTTCACGGTCGCCTCGGTGATGCACATGTCCTTGGCTATCTCGGCGTTGCTCATCCCATGGGCCAGAGCCGACAGCACCGAGTACTCGCGCCTTGTCAGCCCCACCGAGTCCGGCGGCGGCTCGGTCACGGACTCGGGCGGCGGCCCGTCCAGGCCGGGCAGGAAGGCGTACCCGCCGCCCGCGACCATGAACACGCCGCTGACGAGCTGGTGCTCGTCGGCGCCGTAGGGGAGGTAGCCGTGCGCGCCCGCCGCCCGCACCTGGGTGACCTCGCTCAGGGTCCGCACGTCCCGCAGCAGCAGGATGCGGAAGTTCGCCACGCCCCGGCACCGGTCCAGCCACCGGATCAGCGCCAGGTCCTGGACGTGGTCGACCTCCCCGACGAGCACCACGTCCACCCGCAGGCTCAGCAGCCGGTCCAGGACGGCGGGCTGCGAGCCGGTGAACTCGTGCACGTCGATGTTGTGGTGCGCGGTCAGGATCTGCCTCAGCCCCGTCCTCACGGCCTGCCGGTCTTCGATTAACGCCACGCTCACGCCCATGGTGAGGACTCCCCCGTTCGATCTCGACGTCCCGGATCGCTGTCGTCGCCGTGCAGGCTCAACCGATCTCATAGCGGCAGGGGAGGAGCAGCGGCCCGTCCACGGGCAGCCCGAGCCGTCCAGCCAGCCCGGCCAGCGCCCCCCAGGACTCCCATCCCAGCGACATCGCGGCACCGGCGTCGTCGCTCGACCGGGCGGGGCGGAGCCGCCGCAGGGCGCCGGTCCGGGGGTAGAGCCTGACGGGGGCCTTCCCGCCCAGCCCGGCCTTCCGCCTGGCCAGGGCGACCGCCGCTTCGAGATCGCCGAGCTCGTCGACCAGCCCGTTGTCCCTGGCGTCCGCCCCGGTCCACACCCGTCCCTTGGCGAGCCCGTGCATGCGGTCGGGCGGCATGTCACGCCCCTCGGCCGCCTTGGCCACGAACGCGGCGTAGACGCGATCCAGCCAGGCGCTCAGCAGATCCCACTCGTCCTCGGTGAACGGCGCCGCCTTGGAGAACATCCGGGCCCTGCGGCCGGCGCCGACGCCGTCACGGCCGATGCCGAGGCGGGCGAGCATGTCGGTGAGCACCGGCTTGCCGCCGAAGACGCCGATGGAACCGGTGAGGCAGCACGGCTGCGTGACGATCGCGTCCGCGCCCATCAGCACGTAGTAGCCGCCGGACGCGGCGACGTCGGCGCTGTGTCCCACCACCGTCTTCCCGCGGTCTTTGGCGCGTTCCGTTTCCCGCCAGATCGCATCGGACGCCGCGTAGGAGCCGCCAGGGCTCTCCACGTCCAGGACGATCGCCCGGACCTTGTCGTCATCGATCGCGGCGCGCAGGGCCCCGGTCACGGCGTCGGACCCGACCACCGGGCCGACGCCGCCGCGACCGAGCCGGATCGTGCCGTGCACCGGGACGAGAGCGACCGCGTCTTCGCCGCGTCCGGGGATCCGCGGTCTGAGAGACGGCGTCTTGGCGTATCGGGTGACATAGAGGAGGCGGGCCTCCCGCCCGTGGCGCTCGCGCGTCCGCGCGTAGACCTCGTCGCGGTAGCGGATGTCGTCGATCAGCCGCGCCTCCAGCGCCTCCTGCGCGGAGAGGGGAGCCCGGTCGGCCAGCGACCGGACCTCGTCCACGCCGAGCCCGCGGCCGGCGGCGATGCCCTCGATGATCTGTTCCGACAGGGACGCCACCAGCCGTTCGTCGGCCTCGCGGTGCGCCTCGGTGAACCCCGGCTCGGTCAGCATGTTGCCCGCGGTCTTGTACTCGTGCCGCTGGTCCACCTGTGGCCGCACGCCCGCCTTGCGCAGCGCGTCGTGCAGGAACCAGGACTCCACGCTGACCCCGGTGATGCCGAGGTCGCCGGAGGGCTGAAGGCAGATCTGCTCGAACGCGGTGGCGAGATAGTACGGGACCAGGCCGGGCCGGAACTCGCCGAAGGACTCCGCCCAGGCGACCGTGTGCTTTCCCGCGGCGCGCAGCCGGGCGACGGCGGCGCGTATCTCCTGCGCCGTACCGATTTTGAGCCGATTCCCGCTGAATCTGGCGATGAGCGCGACGACACGCTCGTCCCGCGCCGCCCGATCCAGCCCCCGCACGATATCTGTCAGATGAGGCGACCGCCCGCCGACAATGGCTGAGACGGGACCGGTCGCACCGACCCGGACCCCGTGGGACAGATCGAGTTCCAAAATCACCCGTTGTCCACGATTCTTGACGTTCCGCACAAGGCCGCCGAGGCGTCGATCAAGATCAGCCATACTTATTTACCATAAACAGATCGTTCCAAAAGTCAATATTCTCTCAGACGTAAGTTTATGTTGATGTCAAGATCAATAGGGGCAAGAAATGCTGACCGCGAGTCTTTGTCGCGCCACACTGAGTGCCGACGCCACCGCCACCTGGCCATCATCTCTGCGATGAGATACCGTCGATGATATGAGTGAGTCGCCGGAGGATGACGATCTCCCCATCCTTCCCGGTTTCCGGGAGATGGCGCAGCGCCACCGCCGCCACATGGAGCAGCGGCGGCGGCAGATGATCGCCGACCTTGTGGCCCTCCGGAAATCGGACGGCCTATCGCAGACCGAGGTGGCCGCCCGAATGGGCACCTCGCAGTCGGCTGTGGCACGACTGGAGTCGGGCCATGGGGATGTGCGCGCCTCGACGCTGGAGCGCTACGCGGCGGCCATTGACCGCTCTATCACCTGGAGGGTGAACCCATGAACAGTGCCCCGTTCCCCGGAAGCCCGGAACCGTGGCGTCGCGAACCATTTCGGCCGGGATTCAATCCGCCCGGCCCCCCACCGGATCCGCCGCGCCGGGAATCCCTTTCCCCGCCGCGCGTGCTGGCCTACGAGATGAACCGCCTGATCGAGATGCGCCTCGTCATCGCGCACGGTCATCTCGACGGCGAGCGCGCGGCCGAGCTGTGCTCCCAGCTCATGACCCTGGACGCGCTGGGCGTCGGCGAGCCCATCACCCTGCACCTGAGGCTGGCGAGCGCCGACCTCGAGGCGG
Organism: Actinomadura rubrisoli; assembly: GCF_004349215.1. GTDB lineage: Bacteria > Actinomycetota > Actinomycetes > Streptosporangiales > Streptosporangiaceae > Spirillospora > Spirillospora rubrisoli. The sequence continues at coordinate 1,351 of NZ_SMKU01000094.1, read as the reverse complement.
CGTTCGCCGTCGTGGACACGATGGACGTCCTCTCCTGCCCCACGCACGCGCTGGTGGTGGGGCAACTGGGAGGCGCCGCTCTGGCCGTGCTCGCCGCCGCCCGGGAACGGCAGATCACCCCGAACGCCATGATCCGCCTCATCGAGCCGCGTGAGCAGTCCGGCGGCACGGCGGCGGAGATGGCATTGTTCGAGGAGGAGCACCGTCGCCTGGTCGGCGCCCTCTACGACCGGCTGGCGCTGGTCACCGGACGATCGGTGGAGGAGATCCGCGACGACGCGCATCGGGGCCGCATCTTCGGCGCCGACCAGGCCGTCGCCTACGGGTTCGTGCACGACGTCGCCGGCTCCCCGCCGCCCGGTCTGGGCTGACCGCCCGCAGCGGCCCGGCCCCGCGGCCGGCCCAGGTCACGCGGCCGGCCCGAGGGCACGGTCTCCTGAGGCACCCCGCGTACCGCGACCACCGATCCCGGTTTCGGAAGGAGGCCCCGTGGAGGGCAGGCGAGGGAGTACGGGACCATCGGCGATGTCATCACCGGCCGGGACTCCGGCCGGCCGCGCCACCGTCGTGCTGGTGCACGGCGGATTCCTCGGCCCGTGGGTCTGGGAAGGCGTCGAGGCCCGCCTGGCCGCCGCGGGAGTGCCCAGCGTCGGCGTCGCCCTGCCCAGCGTCGGCCGGCCCCCCGGCCTCGGCGACCTCACCGCCGACGTCGCCGCGGTCCGCGCGGCGCTGGAACGGCTGGAGGCGCCCGTCGTGCTCTGCGGTCACTCCTACGCGGGCATGGTCATCACCGAGGCCGCGGCCGGCCCGGCGTCCCCCGTCACCCGCCTGGTCTATCTGACCTCGGCCATCCCGGACGTCGGCGACACCGTCGCCTCCCTGCCCACGTCGCCCGCCCCGTGCGTCGTGGCCGGAACGGGCCCGGACATCTCGCGGTTGCGCATCGACGCGGTGTCCGTGACCGACGGGGTCATGACCATGAGCCGGCAGGGCGCCCTGGTCGGCCTCTTCCACGACTGCGCGCCCGCCCGGGCGGAGCGCGCCATCGAGCGCCTGCGCCCGATGAACGCCTCGACCGGCGGCACACCGGTGAAGGTCGCGGCATGGCGCGAGATCCCGGCCGTCCACGTACGCGCCCAAGACGACCGTCTCCCCGAGACCATCGCCCGGGAGTTCGTCCCCGAGACCGTCCTTGAGGTCCCCGGTGGCCACTGTCCCCAGTGGAGCCACCCGGACCCGGTCGCCGACCTCCTCATCGCCCAGGCGGCCATCGCCTCCTGACCGCCTCCTGACCGGGCCGCGCTAGACGGCGCCCTGCCCTGGGCCGCCGATCCCGAGAGCGGCCCAGGGC
>NZ_SMKU01000802.1 GCF_004349215.1 Actinomadura rubrisoli | reverse complement strand
GCCCGGACAAGGCTTCCCGCCGCCTCCTGAAAAGGCACCTGGCTTCCCTCCTGCCCCGGGCCATGGCGGCGCGCCCGGTCGCGGCCCCGGTTACCCGTCCGGTCCTGGTGGCCCGCCTGCCCACTCGCCCATGCCCGGCCATGCACCACCCCAGGGACACGCACCACCGCCGAGCCATGCGCCACCGCCCGGTTATGGACAGCCTTCCGGCCATGGCGGCCCTCCAGGACACGCGCCGATGCATGGGCAACCACCGCCCGCCCCTGGGGCCGTACCTCCGCCCGCACCAGGCGGACCCGGTCCATACGGGCACGGCGGGCCGCCGCCGCCCGCTCCGTCCAGCCCCGGCTACCCGCCCGTGGCCCACGGCCACCCGGGCCC
>NZ_SMKU01000093.1 GCF_004349215.1 Actinomadura rubrisoli | reverse complement strand
GTGCTCGGCGGGGGGCAGGTGGTGGCCGTGCCGCCAGATCTGCACGTCGATGTCGAAGCCGCCGCCGGGGGGCGCGAGGTCGGGTGCGTGGGCGGCGGCGAGTGCGTCGAACGATGCCTGGAACTGTGCGGCGGCCGTCTCCAGGTCGGTGATGATCTCGCCGGGCGGCACGGTCCGCAGCGCGGGACCCGCGGCACCGATGTCGGCGGTGGACGGGGACAGCAGCCCGGCGGGGTCGAGCGTGGCGAAGGTGAGGGGTGTTCCCCAGTGCTGCCGGACGGCCGGTCCGGCGTTGCCGCAGCTGCGCCGGTCACGGCTGGAGGACGGGACGGGGGCGGGGGTGGTGAGCGTCATGACGTCCGGCTCCGATGTTTTTGGTAGGTGATGTTCCAGGCGATCGCGATCCGCAGCCGGGAGTGGGTGGCGGTCGCCCTCATCCAGTGGGCCTGCCAGCCGGGGAAGGCGATCATCCGGCCGGGGACCGGGGTGTAGCGGACCGCTCGGGGCCTGGCCGTCCGGCCGGCGGCGGCCGGCCGCGGGTCGAGCATTCGCAGGTATCCGGCGTCCCTGTCGCCGCTGGGATCCGTGGCGACCGAAAGCAGACCCGACCAGGCGGAGTCGTGGCGGGTGTGCGGGCGAAGGGGTTCACCGGGCCGGCAGACCACCGCCCAGGCTTCGGCGAGGACGTCGTGGTCGTCGATCTCGTCGGCGGCCTCGCCCAGCACAGTGCGGGTCAGCGTCTGGCCCGCGATGCCGATCTGGTGCTTCAACCAGTCGATCGAGGGGTGGTCCCAGGTCAGCATGGTCTGGGACGACTTGATGCCGCCGGAGCCGGCGGCTCGCGTGTCGGTCTTCTCGGCCTGAAGGATCAGTTCCCGCAGGGGCGGGAGATGCTCGGCGGCGCCGGCGCAGTCGGCCTGGTAGACGGGGGTCCGCCACATCTGCAGGACCAGCCGTTCTCCAGAGAGTGCGGGACGGGTGCCGGTGTCGTTGGCAGTATTGGTCTCGGTCACGAACGCGCTCCTTCTCGATGGGGTCCGCTGCCGACTCGACCGGTCACATCCTGCGAATGCGGGGGTCGTTCGGGGATGGGTTTTTCAGGGGATGGGCACGGTCCAGGTGGTGGCCCGTTCTGGGCGGGCACCCGGCCGCCGGGGCTTCCGAGTCCAGCGTGGAATCGAGTCGCTCCTCGGCGCCCGGGTGATCGCAAGGTTTCGGCCGCTGCGCCTGCGCCGAGCCGGAGAGCACCATCGCCGGCCGGAGGCCTAGACGGGCTCGGTGAAGTCCTCTCCGGGTGCGTCGGTGAGGCGCTGGAGGTAGTTGTGTTCGCCGAGGGACTCGACGAGGCCCAGTTCCGTCTCCAGGTAGTCGACGTGCTCTTCCTCGTCGGCGAGGATCTCCTCGAAGATCCGGGCGGAGGTGATGTCGCCGCGCGAGCGCATCAGTTCGACGCCGGGACGCAGCCGGGCCACGTTCTCCATCTCCAGGGCGAGGTCCGCCTGGAGCTGCTCGGGGACGGTCTGCCCGATCCGCAGAGCGTTGAGTTTCTGGTAGTTCGGCATGCCCTCCAGGAAAAGGATTCGCTCGGTCAGCCGCTCGGCGTGCTTCATCTCGTCATAAGATTCCGAGCGGGTGTGTTTGGCGAGTCGGACGTAGCCCCAGTCCTGCTGCATCTTGCCATGCAGGAAGAACTGGTTGATCGCCGTGAGTTCCGCGGTGAGCTGCTCGTTGAGCAGCCCGATGATTTCGCTGTCACCGTCCATGGCGCCCATGCTGACATCGCCGACCGGCCGCCCGCCAGGACAGAAATTTCAAGTTGAATCTCCTGATCAACAAGAAATCAAGGCTTAGGCTGCGGTGATTCGTGATGCGATTCCTCTGCGGCGGCGCAAGAAGCGATCTATGCAAAGATTCTCAACGGGAAAAGAATATTGGGTAATCAAGAGGGGCAAGAACGACAAAACCAAAGGTCAGAACACGATCAAGGTCACCGGCCGTGCGACACCAACTGATCATCTAGCGGCCGCGCCCCGCGTCACGGCCCGGCTTAAGATCGTCTGTTGCCTTGAATTTCTGAAAGTCACGCAGTCGCCGGCCATACGGCCTTGGACGTTGTCCAAGGTCACGGGCCATCGATGTGGGCATCCATTCACTCTCCGTTATGTGAATGGATCTCCATGCCGACTCAATTACTTAGGCTACCCTTATTGAGGATAGCCTATCCTAATGTTATATTCAGTTCTCTATGCCTGGGTTGGGGCTTATCGATGCCACACCGAAGGACGTCCGCCGCATGGGCGGGAAGGCGCCATATTCCCTTCGGGAGCAGGGCGAGCGCGGGGACGAGGAGGCTGCGGACGATGAGGGTGTCGAGCAGGACGCCCACCGCGATGAGCAGGCCCTGCTGGAGCGCGGCGACGGTGGGCATGACGGCCAGGACGCTGAAGGTGGCGGCCAGGACCAGGCCCGCGCTGGTGATGACGCCGCCGGTGACGCGCAGTCCGTTGAGGACGCCTTGGCGGTGGCCGTGCAGGTGGGCCTCCTCACGGATGGCCGAGCGCCCGGTACAGCAGGCCCGCCAGGCCCAGGGCCGCGCCGTAGGACAGCACGACCGAGGCGATCAGGAGCAGGGAGGCCGTGAGCGCGCGCAGCAGCAGCACGAGCATGATCAGGACCACGGCGAGAATGAGCGGGATGAGCAGCAGCTCCTCGTCTCCCTGCGCACGCGAGGTGTCGAGGGCGACGGCGGTCTGCCCGCCGACGACGGCTCCGCTGCCCTTCACCGCGTCGCGGACGCGGGTGATGGCGTCGCGGGCGGCCGGGGTGTCGGGTTCGGCGGTGAGGACGGCGGTCAGGTGGGTGTAGCCGCCCGCCGAGCGGTCCCGCGCCGTGCTGGTCACGCCGTCGACCTTCGCGGCCTTCAGCACCGTGCCGGCCTGCGCGTCGGCGACGTAGATGTCGGCGGGCTCGGACGAGGCGAGGACGGCGGCCGTGCCGATCCAGATCCAGCGGGGCCTCGCGTCGACGGCGGCCACGCGCTGCCACAGGCCAGAGTGCGGAGCGGTGACCGAAGGCGCCTCGGCGGCGGGCCTCTTGGGCCAGAACACCCACCGGCCGAGGCAGACCAGCATCGCGGGCAGCAGGAGGTGGCCGCCAGGCACACGACGGCGACGCCGATCGCGATGACCGGGCCGAGTCCCCGGGTGTTGTTCATCTTCCCGAAGACCAGGCACAGGGCGGCGATCGCCACGGTGGCGGCGGAGGCGGTGATGGCGGGCATGCAGCGGCGCAGTGCGTGCGCCATGGCCTCGTGCCTGTCGGCGCGGCGGCCGAGTTCCTCGCGGTAGCGGGCGATGAGCAGCAGGGCGTAGTCGGTGCCGACGCCCAGGCCGAGCACCATCAGGATGTAGCTGGACTGGCCGTCGACCTGAAGGCCCGCATGCTTGGCGAGCAGGTAGACCACCCCCGTGGCGATCCAGGTGCCCAGGAACGTCGCCAGGAGCGGGATCAGCCACAGCACGGGGCTGCGATAGGTGATCAGCAGGGCGACGGTGACGACGGCGAGGGCGACCCCGAGCAGGACACCGTCCATGCCGGAGTAGGCCTCGATGTAGTCGGCGATGGTTCCGGCCTGACCGGTCACGCGGACGTCCAGTCCGGACGGTGCCGCCCGGTCGGTGGTCCGCCGGAGGCGGTCGACGGCGTCGCCGAGCACGCCGTTGTCGTTGGCGGCCATCGGCACGGGCGCGCTGAACAGGACGGACCTGCCGTCCCTGGACTTCGTCGCCGCGGTCGAGCCGGGCGTCGCGCCGCGGTCGGCGTCGACCTTGGCCAGGTCGGCGGGGGTGAGCCCGCCGTCGCGGGTGTAGACGACGACGGCGGTCGCCCGGTCGTGCTCGGCGAAGTGCTTCTCGGCGATCCCGACGGCCCGGGTGGACTGGGAGTCGGCGGGCAGCCAGGAGGCGGGGTCGTTGTCCTGCACGTCGGAGATCTTGGCGGCGAAGCCTCCGGCGAGCATCAGGATCAGCAGCCAGGCGGCCAGGACGGCCCATTTGGAGCGTCTGCCGGTGACGGCCGCGGCGTAGCCGTTCCAGCGGGAAAGAGGCGGGCCGCCGGGCGGCGGGAAGACCGGATACCGCCCGGCGGCCTTGATGGCGTTCGCCATGTGCGCTCATCGAAAGTTTGTGCGGTACATCTCCTTGACCGGCCGCGCTCGCCCACTGCGACAGGCATCTGATGTGACCTTGGTCACCGTCCGGAGCCGCCGGCGATCCGGCCGGTTCCCTCGCGCGTGACCGGCGCACCTGGCGCGGAGACATTCCAGAGACGGGCTAGAGACCGTTCGATGTTCTGCTGTGGGTGTTCACCACTGAGATTGGAGCAGTCGGGATGCCGGTCACCGCGACCGCCACGGTCCATGCCATGTTCGGCACGTCGTGAAAGGAATGACGACAGTGCAACGAAAACTGTCCATCGCGCTATCCGCCGGGGCCTTCGCCGGCCTGGCATTGGCGGCCGCTCCGGCGGCATCCGCCGAGCCGGGGCCGAGCGGAACGCCGACCCCCCAGATCCAGAACACGCAGGCCCCGGCCGACGGCCAGGCCAAGTCCGCTGTCAAGGGCAAGAACAGCCCGGTCGCCGGGTGCTGGTTCAAGGCCGACAAGCCGTTTCCCGTGTCGTACGACGTTCGCAGCCAGTCCAGGATCAAGAATTGCTTCGGCCGCCCAACGGCCTGCTACATGAACTCTTACCTGGAGAAATACCACCCCGGCAAGCACCAGTGGTACCTGGTGGCCGCCAATCGGAAGGGGTGGGGCTCATGTAAGGCGGGCCGCAAGGTGATCGCGAAGTACCGATGCGGCTGGGACCGGCACTTCACGTCCTACTACCACACCGTCACGGTCGCCCTCGCATCCAAGAACGGCAACAACGGCAACGTGGGCAAGGCGGTCAGCAAGGCATTCGCGTCGCACTGCCACTAAGAGCGGCAGAATAGTTGCCGGGAGCGCCGACACATCGGCGTTCCCGGCAGTTCTTTAAGAATCGACGATGCCACTGAACTTGCTCGTCCCGTCCGGCCGCCGTGACATCGTCGGCCGGCTCCGATGCGGCCGGAGGCGAGCGACCGGAAGTCCGCCTCCACGCTTGATCTCATGGCGTTCGTAAAGCGACGTGTCGCCCAGTAGCCGATCGAGAAGCCCGGTACGGTCCGCGTCACTCCCCAGCATTTCCACGTCAACGTCGAAGGTCTCGTCCGGGACGAGCTCGACGGTGGCGGACGCGGTGGCGCCCAATTTGGCGAGGTAGCCGCCTTCGGTGTGGGCGCTCTCCGTCTTCGAGGAGAGGACGACGTAGTCGTCACCATCCGCGAGATAGCAGAATGGCCTGGTATCGGCCACCTGGTTCTCCGCGTCCGTGACCGTGAGCAGCAGGCCGGACATCCCGTCGAAACGGAAGACCACAACTCGCCCTCTTGTCAGCCATGACACCAACTGGTTGATCCGCATGAGAGCCCGCAGGAGGGCTTCCTCGGCCAGATACCTCACCGCAGGCTCCTTCTGAGAGAACACTCTAGCCTCAGAGGATACGGCACAGCCCCCGCCGTGGGCCGCCCGAGTTCTAGGATTTCGGCTGGGTGAAGCGGATGGGGTTGCCGAAGGGGTCGCGGAGGCCGCAGTCGATCCCGTACGGGCGCTCGGTGGGCTCCTCGGTGAACTCGACGCCCAGGGACAGCAGCTTCTCGTAGGTCTTACGGCAGTCGTCGGTGCTGAAGATGAGGTGGCCGCCCGTCGCACCCTTGGTCACCAGGTCGCGGACCTGCTGCGCCGTCTCCTCCGACATCGAAGGGCCGCCCGGCTTCTCCAGCAGGATCTCGCGCTCGGGGCGGCCCGGGACGCTGACGGTCAGCCAGCGCATGAAGCCCATGTCGACGTCGGTGTTGACCTCCAGTCCGAGCTTGCCGACGTAGAAGTCGAGGGCCTCGTCCTGGTCGAGGACGAATATCTGCGAGTGCGTGATGGCGTTGAACATGCGCATCACGCTACCGAGCGGGCCGGGCGGGAACTTATCCAAAACTGCTCAGTCGGCGGCAGGTCGGCCGCTCGGCCGCGTCCACGCCATCGTGAAGCACGTCGGGACGCCCATGGGCGCCGCCTCCTTGCGGTACGCCCTGGGCGAGCGGCCGACGATGTCGCGGAACGTCCGGCTGAAGGTTCCCGGGCTGCCGAAGCCGACCTGGAAGCAGATGTCGGTCACGCTGCGGTCGGTCTCCCGCAGCAGGAACATCGCGCGCTCGACACGGCGGCGCTGGAGGTAGCGGTGCGGCGTCTCACCGAACGTGGCCCGGAAGGTGCGTGTGAAGTGCGCCTGCGACACATGGGCGATCCGGGCCAGGGCGGGGACGTCCAGCGGCTGCGCGTAGGCGCGGTCCATCGCGTCCCGTGCCCGGAGCATGCGGCGGTTGGTCTCTTCGGTGGCGCGGCTCACCGCGCCATCACACCATACGGCTCCCCGCCGCCCGCGAGGTGGCGATGCGGAGCCGTCAGGGGTTTCACTAGAGGCATGACGGAGTTGCCGATTCCCGACCCCGATCTGGTACGCGCCGCGCGGCAGCATCTGACGTCCCGGTTCGCGACGGGCGTGGAGGCGGTGCTGTGGGAGATGCACAAGCATCCCATGCACGACCTGGACGCGGTCACGCGTGCGCTGCGGGACCGTCCGGAGGACGAGCAGGCGGGGACGACGACGATGGATCTGGGCGCCGCGTTCCTGGTGCTGTCGGCCGCACGGCTGGACGTGGACCGGCTGGAGGCGGCGCTGTTCGAGCGCGCGCTGGAGCTGGGGCTCGACTACGAGCAGGTCGCGGCGGTGCTGGAGCTGCCGGACGCGGACACCGCGCGGCAGCGGCATCGGCGGATGGCCCGCCGGGCCGAGGCGCCGACGGACGAGCGGCCGCCGCCGCCCGCCGGGCCGGGCTCGGAGCGGAGGGTGCGCGGTGAGCTCGCCCGGCACCGTGCGGACGAGGCCGCGGAGCGGGCGCGGGCCGCCGGTCGGCGGCGCAGGGATCTGACCGGGTCCCCGGACGTCCCGCCGGCGGAGACGGCCGAGACGCCGGCGGAGACGGCCGAGACGGCGGCGCGGCGGGCCGCGCAGGCCAAGGAGCGGACGGCGGCGGCGCGGCTCGCGGAGGCGCGGGCGCATGAGGACGCCGTCCAGCGGCATGAGGCGGCGCTCCAGGCGGGGCAGGGGGATGCGGACGAGCACCGCCGCCTGGCCGAGGAGCACCGCGAGGCGGCGCGGGCGGCGCGGGCGGCGGCGGCCGGCGGAGCTCCATTGCCATAAAGGGCGATATTCCTGTTGCGCCCTTTTGCGTGCTTTCCGTCGTGGAAACGCGGGGCACTTCAATAACTCCATACCTTGGACAGAGTTTTTCTGGTGCCGGACCGGCGAATCTCTGAGTGGTGACCACTGAATCACCCTGGAGCGCCGAGGCCCATGACCGCGCGCTGGAGGGACTGGCCGCCCGGGAGAACTTCCCGGTCGCGACGCGGCTGCTGCCCGCACGGCATCGCGCCGCTCTGCGGGCGGTCTACGGATTCGCGCGGCTCGTGGACGATATCGGCGACGAGGCGCCGCGCGACCAGCGCGCCGGCCTGCTCGATTCGGTGGACGACGACCTGGACCGCATCTACCGGGGCGCGACGCCGAGGATGCCCCAGTTACAGCGGCTGGCGGGCACCGTGCGCGCGCGGGGAATTCCCGAGGAGCCATTCCGGCGGCTGGTGCGGGCCAATCGCCAAGACCAGGTCGTGCATCGGTATGGGACGTTTGAAGAACTGCTGGAGTACTGCACCCTGTCGGCCGATCCGGTCGGGCGGATGGTGCTGCACGTGTTCGGGGCCGTGGAGCCGGAACTGCTGGGGCCGTCGGACCGGGTCTGCACCGCGCTGCAGATCATCGAGCACTGCCAGGACGTCGGGGAGGACTTCCGCAACGGCCGGATCTACCTGCCCGCCGAGGACCTGCGGCGCTTCGGCTGCGCCGAGGACGACCTGTCCCGGGCGGTGACGCCGACGCGGCTGCGCGGGGTGCTGGCGCTGGAGGCGGGACGGGCCCGCGAGCTGCTCGACCGGGGGGCGGCCCCGCTGATCGCGGGCCTGCGCGGGTGGGCGCGGCTCGCGGTGGCGGGCTATGTGGCCGGGGGGCGCGCGGCGCTGGCGGCGCTCGTGCACGGCCGGTACGACGTGCTCGCCTGCCCACCGCGTCCCGGCCGGGCCGCGCTGCTGGCCGGATGGGCACGCGCTCTTGGAAGGGGCTGAGCGATGACGGTTTCGGAGGCATACCGGCAATCCGCGAGGGTTTCCGAGGCTTACCAGCACTGCGAGCGGGTCGTCCGCGAGGAGGCCCGCAACTTCTCGTACGGGATCCGGCTGATGCCCGCGCCGAAGCGGCGCGCGATGAGCGCCATCTACGCGTTCGCGCGCGGTGTGGACGACACCGGGGACGGCCCGGAGCCCGCGTGCGTGCGGCTCGACCTGCTGGACCGGTCGCGGCAGCGGCTGGCGACCGTCCAGGAGGTGCTGTGGCGGCGGGCGGACTCGCGCGCGCTGGAGGGCCATCCGGTGCTGACGGCGCTGGCGGACGCGGCGGGCCGGTACCCGATCCCGCTGGACGCGTTCGGGGAGCTGATCGACGGGTGCGAGAGCGATGTGCGGGGCGCCGCGTACGACACCTTCGACGACCTGCTGCGCTACTGCCAGCAGGTGGCGGGGACGGTGGGACGGCTGTCGCTCGGCGTGTTCGGCTATGACGGGCGGCAGCGGGCGGAGGGCCTCGCCGACTCGCTGGGGGTGGCGTTCCAGCTCACGAACATCCTGCGCGACCTCCGCGAGGACAGGCTGGCGGGCCGGATCTACCTGCCCACCGAGGACCTGGCGCGGTTCGGCTGCACCCTGGAGCAGGACGAGACGGGCGAGTTCGTCGACCCGCCCTGGCGGCTGCACGAGCTCATCGGGTTCCAGGCCGAGCGCGCGCGGGCCTGGTACGCGGAGGGGCTGCGGCTGCTTCCGCTGCTGGACCGGCGCAGCGCCGCGTGTACCGCCGCGATGGCGGGCATCTACCGGCGGCTGCTGGAACGCATAGCCGAGCGACCATCCATCGCGTTGAACTCCCGGATCTCCCTCTCGACATGGCAGAAGGCCGTCGTGGCGGCGCGCGCGCTGTCGGGGGTGGAGCGGTGAGCGTTGTCATCGTCGGCGGCGGTCTGGCGGGCATCAGCGCGGCAATCGCCCTACAGGAATCGGACGTGCAGGTCACGCTCGTGGAGGCGCGGCCCTGGCTGGGCGGCGCCACGCACTCGTTCCACAGGGACGGGCTCAGCGTCGACAACGGCCAGCACGTGTCGCTGCGCTGCTGCACCGCGTACCAGGGGCTGCTGCGACGGCTCCGCACCGACCGGTTCGTCGACGTCCAGGACCGGTTCGACGTCACCGTGCTGCGGCCCGGCGCCGCCCCCGCGCGGCTGCGCCGGGCGCCGCTGCCCAGCCCGCTGCACCTGCTCCCGGCGCTGGCCCGGTACGCGCCGCTGTCGATGGGCGACCGGCTACGCGCCGCGCGCGCGTCGGCGGCGCTCCGGCGCCTCGACCCCCGGGACGCGGCGCTGGACGAGATCTCGGCGGGGACGTGGCTGGCCGGGCGGGGCCAGCGGCCGTGGGCGCGCGAGGCGCTGTGGGGGCTGTTCATCACGGCGGCGCTCAACGCGGAGGTGGACGACGCGGCGCTCGGCCTGTCGGCGATGGTGTGCCGCCGGGCGCTGTTCGGGCGGGCGGACGCCGCCGACATCGGCGTCCCGGCCGTCCCGCTGGCGGAGCTGCACGGCGGCCCGGCGCTGCGGCGGATCGAGGAGGCGGGCGGCACCGTCCGGCTCAAGGCCAAGGTGGAGGCGGTGACCACCGATCCCAAGGTGGTGGTCGACGGCACGCCGATGGCCGCCGACGCGGTGGTCATGGCCGTGCCGCACGAGGCCGCGGCGCGGCTGCTGCCCGCCGAGGCGCTGCCCGATCCGCTGCGCTGGCACGAGCTCGACGCCAGCCCGATCGTGAACGTCCACGTCGTCTTCGACCGCCCGGTGATGGACCTGCCGTTCGCCGCGGCGGTCGGCTCCCCCGTCCAGTGGGTGTTCGACCGGACGGCGGTGAGCGGGCTGGACGGCGGCGGCCAGTATCTGGCGGTCTCGCTGTCGGCCGCCGACCGGTGGATCGACGTTCCGACCGCCGACCTGCGGGCACGGTTCGTGCCGGAGCTGCGGCGGCTGCTGCCCGCCGCCCGGCGCGCCGGCGTCCGGGACGTGTTCGTGACGCGGGAGCGGCGGGCGACGTTCCGCCAGCGTCCCGGCAGCGGGGCCGCGCGGCCGGGCGCGGCGACCCGGGCCCCGGGACTGTTCCTCGCCGGCGCGTGGACCGACACGGGCTGGCCCGACACCATGGAGGGGGCAGTGCGCAGCGGCCTCACCGCCGCTCGCCTGGTCCGTCGCCACCTGGAGGGGGTGAGGGACCGGTGACGACCGTTCCGGTCTCGATGACCGATGTCCGCGAGCTGGTCGACGGTGCGCTGCGCGCTGCGGTCGGCCGGCTCGACCCGCGCACCTACCGTGTCGCGGCCTACCATCTCGGCTGGACCGACACCGAGGGGCATCCTCGTACGGCTCCGGCGGGGAAGGCTCTGCGTCCGGCGCTGGCCTTACTGTCGGCCCGCGCCGCCGGTGCGCCGCAGGAGAGCGCCCTGCCGGGTGCGGTCGCGGTGGAGCTGGTCCATGCGTTCTCGCTCCTGCACGACGACATCATGGACGGCGACCGGATCCGCCGGCACCGTCCGGCCGCGTGGACCGTCTACGGCGAACCGGCCGCGATCCTGGCCGGTGACGCGCTGCTCGCCCTCGCCGGTGAGGTGCTGCTGGAGGCGCCCGGTCAGGGTTCCGCGCGGGCGGCGCGCGCGCTGGCCGTCGCCACTCGCCGTCTCATCGCGGGCCAGTCGCTCGACCTGGACTTCGAGACGCGCCAGCACATCTCGCTGGAGGAGTGCCAGTCGATGGCCGCCGACAAGACGGCGGCGCTTCTTGAGTGCTCCTGTTCCATCGGGGCCGTCCTGGACGGGGCGCCGGAGCCGCTGGCCGACGCGCTGGCCTCGTTCGGCGCCGACCTCGGGGCCGCCTTCCAGCTCGTGGACGACCTGCTCGGCATCTGGGGCGACTCCGCCACCACCGGCAAGCCCACGCTGTCGGACCTGCGGTCGCGGAAGATGTCGCTGCCGGTCGTGGCCGCGCTGAACTCCGGCACGCCCGCGTCCGAGCTGCTGGCCGAGCTGTACGCGCGCCCGGAGCCGCCGGACGAGGACGAGCTGGCCGAGACGGCCCGGCTCGTGGAGATGGGCGGCGGGAAGGCGTGGGCCGAGGCCGAGGCGGGACGGCGCGTCGAGTGCGCCGCCGACCACCTCGCCGAGGCCGGGCTGCCGGACGCCGTCCGCAACGAGTTCCTGCACATCGCCGACTTCGTCACCTGCCGGGACCACTGATGACCACGACCGAACCCGCCGAGTCCATCGAGACCCCGGCCGCCGGACGCGACGCCGCCGCTGGACGCGGCGCGGCGGCCGAGCGCGGCGCGGCGCCGAGCACGGCCGACGCCGCCAAGGCCGCGCTGGAGGCGGCCCGCGACCACCTGCTCGGCCTCCAGTCGCCCGAGGGATGGTGGAAGGGCGAGCTCCAGACCAACGTGACCATGGACGCCGAGGACCTGCTGCTGCGGCAGTTCCTCGGCGTCCGCACCGACGAGGACACCCGCGAGGCGGCCCGCTGGATCCGGTCCCAGCAGGCCGCCGACGGCACGTGGGCCAACTTCCACGGCGGTCCCCCGGAGCTGTCCACGACCGTCGAGGCGTACGTCGCGCTGCGCCTCGCGGGCGACCCGCCGGACGCCGGCCACATGCTCCGCGCCGCCGCGCACATCCGGGACGCGGGCGGCGTCCCGGCCACGCGCGTGTTCACCCGCTTCTGGCTGGCGATGTTCGGCCTGTGGCCGTGGGACGAGCTGCCGGTGGTCCCGCCGGAGCTGATGTTCCTGCCGCCGTGGTTCCCGCTGAACGTCTACGACTTCGGCTGCTGGGCGCGGCAGACGATCGTCCCGCTGACCGTGGTCGGGGCGCTGCGTCCCGTCCGGCCGCTGCCGTTCGGCCTCGACGAGCTGCGCGCCCCCGGCGCGCGCGTTCCCGGCGCGCGCGCACCCGGAGCGAAGCCGCGGCGGGGGCTGCCCGGCTGGGACGAGGCGTTCGGCGCGCTCGACAAGGCCCTGCACGTCTACGAGCGGCACGTCCGCGACCGGCGTCCCGCGCGGGCGCTGCGGCGGGCGGCGCTGCGCCGCGCCGGGGAGTGGATCATCGCCCGGCAGGAGCCGGACGGGTCGTGGGGCGGGATCCAGCCACCCTGGGTGTACTCGCTGCTCGCGCTGAACCTGCTCGGCTACGACCTCGACCACCCGGTGATGCGGCGCGGCCTGGCCGGGCTCGACCGGTTCACGATCCGGGACGGGACGGGCCGCAGGCTGGAGGCGTGCCAGTCCCCCGTCTGGGACACCGTCCTCGCGATGAACGCGCTGGCCGACGCCGGCCTGCCCGCCGGGCACCCGGCCCTGGAGCGGGCCGCCGAATGGGTGATCCGCGAGGAGGTCAAGGGCCCCGGCGACTGGTCGGTGCGGCGGCCCGGCCTGCCGCCCGGCGGCTGGGCGTTCGAGTTCGACAACGACTGCTACCCCGACACCGACGACACCGCCGAGGCGGTCCTCGCGCTCGGCCGGGTCGCGCACCCGCAGGCCGGGCCCGCGATCGAGCGGGGCCTGCGCTGGATGGCCGGGATGGCGTCGCGGGACGGCGGGTTCGCCGCGTTCGACGCCGACAACACCCGCGCCCTGTGCCGCAAGCTCCCGTTCTGCGACTTCGGCGAGGTGATCGACCCGCCGTCCGCCGACGTCACCGCGCACGTCGTGGAGGCGCTGTGCGCGCAGGGCATGGCCGACTCGACGGCGGTCAGGCGGGCCGTGGTCTGGCTGCTCAAGGCGCAGGAGCCGGACGGGTCCTGGTTCGGCCGGTGGGGCGCCAACCACGTGTACGGCACCGGGAGCGTGGTGCCCGCCCTCATCGCGGCGGGCGTCCGCCCCGGGAAGCCGGCGATCCGGCGGGCCGTGTCCTGGCTGGAGCGCCACCAGCGCGACGACGGCGGCTGGGGCGAGGACCTGCGCTCCTACCGGGACCCGGCCTGGATCGGACGCGGCGTCTCCACCCCGTCCCAGACCGCGTGGGCGCTGCTGGCCCTGCTCGCGGCCGGGGAGCGCGGCGGGACGAGCCCCGCCGTGGACCGCGGCGTCGCCTGGCTCACCGCGCACCAGCGCCCGGACGGGACGTGGGACGAGGACCACTTCACCGGAACCGGCTTCCCCGGCGACTTCTACATCAACTACCACCTGTACCGGCTGGTGTTCCCGGTCAGCGCACTGGGCCGCTACCTCAAGGAGTCCGGATCGCCATGACCATGCCCCTTCGCCAGAGCCTGCGCGTCGGCGGGTACATCCTGCGCAACCGGCTGGCGCGGCGCGCCAAGTTCCCGCTGATCGTGGAGCTGGAGCCGCTGTTCGCCTGCAACCTGGCGTGCGCGGGCTGCGGGAAGATCCAGCATCCGGCGAGCCTGCTCAAGCAGCGCATGCCGGTGGAGCAGGCCGTCGCCGCGATCCGCGAGTGCGGCGCGCCGATGGTGTCGATCGCGGGCGGCGAGCCGCTGATGCACCCGCAGATCGGCGAGATGGTCGCCGAGCTGGTCCGGATGAAGCGGTACGTGTTCCTGTGCACGAACGCGGCGCTGATCCCGAAGAAGATCGACCGGTTCGAGCCCTCGCGGTACTTCGCCTGGGCCGTCCACCTGGACGGGCTGCGCGAGCGGCACGACGCGTCCGTCTGCAAGGAGGGCGTGTTCGACCAGGCGGTGGACGCGATCCGGATGTGCCGGGAGCGCGGGTTCCGGGTCACGACCAACACCACCGTGTTCAACACCGACACCCCGCAGAGCGTCATCGACGTGCTCGACTACCTCAACGACGACCTGCGCGTCGACCAGATGATGATCTCGCCCGCGTACGCCTACGAGAAGGCGCCCGACCAGGACCACTTCCTCGGCGTGACCGAGACCCGCGAGCTGTTCCGCAAGGTGTTCGCGGACGGGCGGCGCAAGCGCTGGCGGTTCAACCACTCGCCGCTGTTCCTGGACTTCCTGGAGGGCAAGGCCGACTTCCCCTGCACCGCGTGGGCGATCCCGTCCTACTCGCTGAAGGGCTGGCAGCGTCCCTGCTACCTGATGGACGACGGCTACGCCGACACCTACCAGGAGCTCCTGGAGACGACCAACTGGGGCGCCTACGGCCGCGGGCGCGACGACCGCTGCGCCAACTGCATGGCCCACTGCGGCTACGAGCCCACCGCCGTCTTCGCGACCCTGGGCTCGCTGAGCGAGTCGCTCCGCGCCATCCGCAGCGTCTGAGCGCGCCTCTGCCGCGACGTCCGAGCCCTTCCGGCGCGGGATCCGAGCCCTTCCGCCGCGCCGTCCGAACCCTTCCGCCGCGGCGTCTGGGCCTTCCGGCGCGGGGACGGGTCAGTCCGCGTCGCGGAGGTCGTGGATCACGTCGAGGACGGCGGCGGTCAGCCGGTCCGCGTCGTCCACCAGGCCGGGGTCCACGGACACGCCGAAGCACAGCCGGCGGTCGACGCCGAGCGCGCCCACGGCCAGCGGCGCCCGGGGGGCGAGCGGGATGACCGGGTACACCTCGGTCAGCGGGGCGCCGGTCAGCAGCATCGGACGGTCGGGCCCCGGGAGGCTGGACACGATGCCCTGGAGGAAGCGCCCGCCGTAGACGGCCCGCGCGAAGCGGGCGTGCAGCGGCGCCGGCATGAGCCGTCCCACCTGCCGCATGACGAACCACGCCGCCAGCGGGCGGGTCCCCGAGCGCAGCACCCGGCTGCGCCGCACGATGGCCGCCAGCCGCTCGGTCTCGGGCATCGGCCCGATCGGCAGGTCCACCATGACCGCCGTGGTGTGGTTGCCCTCGGCCCCGCCGCCGGGCGGCCGCATCATCAGCGGCACGGCGACCCGGCACGTGCCGCCCCGCCCCTCCGGGGCGCCGCCGCGCATCACGCGGTGCAGCCCGCCCGCCACCGCGCACAGGACCACGTCGGTGACGCGCGCGCCATGGCGGCGCGCCACGTCCCGCACGAGGTCCAGCGGGACGAGCATCGTGCCGAACCGCCGCTCGGACGTCCCGGCGGCGGGCAGCCGGCCCGGGGGCGCGACATCGACGGCGATCTGGGCGAGGCCGATCACCGTCGCGGCGGCCTCCCGGACCCGCTTGCGCGGCGGCGGGGACGGCCCGTCCGACCCGATCGGGTACGGCTCCTCGGGCTCCATCAGCGACATGGCCTGGGCGACCACGCCGACGCCGTCCGCGACGACGTGGTGCATCAGGAAGACGACGGCGGTGCGGCCGGGCGCGGCGCCCCGCACGAGGACCATCCGCCACAGCGGCCGGTCGCGGGGCAGGGGCTCGGACTGGATCCCGGCGATCACGGCACGGAGCCCGTCCATGCCGTCCACGTCCCGCTCGGCGACATGCCACGACCAGTCGATCGCCGGATGGTCGCTCCAGACGGGACGGCGCCAGCGGCCCGCGGCCGTCAGCCGCTGCCGGAACCGGGGCAGCCGGTCCAGCCGCTCGCCGATCACGCGCAGCAGGTCCGCGCGGGTCACGGCGGCGCGCGAGGTGTCCAGCATGATGACGCCGCCCGCGTGCTGCGGCGCCTCCGGCGTCTCCACGGCCAGGAAGAACGCGTCGGGCGCCCGCACCCGGACGGCCTCCGCGGGCGGGGTCGTGCGCTCGGCGACGAACGCCGCGAGGCCCACCAGCGGCACGGCGGCGACCGCGTCCAGGAGGTAGTGGTTGGCGGTGGCCATGATGACGTAGCCGGTCAGGACGATGTGGGCGGCGTTGATCGCCTGCACCCACCGCCGCGCCGAGACGCGGGCCAGCTCGACTCCGACCCACAGCGTCCAGGCCATGTGCAGGGACGGGACGGCCGCGAACCGGTCGGCGTGCTCGACCAGCGGCGACCCCCACGACCCCCAGGTGCGGCCGAGCCGGACGGTGTCGACGAAGCCGAGGTCGCCCATGAGGCGCGGCGGCATCACCGGGAACACGGCGAAGCAGGCGATACCGCCCAGGTTGAGCAGGATGAACGCGTTGCGGGCCGTCCGGTAGCGCTCGGGGTGCCGGAGGTAGAGCCAGGCGAGAAGCCCAAGGGCGCTGGCCACATAGGTGGTCGCGTACTCGTAGTTCGCCAGGACCCGCAAGGCGGACTGCTCGGCGAGCCATCCGTTCAGCGTCCGCTCGATGTCGATATGCAGGGCGCGCTCAAGCGCGTACACCATTTCGCCGTGCTCGCGAGCCGCCCGTTCCCTCGCGCCCTGCGGCAGCATCACCACGAGCGAGTACAGCCCGAACACCGCCAGGCCGAGCAGCACCTCGACACGGAGGCGCCCGCGCGCCACCGCGCCGCCCCGCGCCAGGACCGCGTCCGGCGCGGTCACCGCCTCCTGCGTGCCCATCGTCCCCCCACCGGCTTGTTACCCAGGATCTCCGCCGGTCAGACGGCCGGAACCGGATTTGATGATCATGTAGGCCGAGGCCCCGCGCGGCTCGCACCCCGCGCGCCTTGCTACGATGAATTTAGACCTAAACTCAAGGAGGCTGACATGACACGCACGATCGTGGTGACCGGCGGCGGCACCGGCATCGGACGGGCGGTGGCGGCGCGCTTCGCGGCCGACGGGGACCGGGTGGTGATCATCGGCCGCCGCGCCGATGTCCTGGAGAAGGCGGCCGGGGAGATCGGCGGCACGGCGCTGCCGGCCGACCTGGGCGAGCCGGCCGAGGTCGAGCGCGTCCGCGCCGGCCTGGCCGAGCGCTTCGGCGCGATCGACGTGCTGGTCAACGGCGCGGGCGGCAACATCGAGATGAACGGCGGGCCGGACGGCGTCGCGGACCGGTGGACGGGCAACTTCCGGGCCAACGTGCTGACGTCGGTGCTGCCGACCGAGGCGTTCCGCGATCTGCTGAACCCGTCCGGGCGGATCGTGTTCATCACCTCGATCGCGGCCTTCCGCGGCTCCGGCAGCGGTTCGTACGGTCCGATGAAGGCGGCCCTGCACCCGTACGCGTTCGACCTCGCCGAAGCCCTCGGGCCGCGCGGAATCACCGTGAACGCCGTCGCCCCGGGCTACATCGAGGACACCGAGTTCTTCGGCGGCGCCTTGGACGGCGAACGCCGCGCGATGCTCATCGCGCAGACCCACACCGGCCGGGCCGGGACGCCGGAGGACGTCGCCGAGACCGTCCACTGGCTCGCCTCGCCCGGCGGCGGGCACGTCACCGCGCAGATCGTCCAGGTGAACGGCGGGGCCGAGCGTGGCCGCTGAGCCGCCGCCGCGCGACGGCGCCGACGCCATCCAGGACGCCTGGCGGCGCGAGCTGCCGGGCGTCCCGGTGGAGTCGATCGGGATCATCACCCGGATCTGGTGGGCCGCCAAGGTCTTCGGCGACGAGCGCCGCCGTCTCCTGGCGAAGCTGGGCGTGGACGTCGCGACGCTGGACCTGCTGTCCACGCTGCGGCGCTCCGGCCCGCCGTACCGGATGAGCCCGGGCGAGCTGAGCGACGCGTGCATGGTGACGCGCGGTGCGATCACCCAGCGCGTGGAGCGGGCGGCCGGGGCCGGGCTGGTCGAGCGGACCACCGCCGGATCGGGCTACCACGCGCGGGCGGTCACCCTCACCGGCGCGGGCAACGCCCTGCTCGACCGCGTCGTCGCCGACCTGCTCACGGCCGAGGAGCGCCTCGTCGCCCATCTCGCGCCCGACCGCCGCGAGCAGCTCGCCGGCCTGCTGCGCGAACTCCTCGCCGAACTCGGCGGCCCGGACCTGACCGGGCAGGTCGGGGACTAGGGCGCCCTGAACCCGCGGCGGACGGCGGCTTCCGGCTCCGCGCCCGCCTTCAGGGCCGCCGGCCGGATCCGCGGGATTCCGGGAACCGACTGGCTTCTCCGTACGTCTTCGATATATCGTTGTCGTATCGCGAGAGATCAAAGAGGGGTCTCAGAAGGTGGTGGAGAACATGGGAGCGACACACGGCCGCGGACCGGACTGGCGCTGGGCGCTCGCGGCGGCCGCGCTCGGGGCCAAGGCCGCCCACGCGGCGGCGGGCCCGGGGCACGGACATCATCACGGGCACCACCACGGGCCCGGCCATGGCCACGGGCGCGGCGGCCCCTGGGCCCGGGGCGACTTCCCGAACTTCGGCTGGATGTTCGGCGGCGGCGGGCCCGGCCCTTGGGGGCCGCCGGGCGGCTTCGGTCCGGGCCGCCCGCCCTGGGCGCGCGGCGGGCGCGGCGGTCCGTGGGGCCGGGGCCCGAAGGCGCGCAAGGGCAACGTCCGCGCGGCCGTCCTCGTCCTGCTCGCCGAGGAGCCGCGGAACGGCTACCAGATCATCCAGGAGATCAACGAGCGCAGCGACGGCGCGTGGAAGCCGAGCCCCGGCGCGGTCTACCCCGCGCTGCAGCAGCTCGCCGACGAGGGGCTGATCGTGGGCGAGGAGGGCGGCGGGCGCCGCACCTTCCACCTCACCGACGAGGGCCGCGCCCACGTCGAGGAGCACGCCGACACCCTGGCCGAGCCGTGGGCGGAGATGACCCCCGAGTTCGGCGAGGGCGTCCCCGAGCTGTTCAAGCAGGCCGCGCAGACGGGGGCCGCGGTGATGCAGATCGTCCACTCCGGCTCGCCGGAGCAGATCGAGCAGGCCAAGGACATCCTGTCCGAGGCGCGCCGCAACCTCTACCGCATCCTGGCCGACGACTCCCCGCAGCAGGACGCGGGGCCGACGGCCGACGACCCCGGGGAGTGAACGTGACGTCCCGGCCCCCCACCCGCGACGACCTGCGCATCGGCGACGCCGAGCGGGACGCGGTCATGGTCGCCCTGCACGATCACTTCGCCGCGGGACGGCTGGACCGCGGCGAGCTCGACGAGCGCCTGGAGACCGCGCTCACCGCCAAGACCCGCGGTGACCTGCGCGGGATCGTCCACGACCTGCCCGGACCCACCGGCATCGCTGAGCCGGAGCCGCCCGAGGCTCTCGACCAGGGGCCGTGGGGCCCGGGGCCGTGGGGGCCGGGCGCGGCCCTGATGTTCGGCGGCCCCGGCCGTCCGGGGCGGTGGCATCACCACCGCCACCCGGCGTACTGGCACGGCCACCCGGCGCACCGGCGCGGCCACCGCCATGGGCCGCGCTTCGCGGTGTTCCCGGCGATGCTCGGCGTGTTCCTGGCGCTGGCGTTCACGGTCGGTCCGGGCGCGGGGCTCCTGGCCGTCCTGCAGATCGCGCTGGTCGTCTGGGTCGTCCGCACGCTCGTGGTGGCCTTCGGCGCCCGCCGGTCCCGCCGCCAGGAGCGCCGCCGCTTCCCCGGCGCCTGACCGGCCGCGCGGGGTCGGCCGGACGGCGGCCGGGCCTGACCGTCCGGGCCCGGCCACGGGGGCGCATGGCCGGGGAGCCGGAATCATGAAACCGTTTCGCGCATGACCTCCGAGCGGTTCTCCCGTCCGGTGCCGCCATCGGGACGTCCGGGCGAGGTGGCGCTGCGCGCCACGGCCCGGCGGATCGCGGCGATCGAGCGGCCGCCCTGCTCGCCCGGCGAGCGGGAGGCCGCGCACCTGATCGCCGACCGGCTGCGGGGGCTCGGCGCGGCGGCACGCGTGGAGGAGGTGCCCGCGTACGGCTCGTACGCCTGGCCGCTGGGCGGGCTCACCGGCCTCGCGGCCCTGGCGGGCCTCGCCGGCGCGCGCTCGCGGACGCTCGGCGTGGCCGGCGGCGCCGTCGCCGCGCTGGGCGTCGCGGGCGAGCTGACGGGCGGCCACCGCCTCGCCCGGGCGGTGCTCGGACGGCGCCGGACCGCGTGCAACGTCGTGGCCGAGATCGGCGACCCGGCCGCGCCGCGCACCCTCGTCGTGATGGCGCACCATGACGCCGCGGGGCCCGCACGGGTGCTGCGGCGCGCGTCGCGGCGCCTGCCGGTGTGGTGGCCGGTCGTCGCGGGACCGGTCCTCGTCGCGCTGGGCGCGGCCCTGCGCCGTCCGTCCGCGCGCGTGGGCGGCGCGGGTCTGTGCGCGGTCGTGACGGCGGCGCTGGCCGACCTCGGCGCCCGCC
This sequence comes from Actinomadura rubrisoli, assembly GCF_004349215.1. Taxonomy (GTDB): domain Bacteria; phylum Actinomycetota; class Actinomycetes; order Streptosporangiales; family Streptosporangiaceae; genus Spirillospora; species Spirillospora rubrisoli. Next base: position 7,351 of record NZ_SMKU01000093.1, on the reverse strand, counting down.
GGGCCGCCGCGCGCGGGCGCGGCGACGGCGACGGGCCCGCCGGGGTGGCGGTGCTGGTGGCGCTGGCGGACGCCGCGCGGCTCCGGCCGCTGCACGGCCTGCGGGTCGTCCTGGTGTCCGCCGGGGCCGACGCGGCCTGGCAGGAGGGCGCGCGGGGGTTCGCGTGCCGCCACCTCCCGCGCCTGCCCCGGGCGTCCACCTGGTTCCTCGTCCTGGACGGTCTGGGCACCGGCGATCTGACACTCCTCGGCGCGGAGGGCCGCCTGCTCCCCGAGCCGTACGACGCGGCATTCGGGGACCTGATCGCGCGGTGCGCCGCCGAGGAGGACCTCGCCCTCGGACGGCTCCCGCGCGTGCACGGCTCCTCGGCCGGGACCGTCCCGCTCCGCGCCGGCTACCCGGCCGCCTGCCTCACCTCATCCGGGACGCCACGTCCGGGCAAAACCCCCGCCGACCCCACCGAACCCGCCGCCGTCGACTACCGATGCCTCGCGGACGCCGCACAACTCACCGACGCCGTCGCCCGAACCCTCGCCGCCCTCTGACGCATCCGCGCACTAGACGCCCGCATCTCGGGCGAGGAGGCCAGCCTGGGTGCGGTTGGCGCAGTCCAGCTTCACCAGGAGGCTGGACACGTGCGCCTTGACGGTGGCCTCGCTGAGGTGCAGCCGTCCCGCGATCTGCGCGTTCGGCAGGCCCTCGCCGAGGCACGCCAGCACCTGCGTCTCCCGCTCGGTGAGCCCGCCGACCAGCGCGCGGGTGCGGGCCCTCGCGGACGCGCGGGCGTCCTCGCGGGCGGCGGCCGTGCCCAGCAGGCGCATGGTGGCGGCCGCCGACATCACCGTGTGCCCGTCGGCGGCGACCCGGACCAGCTTCGCCAGGTCCTCGGCAGGGGTCGACTTCAGCAGGAAGCCCGCCGCGCCCGCCCGCAGCGCCCGCAGGACGTACTCGTCGGCGTCGAAGGTCGTCAGGGCCAGCACCACGGGCGGGGAGCGCAGCGCCGCGATCCGCTCGATGGCGGTGAGCCCGTCCACCTCCGGCATCCGCAGGTCCATGAGCACCACGTGCGGCCGGTACCGGATCACCGCCTCGACGCCCGCGGCCCCGTCGTGGGCCTCCCCGACCACGCGGATGTCGTCGGCCTCGCCGAGGATGACGCGCAGGTGCGCGCACACCATGGGCTCGTCGTCCACCAGCAGGACGGTGATCGGGCCGCTCATGGCCGCGCCCCCGGGACCGGGCCGGGCGCGGGCATCCGGACGTAGGCGGGCAGGGACGCCTCGACGCGGAAGCCGTCCTGGACGGGGCCCGCAGCGAAGTCCCCGCCCATCATCTCGACCCGCTCGCGCAGCCCGGCCAGGCCCGTCCCGGACCCGCTGGCCGCCAGCGCGGCGTCGGGCTCGTCCACGGGAGCGGAGTTCCGGACGGTCACGCGCACGCCGTCGGTCCGGTAGCGGACCTCCACCTGGACCGCGGCGCCCGGCGCGTGCTTGCGCGCGTTGGTCAGCGCCTCCTGGACGACGCGGTAGGCGGTGCGCCCGACGGCGGGCGAGGACGGCGGCGGGTCCCCGCGCTCCACCAGCTCCACCGGGACCCCCACCGCGGCCGACTCGGCGACCAGCGCGGACAGGTCGGGCAGCGGCCCCGGGCTCCCCGCGACGCCGGGGACGCCCCGCGTCCCTTGATCGTCTGGCGTTCCGGGATCATCCCGCACCTCCGCGGTGGGCGGAGCGGCAACGGGGTCCGGGACGGGTTCGGGGGTGCGGCGGAGCAGCCCGATGACGTCGCGGAGCTCCTCAAGGGCGTGGCAGCCGTCCTGGCGGAGCTCGTCGGCGGCGGCGCGGGTCTCCTCGTCCGGCGCCCTGACGCGCAGCGCGCCCGCCCGCAGGACCATCAGCGTCACGCGGTGGGCGACGACGTCGTGCATCTCGGCGGCCAGCCGGGTCCGCTCCTCGGCGCGGGCCTGGACGGCGAGCAGATGGCGTTCGCGCTCGGCCCGCTCCGCCCGCTGGGTGAGCCCTTGCAGGACGCCGCGCCGCGCGGCGACGTACATGCCCAGCAGCGCCCCGCCGATCAGGAGGGCGAGGCTGCGGAACACCAGCGCGTCGATGGTGTCCGTCTCGCCCTCGGAGACGCGCCGGAGCGCCTCGGCGGGGATCACCTTCCCGGTGAGGCCGATCAGCGGGACGAGCGCGGCGACCGGCAGGGCGCGGACCCAGGCGGGACGTCCGCCGTCGCGGGGGAACGCCATCGTCGCGTACGCGGCGAGCGGCAGCGTCGGCGGCCACCAGACGAGCGGGCTCAGGTCGTGGCGGTGGCCGGTCCGCAGCAGCGCGCCGGGCGCGGCCAGCTCGGTGAGCAGCAGGAGCGCGGCCAGTGCGGCGGTGATCCACGCGACCGTCATCGGGGCGCGGCGCCGGAACGCCAGCGCGAGCGCGGGCACCGCGAGCGCCACGGCCGTCGCGCCGCCGTGGGGCCGCAGGATCGCCGACGAGTCGGCCGCGAGCTGCGCGCTCAGCGCCGCCCCGGACAGCACGACGACGATGTCGGCGGCCGCGTCGCGGCGCTGTCCGGGCGGGAGGAGCCGCCTGGCGGCGAGGTCGCGCGCGGACGCGAGGATCCGCGCGGGGGTCAGCCGCCGCGCGTGGACGAGGCGCGGCCTCCAGGGCAGGGGCACAAGAACACGGTACGCACCGGCGCCGGGCCCGTCCCCCCTACGAAAGTCGCGTCACGACGTCCGATCGGAGGGACGGCGCGCCGGGTCGGGTTCGGTACCCGCCAAGGTGAGTTCGTAGTGGAGCGTCCGGTAGCGCTTGAGGCGATGGGCCAGCGGCACCACGACGCCCTGCAAGAACGGGTACTTGCGGGCCAGCAGCCTGCGGATCGGCTTGGCCTCCTCGCCGGTGAGCAGCCGGGCGCGGCCGTGCACCGCGGACCCGGTGGGCTCGCCCTTGAACGTGCTGGGGGCGATCTCCACCTCGGGGTTGCGCGCGAGGCGCTTGTTCTTGACCGCCTTGTCGAAGGTGCGGAAGTAGGCGTGGTCGCCCCGCACGACGACGTGGACGGGCGTCCCGACCGGCGTCCCGTCCCTGCGGTAGGTGGTCAGCAGGACGGTGGGCTGGACCTTCAGGGTCTCAAGGATCGGAGTGACGTTCATCGTGGGCCTCCTTGCCGTTCCGTTCCCCGATCGGAAGACGGTATGAAGGCCCCCGGACGTGACATCGGCCCGGTGTCAGGCGTCCAGGTGTCAGGCGTCCCGGCGTCCTGCGTCAGCGGGGTAGTGCGCCGGCCTCGGCGGCGAGCTTGCGGACGCGGTCCCAGTCGCCGGCGCGGACGGCGTCGGCGGGGGTGAGCCAGGAGCCGCCCACGCAGCCGACGTTGGGGAGGGCGAGGTAGTCGGCGGCGTTGCCCGGCCCGACGCCGCCGGTCGGGCAGAACCGGATCCGCGGCAGCGGCCCGCCGATGGACTTCAGGTACGGAATGCCTCCCGCAGCCTCGGCGGGGAAGAACTTCATCGCCGTGATCCCGTCCTCCATGAGGGCGAGGGCCTCGGAGGCGGTGGCGACGCCGGGCAGGAACGGCAGGCCCGTCGCGGCCATCGCGACCTGGAGCCGGGACGTGCACCCGGGGCTGACCAGGAAGCGGGCGCCCGCGGCGGCGGACCGCTCGGCGTCCTCGGGGCGGACGACCGTCCCCGCGCCGACGACGGCGTCCGGGACCTCGGCGGCGATCCGCACGATGGCCTCCAGCGCGGCGGGCGTGCGCAGCGTCACCTCGATCGCGCGGAGGCCGCCCGCGACCAGGGCGCGGGCGAGGGGGACGGCGGCGTCCGCGTCGTCCAGGACCACGACGGGGATGACGGGCGCGAGGTCCATCACGCCGGCGGCGGTCAGGTCGCGGGCTCCCGCGTCGTTGCTGTTGTCTGCGGCGTTCATGCGGGCTCCAGGGACTCCGGGACGGGCCGGCTCTGCGCGAGCCGGACGGTGGCGCCGACCAGGGCCGGGCCGGGGTGGACGATCAGCGCGGTCGGGATGGCCCGCATGTAGTCCTCGACGGGCGGCTTCGCCTCGAACCGGCTGCGGAACGTACTGCCGCGCAGCACGTCGGCGATGTGCGGCAGGATCCCGCCGCCAAGATAGACGCCCCCGCGCGCGCCCAGCGTCAGCGCCACGTTACCGGCGTGTGAGCCGAGCAGGCCGCAGAACATCAGCAGGGTCTCCGCGCAGAGCGGGTCGTCGCGGCGGATGCTGATCTGGGCGGCGTCGAGCGGCTCCGCGTCCACGCCGTCGATCTGCGCCAGGAGCCGGCGCGTGCGGACCAGGCCGTCGCCCGACAGCAGGTGCTCGGCGGTGGCGGCGCCCCGCTCGGCGCGCAGCAGCCGCATGACCTCGATCTCGCGGTCGGTCGCGGCGGGGACGTCGACCTGCCCGCCCTCGCCGGGCAGCGGCACCCATCCGCCGAGGGTGGGGACGAGCCCGGCGACGCCCAGCCCCGTCCCGGGGCCGATCACGGCGAGCGGCGCGTCGTCCGCACCCGGCGGCGGCGCGCCACCGACCGCGACCAGGTCGTCCGCGCCGAGCCGCGGGAGGGCCAGCGCGAGCGCCTCGAAGTCGTTGACGATCTCCAGGTGGGGCAGGCCGAGGTGGGCCCTCACCGCCTCGGGGGTGCCGGCGGGCCAGCCGGCGTTGGTCAGCCGGAACGTCCCGCCCGCGACCGGCCCGGCCACCGCCAGGCACGCGGCGGACGGCCGGACGCCCTGCGCGTGGCGTTCGAGGTAGGCCGCCGCGGCCTCGGCGAGCCCGGCGTGCTCGCGGGTCGACAGCGACCGGACGCGGTACGGCTCGCCGTCCGGACCGTCCACCAGCGCGAAGCGGGCGTTGGTGCCGCCCACGTCCGCCACCAGCCAGGGCCTCCCCGCGCCACCCGGGCCCACGGCCGCGCCGTTGCCCGTGCCCGCGCCGTTGCCCGCGGCCGCGCCGTTGCCTGCGCCCACGCCGTTGCCCGCGCCCGCGCCGTTGCCCGCGGCCGCGTCGGCGGTCACGCGAACACCCCGGCGCCGCGCTCCGCCGGGCCCACGGCCTGCCTGAACGTGGTGAAGAGCTCGCGGCCGGTGCCCGTCCAGGCGTCCGGGGCGGGGGCGGTCCCGGCGGGTTCGCGGGCGGCGAGCTCCGCGTCCGGGACGAGGAGCTCCAGCAGCCCCTTGTCGGCGTCGAGGCGGACCACGTCGCCGTCCCGGACGCGGGCCAGCGGACCGCCCGAGGCCGCCTCCGGGGAGACGTGGATCGCGGCGGGCACGGCGCCCGACGCGCCCGACATCCGGCCGTCGGTGACCAGCGCGACGCGGTGGCCCCGGTCTTGCAGGACCGACAGGGGCGGGGTGAGCCGGTGCAGCTCCGGCATGCCGTTGGCGCGCGGGCCCTGGTAGCGGACGACCGCGACCACGTCCCGGTCGAGCTCCCCGGCGGCGAACGCCCGCTGCAGCTCCTCCTGCGACTCGAACACGCGGGCGGGCGCCTCGATCGTCCGGTGCTCCGGCCGCACGGCCGACACCTTGATCACGGCCCGGCCCAGGTTGCCGTTGACGGTGTGCAGGCCGCCGTGGGTGTCGAACGGCTCGTCCACGGGACGCAGGACGCCGGGGTCGCCCGACTCGGGCGCCACGTCCCGCCACACGAGCGCGCCGTCCTCAAGGGCGGGGGTGCGCCGGTACGCGGCGAGGGTCTCCCCGCCGACCGTCCGGGCGTCCTCGTGCAGGAGGCCGGCGTCGATCAGCTCGCCGATGAGGAACGCGGTGCCGCCGGCCGCGTGGAAGTGGTTCACGTCGGCGGTGCCGTTGGGGTAGAGCCGGGTGAGCAGCGGGGTGATCTTGGACAGCTCGTCGAAGTCGTCCCAGGTCAGCTCGATGCCCGCGGCGGCGGCCATGGCGACCAGGTGCAGCGTGTGGTTCGTGGACCCGCCCGTGGCCAGCAGCGCGACGACCCCGTTCACGAAGGCCCGCTCGTCCAGGAGCTCGCCGATCGGGGTGTAGGCGTCGGCGAGGTCGGTCAGCTTCAGGACGCGGCGCGCGGCCGCGCTGGTCAGGGCGTCCCGCAGCGGCGTCCCCGGCGGGACGAAGCTGGCGCCCGGCAGGTGCAGGCCCATGACCTCCATGAGCAGCTGGTTGGAGTTGGCCGTCCCGTAGAAGGTGCACGTGCCGGGCGAGTGGTAGGACGCGGACTCGGCGGCGAGCAGCTCGTCCCGTCCGATCTCCCCGGCGGCGTGCCGCTTGCGGATCTTCGCCTTGCTCGCGTTCGGCAGCCCCGACGCCATCGGCCCGGCCGGAACGAGGATCACCGGCAGGTGCCCGAACGACAGCGCCCCGATCACCAGCCCCGGGACGATCTTGTCGCAGACCCCGAGCAGCAGCGCCCCGTCGAACATGTCGTGCGAGAGCGCCACCGCCGTCGCCATCGCGACCACGTCCCGGCTGAACAGCGACAGCTCCATGCCCGCGCGGCCCTGCGTGATGCCGTCGCACATCGCGGGCACGCCCCCGGCGAACTGCGCGGTGCCGCCCGCCGCGCGGACCGCGGCCTTGATCACGTCCGGGTAGTCCTTGAGCGGCTGGTGCGCCGACAGCATGTCGTTGTACGCCGACACGATCGCGATGTTGGGCGTGACGTCGCCGCGCAGCCACAGCTTGTCCTGGACGCCGCAGGCCGCGAAGCCGTGCGCGAGGTTGGCGCACCCCATGCCGCCGCGGGCGGGACCCTCGGTGCGCGCGTCCCGGATCCGGCCCAGGTACGCCGAGCGCCGCCCGGCGCTCCGCTCGGCGACGCGCCGGGTCACTCGTTCCACGACGGGTTGGACGGCCATTCGATGCTCCTGACCAGGGGGACGACGTGATCGAAAAACTATCGGGACATCGGTGATCCAGACAACCCCACTTATGAACTTTGCCTTACAAAAGCCCATCTCTTCGGCGAACTGGACGTACCGAACGGCCCCGTGCTTCACTGGCCGGATGCCGCGCCCCGTCACCCGCCCCTCCACCAGCGGCGACATGCTCCGCCTGATCCGTGAGCACGGCGTCGCGACCCGCGCCGAGCTGGGGCGCATCACGGGACTGTCCCGCCCGGCCGTCGCGTCCCGCGTCGCCGACCTGATCGGCCGCGGCCTGGTCGCCGAACGCTCCGACGGGCCGTCCACCGGCGGCCGCCCCCCGGCCCGGCTGGAGTTCAACGCCTCCGGCGGCGCCGTCCTGGTCGCGAACCTCGGCCAGTCCCGCGGCCAGCTCGCCGTCTGCGACCTCGCCGGGACGATCCTGGCCCGCGCCGACGGCCCGCCCGCCGAGGCGTCCGCCGCCAAGACC
>NZ_SMKU01000801.1 GCF_004349215.1 Actinomadura rubrisoli | reverse complement strand
GTGTGGGGGCTGGCGGCGGCGGTGGGGCTGTCGGCGCTGCTGGCGGCGTCGCGGCTGGCCTATGACGGGCTGCGGATCGCGGGCGCGGCGGTGCTGGTGTGGTTCGGGGTGCGGGCGCTCTGGCACGCGCGGCGGGGCGCCCCGGCCGCGGCGCTGGTGGCCGAGGACGGCGGCGCGGGCGGCGCGGTGTCGTCGTGGCGCTGCTACCGGCTGGGTCTGGTGACCAATTTCGCGAACCCGAAGGCGGGGGTGTTCGCGGTGTCGTTCCTGCCGCAGTTCGTGCCGCAGGGGTGGCCGGTGCCGGTGGCGCTGGCGGGGTTCTCGGTGCTGTGGGCGCTGATCGACCTGGTCTGGTACGCGGTGGTGGTGTGGCTGGTGGGGGCGG
>NZ_SMKU01000092.1 GCF_004349215.1 Actinomadura rubrisoli | reverse complement strand
GTGCGGGGCGGGGTGGCGGGGGTTGCCCATGACGCCGATCCACCGGACGGGCTGGGTCAGGACATCCCGCAGGACCGGCCCCAGCTCGGGGCGGTGGTGGTCGGTGACGACGACGTCGGCCGAGCCGTCCAGGGGCGGGAGGTCGGTCGCGCCGTCGCGGTCCTTGTCGGGGTCGATGAGGAACGTCCGGTAGCCGAGGTCGGCGCCGTACCGCAGGAGGTGCGCGGCGACCGGCGTGGCGAAGACGGCGACCAGGGTACGGTCCTCGGCCCCGGGCCGGGCATCGCCGTGCGCGACGGCGCAGGAGGAGTCGTGCTCGTGCGGGGTACCCATACGGCGAGTCTGCCCCGTATGGCGGCCCGCGCCCCCTGATTTTCGCGGAAACCCCGGTTTACCGAACGCGAAACACTTCCGCGGGAACGGGTATGCCTGCACCCTAGAGGGCACATCAGTCCGCGGCGCCGGGAGGGACAGTGATCGCGAGACCGGAGGGCGGCCCCCGCGTGGTGGTGGGGATCGACGACTCCACGGGCGCCCGATGCGCCCTCTCCTGGGCGATCGGTGAGGCCCGGCTCCGGCGGCTTCCCCTCCTGGTCGCGCACGCGGCGCCGCTGCCCCCGCACGTCTCGGCGGCCGGGCAGCTCGGCTGCGGCATCACCGACGCGCTGCGCGGGTCGGGCGCCGAGCTGATCGCCCGGCTCCTGGCGGAGGTGTGCGACGGGCCGCCCGAGGGCGTCGAGATGACGGCCCTGGCGCTGGTCGGCGAGCCGGGCGCGACGCTGGTCCGGCTGGCGGGCGACGACGACATTCTGGTCGTCGGGCACGGCAGCCGGGGCCCGTTCTCGCGGCTGCTGCGGCCGTCCGTCCGGCTGCACTGCGCCCGGCGGGCCCGCGCCACGCTGGTCTGCGTCCGCCCGCCCGCGTTCGACACGCTCCTGGAGTGCCTGACGGCGCGGGACGCCTCCCCCGGCCACGTCCCGGACCGTTCGCGGTTCCGGCGCCTGGGGCGCCGCCTCCGGCTGGCGCGCTGATCGGCAGGGGCCGTCCCAGGCGGGAAACCACGCCCTAAGCTGCGGGCATGCGTAAGTACGTCATCATCGGCGCGCAGGGCAGCGGCAAGGGGACGCAGTCGCTGCTGCTCGCCCGTGACCTGGACCTCGTGCACATCAGCGTCGGCGACATCTTCCGCTGGCACGTCAAGAGCCACACCAAGCTCGGCGCGCAGGTCCGGCGCACCATGTCGGCCGGTGACCTGGTCGGGGACGATCTGGTGGAGGGGGTCGTCCGGGAGCGGCTCGACCAGCACGACTGGAACTACGGGTTCATCATCGACGGGTTCCCGCGCAGCCGGAGGCAGACGGAGTTCTTCCTGGAGAGCTACGACATCGACGGGGTGATCCATCTCGACCTGCCGGACGAGGAGGTGCGGCGGCGCGTGCTGGCCCGCAGGCTCTGCTCCAAGTGCGGCATGGACTACAACCTCATCGCCGACCGCCCGACGCAGGAGGGCCGCTGCGACGTGTGCGGGGGCGAGCTGGTGGCCCGGGAGGACGACACCGAGGACGCGATCGCCGAGCGGCTGCGCAACTACCGCGCGAAGACCGACCCGATCCTGGAGCTGTTCGGCCGCAAGGAGTACGTGGTGACCGTGGACGCGCGGCCGGACATCGAGACCGTCCAGCGGACGATCCGCGAAGAGCTCGGGCTGCCGATGCCGAGATGACGCCGCCCGGGATGACGCCGCCCATGGTGGAATCGCCTGTGGTGGAATCGCCCGTGCTGGAGCTGGAGGACGACCGCGCCGCGCGGCGGGGCCTGCGGCTCTTCCTGAAGCGGGACGACCTCGTCCACCCGGAGCTGCCGGGCAACAAGTGGCGCAAGCTCAAGCACAACATCGCCCCGGCCCGCGAGCACGGGACGCTGCTGACCTTCGGCGGGGCGTACTCCAACCACATCAGGGCGACGGCGGCGGCCGGCCGGGCCTTCGGGTTCGCGACGATCGGGATCATCCGGGGCGAGGAGCACCGGCCGCTGAACGCGTCGCTGTCCTACGCCGAGCGGATGGGCATGCGGCTGGGCTACCTGGACCGCGCGTCCTACCGGCGCAAGCACGAGCCGGAGGTCGTCGCGGCGCTGCGCGAGCGCTGGGGCGACTTCTACCTGCTGCCCGAGGGCGGCAGCAACGCGCCGGCGCTCCGGGGGTGCGCGGAGCTGGGCGCCGAGGTGCCCGGCTTCGACGTCGTCTGCTGCCCGTGCGGGACGGGCGGCACCCTCGCGGGCCTGGCGGCCGGCCTGGGGCCGGGCCAGCGGGCGCTCGGGTTCTCGGTGCTCAAGGGCGGCTTCCTGGGCGCGGAGGTCGAGCGGCTCCAGCGCGAGGCGTACGGCGGGCGGCGCGGGGACTGGGGCGTCGAGCACGGCTTCCACTTCGGCGGCTACGCGAGGCGGACGGACGAACTGGACGCCTTCATCGACGACTTCGCCCGGCGGCACGGGATCGTCCTGGAGCGGATCTACGTGGCGAAGATGATGTTCGGGATCCTCTCCCTGGCCGAGCGCGGGGCCTTCGCGGAGGGCACGCGGGTCCTGGCCGTCATCACCGGCTGACGGCGATACCGGCTGACGGCGATGAGACCGTTGCGTGACGGAACCCGCCTCTCTACGGTGACCGCATGACCACCGATTCGCCCCGTTTCGCCGACTGTCCCGTCATCGAGGTCGACGTCCTCATCGACGCGCCCCGGGCGCGCGTGTGGGATCTGGTGTCCGACCTCGACCTCCCCGCCCGGTTCAGCGAGGAGTTCAAGGGCGCCCGCTGGGCCGACGGCGTCACGGCCCCGGCGCCGGGCTGCCAGTTCTACGGCAGCAACGAGAATCCGCTGGTCGGCACGTGGACGAGCAAGTGCACGGTGGTCGAGTACGAGCCCGAACGCGTCTTCGCCTACACCGTCGCGGACCTGGACGGGATCGAGCCCTCGTCCGCCTGGCGGTACACCCTGGACGACGAGGACGGCCGCACCCGCCTCCGGCAGTCGATGCGGATCGGCCCCGGACGCTCCTACCTCAGCGTGTTCATCGAGTCGGCCCCGGACCAGGAGACCGAGATCGTCGCCTACCGCATGAAGGACCTGAAAAGGAACATGCGGACGACCCTCACCGGCGTGAAGGAGCTGGCCGAGGCGGCGCCCTCCCGCTGAAGGGTCACGCCATCGCGCCCTCGAAGGCGCGGGGGTCGGCGTAGTCGCGGGACTCGACGATGCGCCCGTTCCGCACCCGCAGGACGAAGATGTTGGGGACGACGAACGCGCGCCCGGTCTCGGTGTTGCGGCCCGCGTACTCGAACTCCGCGACGATCACCTCAGGGTCGGCGGTCTGGTGGACGACGACGTTGCGGGCCTGCATCTCCACGGGGAGGGTCCCTAGGCGGGCGAAGTGCTCGCGCAGCGCCTCGCGTCCCTCCAGGCGCGAGGCGGGCGCCGCGAACGGGTGGACGACCACCGCGTCCTCGGAGTACAGCCGCGGCAGCCCCTCGGGCCGCCGCGCGGTCACCCCGTCGATGAGCCGCAGGAAGACGGCGCGGGGGCTGGCGAACTCGGACATGCTCTCTCTCCCATTTCTGTTCCGTAAGCGAAAATACGGAGTCCGGGCGTCAGGCCGCCAGCGCGGCGGGCAGGTCGTCCTCGTGCAGGACGGTCAGCGAGGTGACGGCGCGGGTCAGCACGACGTACAGGCGGGCCAGCCCGCGCTCCTCGGCGGCGGCGATCGCGGCGGGCTCCGCGACGATCACGTGGTCGTACTCCAGGCCCTTGGCGAGCGTCGCCGGGATGACGAGCAGGCGGCCGGTGCCGTCCGACTCGGGCCCGAGCACGGCGTGGGCGATCCCGGCCTCCTCCAGCGCCGCCACGTGCGCCGCCGCGGCGGCGTCCGGGACGATCAGCCCGACCGAGCCGGGCCGGTCCAGGGCCGCGCGGACGGCCGTGACGGTGGCCGGGAGCAGGCCGGGGACGCGGCGCACGTCCAGGGCGCCCGCCCCGGGGCGCAGCGAGCGGGGCCGCTCCAGCTCGGGCGCGATGTGCGGGAGCAGCCGGGCAGCGTAGTCCAGGACGGTCCCGGGGACGCGGAAGCCCAGGGTCAGCTCGGTGACCTCCCCGTCCTGCCCGAGGTGCGCCAGGACCTCCTTCCAGGACCGGGCCGACCAGGCGGTCGTCCCCTGCGCGAGGTCGCCGAGGACGGTCGCCGAGCCCGTCCCGCAGCGGCGGCCGAGCGCCCGCAGCTGCATCGCCGACAGGTCCTGCGCCTCGTCCACGATGAGGTGGCCGAGCGACGGGGTCCGCTCGATCAGGTCGTTCAGCTCGTCGAGGAGGGCGCGGTCGGCGGCGGTCCACTTGGCGGAGCGGTGCGACCGGGCGGGCCTGGGCCACAGGATCGCCGCCTGCTCCCGCTCGTCCAGGACGCCCTTGGAGGCGCTGCGCAGGAAGTCCGCGTCCGACAGCAGCCGGTAGAGGACCTGCTCGGGGGTGAGCTTGGGCCACACCTGCTCGACGATCTGCTTGACGGGCTTGCTGCGCGCCACCTGGTCCTGGACGCGGTCGTCGGGCGCCTCGCCGCGCCGCTCCATCAGCACCAGGATCCGGTGGGCGAGCCGCTGCGCGAACGCGGCGCGTCCGGCGCCGTACCGGGTGGTGCCGCGCAGGCCCGCGGCGATCTCCCGCACCTCGTGGTCGGCGAGGCGGTGGCGGGCGATGCCGCGGGTGACGACCAGGCCCTCCTCGGGCTTGCGGACGTGCAGCCACAGGGCCTTGCGCAGGACGTCCGCCATCCGCGCGTCGCCCTTGGCGGCCGAGACCGCGGCGGGCTCCTCGCCCGTGGGGGCGCCGAGCAGGTCGCCGATCGTGGCCTGCTCGACCCTGACCTCGCCGAGCGCGGGCAGGACGGCCGAGATGTAGGCGAGGAACGCGCGGTTGGGGCCGACGATGAGCACGCCCGAGCGCGACAGCCGGTCCCGGTGGGTGAACAGCAGGTAGGCGGCGCGGTGCAGCCCCACGGCCGTCTTGCCGGTGCCGGGCGCGCCCTGCACGCACACCGTCCGGGGCAGGTCGGCGCGGACGATCACGTCCTGCTCGGGCTGGATCGTGGCGACGATGTCGCGCATCGGCCCGGTGCGCGGCCGCTCGATCTCCTCGGTCAGGATCCGCGAGGCCGGGTGGGACGTCCCCGGGCCGGACGGCCCGGCGTCCAGGGGCTCGTCCTCGAAGGCGGTCAGCTCGCCGCCCTGGAACCCGAACCGGCGCCGCAGCCGCCAGCCCATGGGGTCGGCCGGGCCCGCCTGGTAGAACGCCCGTGACACCGGGGCGCGCCAGTCCAGGACGAGCGGGCGGCCCTCGTCGCCGTCGTGGACGTGCCGCCGTCCCACGTACATGACCTCGGGCAGGCCGGGCTCGGCCGCGTCGCCGAGGTCCATCCGCCCGAAGAACAGGGGCGTGTCGGGGTGGTCGGCGAGCGCGGCGACCCGCTGGTCCAGCAGCGACTCCAGGAACTGCTTCGACACCCAGTCGGCCGCGACGTCGGCGGACAGTCCCGCGGCGTGCTCGCGCATCCGGCGCAGCGCGGCGCGGGACTCGGCCAGGTGGGCGCGCTCGGCGGCGAGGGTCGACGGTTCGGCGGGCATGCGCGCAGACCTCCTGAGGCGAGGGGGTGTGGGTGCGGGGGGAAACCCACTACCTTACCGATCCGGGACGGCTCGCGCACGGCCATTTTCCGCACCGGCAAGATCACCCCGGGCAAGCGCGCTCAGGGGAGTCGGGGTAGCGCCCGCTCGTACAGCCAGGCCGAGAAGAACCCGTCAAGCCGGGCGCCCGCGTTGCGCGCGGCGAGCGCGGTGAAGTCCCCGGTGGTGACCGTGCCGTAGCGGTGGGCGGCGGTCCAGTCGCGCAGCGTCCGGAAGAACACGTCGTCGCCGACCGTGGCGCGCAGCGCGTGGAGGGTGAGCGCCCCGCGCTTGTAGACGCGGTCGTCGAAGATCCGCCGGGGTCCGGGGTCGGCGAGGACGAGGTCCTGCGGCTGCGCGGACAGCCGGGCGTGCCAGCGCCTGGCGTGCCCGGCCGCGGGCTCGCCGCCCGACACCTCCGACCAGAGCCATTCGGCGTGGCTGGCGAACCCCTCGTGCAGCCAGATGTCGCTCCAGCGGGCGAGGGTCAGGCTGTTGCCGAACCACTGGTGGGCCAGCTCGTGGGCGACGAGCCGCTCGGCGCCGCGCCGCCCGTCCAGATGGTTGGTCCCGAAGATCGACATGCCCTGGGCCTCGACGGGGATCTCCAGGTCGTCGTCGGTGACCACGACGGTGTAGGCGTCGAAGGGGTAGTGGCCGAACAGCATGGTGAACGCGGCGACCATCTCGCCCTGGCGGCCGAGGTCGTGCCGGACGCGCGCCTCGGCGGCGGGCGGGCAGTACACGTGCTGGGGGACGGGCCCGTCCAGTTCGAGGAACTGGTACCGGCCGATCTGCACGCTGGCCAGGTAGGTCGCCATCGGCTCGTCCTGCTCGTACACCCACGTGGTGTTCGCGCCGACGCGCCGCCTGCCCATGAGCCGCCCGTTCGCGACGACCTCGTAGGCCGAGGCGGTGGTCACGGCGACGCGGTAGCGGGCCTTGTCGTCCGGGCGGTCGTTGCAGGGGAACCAGGACGGCGCGCCGGTCGGCTGCCCGGCCACGATCGAGCCGTCGGTCAGCTGCTCCCAGCCGAGCCCGCCCCAGTGGCTGGACACCGGGGACGGGTTGCCGGTGTAGCGGATCTCGACCGCGAACGCGGCGCCCTCGGCGACCGGCCGCGCCGGGACGACGTGGAGCTTGCCGCGGCGGTGCCGGAACCGCGCGGGGCTCCCGTCCACCAGGACCTTGCCGACGCGGAACGCGCCGAGGTCGAGGACGAACCGGTCGAGCGGGGCGGTGGCCCGCGCCGACAGCCGCGCGGTGCCGCTGAGCCGGTTGGGGCCGACCCGGTACTCCAGTTCCAGGTCGTAGCGGGCGACCCGGTAGCCGTCGTTGCCGTGGTCGGGGAAATAGGGGGTCTCCTCGCGGCCGGCGAGCGTTCTCATGCCGTGTTCACGGACGGTCGGGTCCTCCGGGTCACTCGGTCGTGTCGGGGGCCCACGCCGCGATCGGGTTGCCGAGCCATCGCGTGCGCGCGGGCAACTGCTCGCCGCGCATGACGAGGGACGCGGGTCCGACCGTGGTCTCCGCCCCGACCGAGGCCGCGGGCAGGACCACCCCGTTGGAGCCTAGCGTCGCGCCGCGCTCCAGGACGACCGTGTCGACCCGCATGATCCGGTCGTGGAACAGGTGGGTCTGCAGGACGCAGCCGTGGTTGACGCAGGCGCCGTCGCCGAGCCGGACGAGGTCGGCCTCGGGGAGCCAGTAGGTGGCGCACCAGACGCCGCGTCCGATGCGGGCGCCGAGGGTGCGCAGCCACAGGTTCAGCGGGGCGGTGCCCAGCCACGGCTCGGCGAACCAGGGCGCGGCGAGGACCTCGACGAAGTTGTCGGCCAGCTCGTTGCGCCAGACGAACGAGCTCCACAGCTCCCGCTCCCCGGCGGTGATGCGGCCGACGAGAGCCCACTTGGCGGCGGTGGCGACGGCGGCGGCGAGGACCCCGGCCGCGGCCAGGACGAGCCCCGACAGCAGCGCCGCGGCGGCGAACCCGTACGCGGCGGCGAGCCGTTCGAGGGCGGCGGCCACCAGGACGGCGACGGCCACGGTGCCCATCGCGGGGACGATCCGGCACGCCTCGACGGCCGCGCGCGCCGCCTTGAGGCGGCGGGGCGGCCGGTAGGTGCGGGACTGGTCGCCGGTGTCGGCGGTGCGGCGCGCCCGGACGGGCGGCATGCCGAGGTAGGACGCGCCGGCCTTGGCCTTCTTGGGTGCGGCGGACAGCACGCCGATCAGGCCGCCCTTGGGGACCTTGCGGCCCGGCCCGGTCATCCCGGAGT
The DNA here is from genome assembly GCF_004349215.1 of Actinomadura rubrisoli. Classification (GTDB taxonomy): domain Bacteria; phylum Actinomycetota; class Actinomycetes; order Streptosporangiales; family Streptosporangiaceae; genus Spirillospora; species Spirillospora rubrisoli. Next base: position 19,765 of record NZ_SMKU01000092.1, on the reverse strand, counting down.
TGCCGAGGAAGGCGCGCTTGCCGATGCGGGCCCGCGCGACCCGCATCCGGCCGCCGCCCAGCTCGTAGGGCGCGACCATCGTGTCGTCGGCCAGGAACGCCCCGTCCGCGACGGAGGTCATGGCGGGCAGCGCGAGGACGGTCGAGACCTCCACGTCCCGCCCGACCCTCATGCCGAGGGCGCGCAGCCACGCGGGGGTGAGGACGCTCGCGTACAGCGGGAACAGCCAGACCCGCGCCATGCCCATCAGCCGGCTCGACGCCCACGCCTGCCACGCCTGGCGGCTGTGCACGGGGTGCTCGCCCTCGCGCAGGCCGAGGCCGAGGAGCCGCACGCAGGCCAGGGTCGCCGCGGCGAACGCCGCCATGCCCGCCAGGGTGGCGAGGGGGACGGCGAGGAGCGCGGCGGCCAGCGCGTCCCCGGCCGACGAGGTCCCGCGGACGAAGGCGCCGAGGACGGCCAGGCCGGGCAGCGCCGCGAGCAGCGGCAGCAGGCCGAGCAGGACCGCGGACGTGCCGTAGGCGAGCGTCCAGCGGCGCAGCCGGGGCGGGCGGACGGTGTCGGCGGGGCGCCTGGCCTTGCCCTTGCGGACGGCGGGGGCGCCGGCCCAGCGCTGCCCGGCCGGGACCCGCCCGGTGACGGCGGCACCGGCCGCGACCTGGGCGTTCTTGCCGACGCGGGCGCCGGGGAACAGCACGGCCCGCGCGCCGACGACCGCGCCGGCGCCGACGCGGACCTCGCCGACGCGCAGCACGTCGCCGTCGAGCCAGTACCCGCTCAGGTCGACCTCGGGTTCGATGGCGGCCTCGCGGCCGAGCCGGAGCATCCCGGTGACCGGGGGCGGGGAGTGCAGGTCGACGTCCGGGCCGATCTGCGCGCCGAGCGCGCGTGCGTAGAGGGTGAACCAGGGCGCCGCCGACAGCCCGGCCGCGCCCAGCCGGACGGCGAGCTGCTCGGCCGCCCACAGCCGCAGGTGGACGGCGCCGCCGCGCGGGTAGGCGCCGGGCGTGAGGCCGCGCAGCAGGAGCCGCGCCCCGGTGGCGGCCAGGACCATCCGGGCGGGCGGCAGGACGAACAGCAGCGCGCCCGCCAGGACCGCCCACCACGAGACCCTCGGCGCCCACGCGAAGGGCGCGAGGTTGTTGAACGCGGCGAGCCCGGTGACCCAGCGCATCGCGCCGAGCGTCAGCAGGGGGATCATGAGCAGCGCCTGGGCGAGCGCCGCCCGCCTCGGCACGGGCCGCACCGGGCGGCGCGCGTCGGCCGCGCCCGGGGCGTCCTGCGGCTCGCGGTCGCCGAGGTGCCGGGCCAGGCCGCGCAGGGTCGGGTGCTCGTAGAGGTCGCCGACGGCCATGGACGGGTGGTGCGGGCGCAGCACGGAGATCAGGCGGGCGGCCCCGAGGCTGTTCCCGCCGAGCGCGAAGAAGTCGGCGCCGGGCCCGCTCGGCGCCTCCCCCAGGATCTCGGCCCACTGGGCCGCGAGCCATTGCTCGGCGCCGGTCAGGGGGTCGGCGTCCCCGCCTGCGTCGCCGCTCGCGGTGGGCAGCGGCCACGGGAGCGCGTCGCGGTCGACCTTGCCGGACGTGCGCGTGGGCAGCGTCTCCACGCAGGCGAGCCGGGGCACCAGCGAGGCGGGCAGCACCTCGCGCAACAGGTCCCGCGCGGCGTCCTGGTCGAACGGCCCGTCCGTCACCAGGTAGCCGACGAGGAGCCGGTGACCGGTGGGGGTGGCGCGGACGGCCGCGGCCGCGCCGGTCACGCCGGGCAGCGCCTGGAGCGCCGCGTCGACCTCACCCAGCTCGATGCGCCGCCCGCCGAGCTTGACCTGCTCGTCGGCCCGTCCGACGAAGACCAGGCCGGCGGCCTCGGCCTTGACCAGGTCGCCGCTGCGGTAGGCGCGGTCCCAGCCGAGGGAGGGCAGCGGCGCGTACTTCTCGGCGTCCTTGTCCGGGTCGAGGTAGCGGGCGAGGCCGACGCCGCCGATGACCAGCTCGCCCGTCCCGCCGGGCGCGACGGGCTCCCCGGCGGCGTCGACGACGGCGAGGTCCCAGCCGTCCAGCGGAAGCCCGATCCGGACCGGGCCCTCGCCGTCCAGCGGGGCGGCGCAGGCCACGACGGTCGCCTCGGTGGGGCCGTAGGTGTTCCAGACCTGGCGGCCCGGGACGGCGAGCCGCGCGGCCAACTCCGGCGGGCACGCCTCGCCGCCGAAGATCAGCAGCCGGATGCCGTCGAGGGTCTCGGCGGGCCACAGCGCGGCGAGCGTCGGCACCGTCGACACGACCGTGATGCGCTGCGCGGCGAGCCAGGGCCCGAGGTCCATGCCCGTCCGGACGAGGGAGCGGGGCGCGGGCACCAGGCAGGCGCCGTGCCGCCACGCCAGCCACATCTCCTCGCACGAGGCGTCGAACGCCACCGACAGGCCGGCCAGGACGCGGTCGGAGGGATCGGCGGGGAACAGCCGGGCCTCGGCGTCCACGAACGCGGCGGCGGCGCGGTGGGAGACGGCCACGCCCTTGGGCCTGCCGGTGGAGCCGGAGGTGAAGATGATCCAGGCGTCGTCGTCCGGTTCCGGCCGCCCGGCGCGGCCCGCGGGGACGCCGCGCGGCTCGACGGCGCGCCCCTCCCCGATCACCGCGCACACCCCCGCCTCGCCGAACACCAGGCCGGCGCGCTCGTCGGGGTCGTCGGCGTCGACGGGGACGTAGGCGGCGCCCGCCGTCAGGACGGCGAGGACCGCCACGTACAGGTCGGCGGTGCCGGACGGGACGCGGACGCCGACCCGGTCGCCGCGCCCGACGCCGATCCGCTCCAGGTCCTTGGCCAGCTCCGCGACCTCGGCGCGCAGGCCGTCGTAGTCGAGGCGGGACGCGCCGTCGTCCAGCGCGGGCGCGTAGGGGTGCCGCAGCGCCGTCTCGTCGAGGATGTCCAGCAGGGTGCGCGCGGGCGGCGCGCTGCGCGGCGATCGGAAGACCGCACGCTCGGCGTCGGCCAGAAGTGGACGCAATTCTTCTCCGGTGTCCGGGCGAATCGGCGGCCTCTTCCGTCAGGGCACCGTCATGTCGCCCCGTACCACCGGAGCCGGTGCGCCTTCGCCGCCTGGCGGCGCGCCGCGCGCGCCACCTGGGATCTCGTCGATCCCGCGGCTGCGCGCCGGGCCCGGGACCTGGTGGGCCGCGGGGGCGCGAGTGCCGCTAAGCGGGACACTTTACTCGACGCGGATGAACTCCCCGGTGGCGAGGACCGTGGCCCTCGTCACCGGGGCGGCCGGGGCTCAGGCGCGCCGGGAGGCGGGGGCGGGGTCAGCGGTGCCGCGCCACCTCGTAGGCGGCGCAGCCGATCAGCTCCAGCGACACCTGGAGCCGCTTGAGGCTCACGTTGCCGTCGACGGTGTCCTCGGGGGTGTGGTAGACGGGCTCCAGCTGGCTGGGGGCCTCGCCGCCGCGCCAGCTGAAGTTGCCCGCGGCGATGCCGCGCTCGAAGAACGCCTCGTGGTCGCTGGATCCGCGGGCGACCGGGCCCTTGGTCTGGCCGGTGTAGCCGAGCCGCTCGGCGGCGGCGGCGATGGCGGTCGTGGTGGTGTTCTCCTTGCCGTCGACCGACAGGAGCCAGTAGGTGCCCGCGGGCGGGTGGCTGGTGGCGACCATGTCGTTCTGGAAGCAGCCGGTGATGCGGGCGGCGGCCGCGTCGTCGAGTTGCTTGACGTAGTGCCGCGCGCCGACCAGGCCGAGCTCCTCGGCGCCCCAGAAGCAGAACCGCAGGTCCTGCTGGGTGGGCAGGCGGCGCAGCGCGCGGGCGAGCTCCAGGCATAGGACGGTGCCGCTGCCGTCGTCGTTGCCGCCGGGAGAGCCGGGGACGCTGTCGTAGTGGCCGCTGACGATGACGGCCTTGCCGCCCGGGTTGGGCAGCGTGGCGCGCCGCTCGGAGAGCACGTTGTAGGAGGTCAGGCCCTTGTGCGCGGTGACCTCCAGGGACAGGCGGCGCGCGCCCGCGCGGATCCGCTCGCCGTGGTACTCCGCGACGCCGAGCACGGGGACCGGCACGGCCTCGGCCAGCACCGGGAAGAAGGAGGCGGCCTTGCGCTCGGGGTAGGTGGGGCTCCGCACGTTGGAGATCAGGACGGCGCGGGCGCCCTTCGCCACGGCGGCCTTCGCCTGGTCCAGCTCCTTCCCGGCCACGCGCGTGAACAGCGCGATCCTGCCGGACAGGTCGGCGGTGACCTCGGTGGCCGGGCCGAGGTCGACCACCTCGCCCCTGGCGCGGCCAAGGGCGCCGTTCGCGGCGGCGGCGCTCTGCCAGTCCTCGCGGCCGGCCCGCAGCTCGGCGAGGTTCTTGTCGGGGACGGTGAAGGGCTGGAGCTCGACCTTGTAGCCGAGGTCGCGCAGCGTCCTGGCGATGTAGTGGGCGGACCGGTGCTCCTGGCGCGTTCCCGCGACGCGCCATCCGATGTCGTCGCTGAGCACCCGCAGGTGCCGGAGCGCGCGCCGGGCGTCGACGCGGGCGACGACGGCCTTGTCGCCGGTGCTGAGGGAGGGGCCGCGCAGGGCTCCGGGACGCTGCCGGGCCGCCGCGGCGGCCGTCCCGGGGAGCAGCCCCACGCCGGCGAAGCCCGCGAAGGCGGCGGCTCCGGCCAGCAGGTCGCGGCGGCGGAGGTCATGAGTCTTTTGGATCTTGTGGATCTCGGACATGGCGTCTCCTCGGGGGTCTCGACAGGGGGCGCCTGCTGGCCGCGAACCTACGTAAACCCGGCATCTAGGACAAGATCATCGGTGTGCTCTGCAACCCAACCGTGATGCGCGCGTCGCTGCTTGCCGCGCGGGGTGCGGATGTGTGACCTTGATCGCATGTTGACGTTGGACGGACGGTCCGCCCTGGTCACGGGCGCCTCGTCCGGGATCGGCGCGGCCGTCGCCGAGGCGCTGGCCGCCGCCGGGGCGCGGGTGGGCCTGGTGGCGCGGCGCGCGGACCGGCTGGAGCGCGTCCTGGAGCGGTGCCGCGCGCACTCCCCCGGCTCGGCGATGTGGGCGGCCGACCTGGCCGACCTCGGCGCGCTCCCCGCCCTCGCGGCGGCCGCCGAGGACGCGCTGGGCGGCGTGGACGTGCTGGTCAACAACGCCGGGATGCCGAAGCGGCGCCGCGTCCAGGACCTGTCCGCGGCCGAGGCCGGGGACGTGATGGGGCTGAACTACCTGTCCCCCGTGCGGCTCACGCTGGCGCTGCTGCCCGGGATGCTCGCGCGCGGGCGGGGGCACCTGGTGGCCGTCGGCTCGGTGGCGGCGCGGCTCGGCCCGCCGCACGAGGCCGCCTACGCCGCGTCCAAGGCGGCGCTCACCGCGTTCTGGGAGAGCATGGCGGTCGACCTGGACGGGACGGGCGTGCACGTCCACGTGGTGCAGCCCGCCATCATCGACACCGGGCTGTTCTCGCTGCCGGGCAACGACCCGCCGCTCAGCGACCTGTCCGACGCGCTGCCGCCCGGCGAGGTGGCCGAGGCCGTCCTGGAGCTGATCGGGAACGGCCGGTTCGAGCGGTACGTGCCCGCCTGGTTCTCCGAGATGGCGTCGGGCAAGGCCGCCGACGTGGAGACCTTCGTCGCGGGCGTCAGGGAGTGGACCCGCGAGCGGGTGAGGGCCCGCGACGCCGGGGCCGCCGACGAACGCGCCGCGCCACCCGGCTGAGCCGCGCCACCCGGCTGAGCGGCCCGGCCGGGCGTTGCCCGGCCGTTCGCGCGTCAGTAGGGTGATGAGCGGACAGTGATCCACGTCACACAGGGTCGCCGCGTGCCGGGACCGGCTGGAGGGTGCGCATGCCTTCTCCCGAGGGTCTGCTGGTGTCGGGCGTGACGGTGCGCTTCGGCGGGGTCACGGCGGTCGACGGGGCCGGGCTCACCGCGCCGCCCGCCACCGTCACCGGCCTCATCGGGCCGGACGGAGCGGGCAAGACGACGCTGTGCGACGTCATCGCGGGCCTGCGCCGCCCGTGCGCGGGCACCGTCCGCCTCGACGGCGAGGACCTCACGGGCGGGGGCGCGCGCGACCGCGTCCGGCACGGCATCGCCCGCACGTCCCAGCGGCCGGGGCCGTCCGGCGCGCTGACCGTCCACGAGAGCGTCAGGGCGGCGGCGGGCAGGCACGTGAAGGCCCGGCGCCACGCCGGAGCGTCCTGGGCCGAGCGGTGGCGGCGCCGCCGCGACGCGCTGCGCGACACCGGACGGCAGGCCGACGAGATCCTCGCCCGCGTCGGCATCGCCGACTACGCCGAGCGGCGCGCGAGCAGCGTCCCGCCCGACGTCGCGCGGCTGGTGGCGCTGGCGCAGGCCCTGGCGGCCGAGCCCGCCGTGCTGCTCCTGGACGAGCCGTGGACGGGCCTGCCGGTGCGGCGGGCGCGCGCGCTGGAGGTGCTGCTGCGCGACCTCGCCGCCGAGGGCCTGGCGGTGCTGGTCGCCGAGAGCGAACTGGAGCCGGTGATGGGCGTCTGCGACGTCCTCCACGTCCTGGACGCGGGGAGGATGATCGCGACCGGTCCCCCGGTGGAGGTCCGCGCCGACCGCCGCGTCCGCGACGCCTACCGCGCGTCGCCCGGCCCGGGCGCGGACGCGGCGCTGAGCGCCTAGCCGCCTCCGGCCGGGCCGGTGATCGCCCGGTGGCCCCCTCCCCTTGCCGTGAAGATAATGAGGCGGAGCCCCGCCTCCCGACCGGCACCCGGAGGAACGACTCATGAGCAGCGCAGACCGCGGCGTACGCGAGGCACTGCTGGACGCCGCCGCCCGGCTCCTCGTGGAGCGCGGGTACAGGGGCGTGCGCATGCAGGACGTCGCGGCCGCCGCCGGGGTGAGCCGCCAGACCGTCTACAACGAGTTCGGCGACAAGTGGGGGCTGGCGCGGGCCGTGGTGATCCGCGACAACGGCCGCTACCTCGACGGCATCGACCGGGTCCTGTCGGAGCACCGCGGCGTGTACGCGGCCGTGACGGCGGCGGTGCTGTTCACGCTGGAGATGTCGGCGGACGACCAGCTGAAGAAGCTGGTGCTGACCGGCGCGGGCGGCGACGAGATGCTCCCGCTGCTCACCACCCAGGCCGAGCCGGTGCTGTTCACCACCAGCGCCCGCCTCACCGAGCACGCGCTGCGGCAGTGGCCGGATCTGGACCGCGGCGCGCTCACCGAGATCACCGACGCGGCCGTCCGGCTGACGATGAGCCACATCATGCTGCCGTCGTGCCCACCGGAGGCGTTCGCGCACGTCGTCGCACGGATGGTGGTGCGCTACCTGGGCGTGCCCGAGGAGAGCCCGGCGGCCGCGGCCGGCGCCTAGCGCGGCTCGGCGAGCAGGTGGACGACCTTGACGGCCGTCATCTCGTCCAGCAGCTCGGGACCGTAGCCGAAGCCCCGCCCGCTGGCCCGGCGCGGCGTGGCGGCACCTCCGGGGGCCCCACCGAACACCGCGTTGACCTTCACGGTGCCGACCGGCAGGGTGCGCCAGGCCCGCTGCGCGCGGGCGAGGTCGCGCGTGAGGACGGTCGCGGCGAGGCCGTAGCGGGAGCGGCGCGCGGCGTCCAGGGCCTCGTCGAAGGAGCCCACGACACGGACGGGCGCGACCGGGCCGAACGTCTCCTCCGCCATGACGGCCATGTCGTCGGTGCAGTCGGCCAGCACGGTCGCCGGGTAGAAGCAGCCGGGCCCGTCCGGGATCCGGCCTCCCGCCAGCGGCCGGGCGCCGTCCGCGACGGCCTTCTCGACCTGCTCGTGCACCTGCGTCCGGTGCCGCTCGTCCACCAGTGGCCCCAGTTCGGTCGACGCGTCGGACCCCGGCCCCATGCGCAGGGCCCGGGCCCGCCGAACCAGCGCGTCCAGGAATTCGTCGGCCACCGCCTCGTGCACGTAGACGCGCTCCACCGAGGTGCAGATCTGCCCGGCGTTGGCGAAGCACCCGAGGGCGGCCTGCGCGGCGGCCCAGCCGGGATCGACGCCCTCGTCCACGATCAGGGGGTCGGCGCCGCCGTTCTCCAGCAGGACCTTGGCGGCGGCCACCTCGGAGATCCTGCGGCCCGCACGGGTCGAGCCGACGTGCGCGACGACGTCCAGCCCCGGATGCCCGGCGAGCGCCTCACCGGTGCGCCCGTCCCCGCTGACCAGGTTGACCACCCCGTCGGGCAGCGCCCCGGCCAGTAGCTCGACGAGCAGGGCCCCGGTGTGCGGGGTGCGCTCGGACGGCTTGTGCACGACGGTGTTGCCCGTCACGACGGCGGCGCCGACCAGCCCGCAGGCGATGGCCACCGGGTCGTTCCATGGCGTGATCACCCCGACGACCCCGTACGGCTCGCGGACCATGAAGTCGGACGCGCCCCACCCGCCCTGCAGACTGCGGCCGCCGTGCAGCGGCCCCAGCTCGGCGTACTGCCGCAACGTCGCGACCCCGGCCTGGACGCCGCCGAGCGCGTCGTCCGCGGGCTTGCCCATCTCGGCGGTCACCAGCGCGGCCAGCTCACCGGCGCGCTCCTCCACCGCCCGCGCGGCGGCATGCAGGGCCGTCCCGCGCTCGGCGGCGGCCGTGGCGGCCCAGCCAGGCGCGGCCTCGCCGGCGGCGATGACCGCGGCCTCCACGTCGGCGTCACCGCAGACCGGGACGTCCCCCACCGGATCGCCGGTGGCCGGGTCCGAAACGGTGAACGCCTCGTCCCCGGTCCCGCCGCTCCACCGTCCGCCGGCCAGCATCCATCTGTCGCGCGGTCGCATTCGGCGCCTCCCTTCGTCGGCCGTCCCCCTACCCGCCACAAGGCGCTTCAATGACCACCCGCATCAGTGACCACTTACTGCATCGGCTACGGTGGGAGCGACCGATGGGAGGCGCGGGTGGACTTCGACCTGCCGGAGACCGCGGTCGCGGTGCGCGAGGGCGTGCGGGCGATCGCCGGGAAGTACGACCAGGACTACTGGGGCCGCTGCGACGCGGAGAAGCGCTGGCCGGAGGAGGTCTGGCGGGAGCTGGTCCAGGGCGGCTGGCACAGCCTGGCGATCCCGCAGGAGTACGGCGGCGCCGGTCAGGGCCTGCTGGAGCTGGCGGTGGCGCTTGAGACCCTGGCCGGAGGCGGCGCGGGCGGCGCCGCGTCCTTCCTGTACCTGCTGACCCCCGCGTTCGGCGGCCTGACCATCGCCCGGCACGGGACGCCGGAGCAGCGCCGGGAGTTCCTCCCGAAGATCGCCTCCGGGGAGATCGAGACCTGCTTCGCCATCACCGAGCCGGACGCGGGCAGCAACGCCATCGAGATCACCACCCAGGCCCGCCGCGACGGCGACGGCTTCGTGGTGAACGGCCAGAAGATCTGGATCTCCGGCGTGGAGCGCGCCGACTTCCTGGTCCTGGTCACCCGCACCACCCCGGCCGCCGAGGCCCGTCCCCGCACGGCGGGTTTCACCGTCCTGCTGGTGGACGTCAAGCAGGCGGTCGCGGACGGCACGCTGGTCTACCGCCCGATCCCCAAGCTCGGCACCAACACCGTCGCCTCCAGCATGGTCTTCCTGGACGACGTCCGCGTCCCCGCCGACCGCGTCCTCGGTGAGGCCGGCCAGGGCTTCGCCGTCCTGTGGGACATCCTCAACCCCGAACGGATCCTGGCGGCGGCCGGCGGCGTCGGGTTCGGCGAACTCGTCCTGAGGATCGCCTGCGACTACGCCACCGAGCGCGCCCCCTTCGGCAAGCCGATCGGCGCCCACCAGTCCGTCGCGTTCCCGCTCGCGAGGATCAAGGCCCAGGTCGAGCTGGCCCGGCTGATGACCTACAAGGCCGCCTGGCTGTGGGACCGCGGCCGCCCCTGCGGCTCAGAGGCCAACATCGCCAAGCTCACCGCGGCGGACGCGGCCTGGCAGGCCGCCGACCGCGCCTTCCAGACCCACGGCGGCATGGCCTACTCCCTGGAATACCCGGTCGCCCGCCTGTTCCGCGACGCCCGCATCGGCAGGAACATCCCCGTCGCCGAGGAACTCGTCCTCGCCCACATCGCCCAACACGAACTCGGCCTCCCCAAGTCCTACTGACCGAAAGTCCCTGAGCTTGCGATCGTCCGGCTCTGCCTGCCCGCGCGGGGCCTCGTGTCCGGTTGATCAGCGGTCGAAGGCGATGTGGAGGTGGTCTTGGTGGAGCCGGTTGGTGAAGGTGGACGATCCGCCCGCTCCGAGCGCCCACGGCGCTCCGACCTCGGTGGCTCCGGCGACGAGGGCCTGGCGTGCCACCGCCTTGGCGGGGCTTTCACGGGCCGTCCGCTGCCGGGCGACACCGGTTCCGTCCACTGCCCAGATGTCCACGGCCCGTCCGCGCGTGTGGTTGCTGACATGGCCGGTGCCGTAGACCTGGTGGGGATGCCCCGTGGCCAGCACGGTCACGGAGATGGTGTGCTTCGCGGCGATGGCCGTCAGCAGCCGGAGGAGGCGGGCGTCCACTCGTCCCGCCTCGATGTCCCATCGGGCGCTGTCGGTCATCTGGATGCGGTCGTCGGACAGCACCGCGGCGGCCGCCGATGACCGGTCGGCGACGTGCCGCGGCGGGGCGCCGCCGGTCGAGGCGACGCGGACGACCCGCCAGCCTCGGCGGCTCCTGGCCAGCCGGATCTCCACGGTCCGGGTCGCCGTCCCGACCTGCCCGCTCCGGCGCGGACGGACCCGGAGCAGCATCATGACCGAGGCCGAGTCGCGGGTCAGCCCGCCGAGCTGCGGATAGATCACCTCCGCGGCACCGGCGTCCGCGAGCAGCGGCACGGCGGCCGCCGCCAGGCGGGCCGGCTGGCCCGCCGATCTCAGCCGGCTCTCGGCGGACGAGGCGGGGCCCGCGGTGAGCGCTTCGACGAAACGCACGGCCGCGCCCTTGACTGCGGCCGCGGGTTCGTCCGGGCCGACGGTGAAGGGCCGTGCCGTGGGGGGCGGCGGAGCGCGGGTGACCGGAGTGCCGCGCGGAGGCGGGTCCGCGCAGCCCGCGATGGTGAGCACAAGGACGGCGGCGGCCAGGAGTGTTCGCGGCATCACAGGTCCAGGACGAACGCCGCCCATGGACGGCCGTCGATGTCGCCTTGCCGGGTCCACGCCGTCCAGCCGAGCCCCTGGTAGAAGGCTTGGGCCTGGTGGTTGCCGGGTTCGGTGTACAGCCGCAGCCGACGTGTCCCGTGCAGCCGGGTGATCTCGGTGAAGCCGTGCGCCAGGGCCCGGCCCACACCGGCCTGGCGACTCGCCTCCTCGACCGCGACGTGATGGAGCACGCCGGTGGGGACGCGTTGGGCACCGGGTGTCTTCAAGTGGGTTCTCAAGCCGCCCGCGTAGCGGCGGGCTCTGGTGCGCAGGAACCGTGACGCCTGTCCGGGACGGGCCACCAACGAGATCGTCCCGGCCCGGATCAACCTCACCCGGTCGAGCCGGGCCAGATGGCGGCGGTGGGCGGCCTCGTCGATCGTTCCCAGCAGGAACCCGGCCGGACGGCCGTCCAGTTCCCCGACCAGCGCCACGCCCGCCGCGCTGGTGATGAAGCTCCGGTGGTAGTGCTCCAGGAACCGCTCGCCGAGGTCGACGAAGAATCCCCGGTAGAGGTGCCGGACATGCAGGTCGACGGCGAACGGGATGTCGCTCACCTCCATGACCCGCAGTGTCACCGCCGGGGGCCGGGGCGGGCAGGCGCCGCCCCGATACCCCGCGGAGAGGACTTGTTCGCTGCTCATGACACCCGGGTCTCAAGCGTGACGTGGTTGTCGGCGGAGTTCTGCTCCTGCACCGAGGAGTAGGCGCTGGCCACGAACCGCACCGAGCCCTTGGCGGACGCGGGGATCTTGACCGTCACCGTGAACGTGCGCTTGTCGCCGGCGCCGATCTCGGAGTAGTCGCAGGCGCCGAAGAAGTAGCCGTAGCCGCAGGCCCCCGTACCCTTGACGCCGGTGACCACCTGCCGGTCGTAGGGGATGCCGGAGGCTTTGACGTCCCGGAAGGCGGTGGAGCCGGTGTTGGCGACGGTGACGGAGTAGGTGGCGGGGCGTCCGGGAACGATCTTCGTCGTCGCCTTGGCCGAGGTCGCGAGGTTGGCGGGCTTCGGCCGTCCGGGCGGGTCGGTCGGCTTGGCGGAGCCGTCGGCGAGCGCCTGAAGGGCGGCCTGATCCCCGTTGAAGGCGTTCTGGTCGCCGGGGAGGGTGCCGGCGTTGGCGTACTGCCAGATCGTGTGGGCGGCCCAGCCGGCCGGGAGCTCGCCGACGCTGCCTCCCCACCGCGCGAGCCACAGCGGGCTGGCGCCGAAGCCCGCGTTGTTGCCGGCGCAGTCGCGCCACCAGCCTGTGGTGGTGTAGATGGCCGGCGCGCGGCCGGTCCGCCGGTGGTAGCGGTCGCTGAAATCGCGGACCCAGGCGGCGGCCCGGGCCGGGGTGAGGCCGTAGCAGGCGTTGAGACCGTTGATGTGGCCGTAGGGGTTGGCCTCGATGTCGAGCGCTCCGGGCAGCGTCCCGCCGTCCTTCGTCCAGCCGCCCCCGTGGTCGACGAAGTAGTCGGCCTGAGCGGCGCCGGTGGATTCGTGGGGCTGGGCGAAGTGGTAGGCGCCCCGGATGAGGCCCGCCTGCCGGGAGCCGCCGTACTGGCCGGCGAAGGACGGGCTGGTGTAGTTGATGCTCTCGGTGGCCTTTACGTAGGCGAACCTCCCGCCCTTGGCCTTGACGCCGGGCCAGTCGACGCTTCCCTGCCAGTTGCTCACGTCCAGGCCCAGAACCTGCTGATCCCCCGCGAGCGTGCGCGGCACCGGCCGTCGATGCGGGGCAAGGCCCGAACCGGCGCCGGGGAAGCCCTGACCGGGGACCAGCCGGGAGTTGCCGGGCGGGGGCGCGGGGTCGGCGCTCGCCACGGCCGCGACCGAGAGTGTCGTCCCGGCGACGATCGCGCCCAGAGCGAGGGGAGCTGTGCGGTTCATCAGTGTTCCTCACCATGTCCGTGTGTGTTCATGCAGGTCACGAAGGTAGGGAGGAACGAGGACGGAGGAATCCGTCATCTATCAGCACATCTGGAACGGGATGCGGTTCGGCTAGCGTGAGGATCATGCTGAGAGGACGCCGCGCGGAGCAGTCCGTCATCGATGAACTGCTCGACAACGCCCGCTCGGGAGTGAGCGGCGCGCTGGTGGTGCGCGGCGATCCCGGCATCGGCAAGACGGCGCTCCTGGACTACGCGGCGGATCGGGCCGACGGCCTGCGGATACTGCGCGCCGGCGCCGCCGAGGCGGAGGCGGAACTGCCGTTCGCGGCTCTGCACCTGCTGCTGCGGCCGGCGCTCGATCGGCTGGACGTGCTTCCCGGTCCCCAGCGCCACGCGGTCGAGACGGCTCTCGGCCTGCGCGCCGGCGAGCACTGGGACCGCTTCCTGGTCGGCCTGGCCACGTTGTCGCTGCTGTCGGAACTGGCGGAGGGCGGGCCGCTGCTGTGCGTCGTGGACGACGCCCACTGGCTGGACCAGGCGTCCGCCCAGGCCCTGACGTTCGCGGCCCGGCGGCTGGACGCCGAGGGGATCGCACTGCTCATCGCCGCCCGCGACGGAGCCGATGGCCTGCCCGCCCAGGTGCTGCCGGAGCTGCGGCTCACCGGGCTGCCCGAGGACGAGGCGACGGCCCTGCTCGCCGACCGCGATGACCACCTCATGCCCGCGGCCCGTTCCCGGGTCGTCGCCGAGGCACGCGGAAACCCGCTCGCCCTCCTGGAACTTCCCGCCGTCCTGGCCGCCGGACCGCGGGACCGGCCGCCCCCGGCGGATCCGCTTCCCCTGACCGAACGGCTCGAACTGGCCTTCCACGACCGGGCCGGCAGGCTGCCCGACGGCACCCGGACGCTGCTGCTGGTCGCCGCCGCCGAGGGCACCGGGAACCTCGACGTCGTGCTGCGCGCGGCCGCGAGGCTCGGCGGGACCGGCCACGCCGACCTGCCGCCGGCGGAACGAGCGGGTCTGATCCAGCTCGGCGAACGCGACCTGGGCTTCCGCCACCCCCTGGTCAGGGCCGCGATCTACCAGCGGGCGCCCCTGGACCGCAGGCACGCCGCACACCGCGCGCTCGCCGCCGCGCTGGACACCCCCGACGGCGCCGACCGCCGCGCCTGGCACCTCGCCGCGGCCGCGACCGGCCACGACGAGGGGGTGGCGGCCGAACTGGAGCGCACCGCCGTCCGGGCCCGTGAGCGCAGCGGATACGCCGCCGCAGCAGCGGCCTACGAACGAGCCGCGCAGCTGACGACGGACGAGACCGCGAGGGGCCGTCGCCTCACGCTGGCGGCCGAGGCCGCCAACGAAGCCGGACAGCTCAGCAGCGCCCGCCGCCTCGCCCGGCAGGCCGGCGACCAGTCCGACCCTGCCCTGCGCGACCGGCTGATCCAAGTGAGAGCGGACGCGGCCGTCGGGCAGGGCAGGCACCACCTCGCGCACGCCCTGCTGATCGAAGGAGCCGCGGGGGCGGCCGCCCAGGATCCGCGACGGGCCGTCGAGATGCTCGTGGAAGCGACCCGTACCGCGTGGTTCAGCGCCGCGCCGGATCTCGCCGTCGAAGCAGCCGAGCGATTGGACGCCCTCCGGCTCGGCCCCGAGGCCGCGGCGGCAGCGGCCCTCGGCCTCTCCCGCTGGCTCGCCTCGCTGGCCGCGGGCCGTCCGGTGGCGGACCTGCCGCCGCGCCCCGACCTCGCCGAGACCGCCCACGGCGCCAGACCACCCGACACACGCGACCTTCTGGCCGGGGTCCTGACGGGCCAGGACGCGCACGCCCTCGAACTGGCGGCCGCACTCGCGGCCGAGCACCGGACCCGCGGCAGGATCGGGCTCCTCCCCTCGGCCCTCTACTACGTCGCCACGGCCGAGATGCACCTCGGCCGCCTACACGACGCGCAGGCGCACGCCACCGAGGCCCGTGAGGTGGCGCGCGATACCGGCCAGGAACAATGGACGGCCCAGTCCTGCGGCCTTCTCGCCTATCTCGCCGCCGTGGCGGGCGACGAAGCCCGCTGCCGGGACTTCGCCGGCACCGCGCTGTCCTCCGGCCTGCCGCCCGCGAGCGACATGGCGACCTGGGCGCTGGGGCTGCTCGACCTCGGCCGCGGCCAGGCGGGCAGCGCCGTCGCCCGCCTGGAATCGCTGCGCGGCCCCTCTCCACGACATCCGGTGATCACCATCTGGAGCGCCTGCGATCTGGTGGAGGCCGCGGTGCGCCAGGGCCAGAACGCCAGTACCACCGCCGTGCTCCCGCTGCTCGACGCCTGGGCCGGCCACCTCCGGCGGAGCGCGTTCGACGCCGTCCTCGCCCGATGCCGTGCCCTGCTGTCCCCCGACGACCAGGCCGAGGACCACTTCACCACCGCTTTGAAGGCCCACGAGCAGGACAGCAGACCGTTCGAGCACGCACGCACCGAACTGCTGTACGGCGAGTGGCTCCGCCGCCTCCGCCGCAAGGCCGACGCCCGTGGACACCTGCGGGCCGCGCTGGAGAAGTTCGAACGCCTCGGCGCCAAGCCGTGGGCGGAACGGACCCAGACCGAACTCGGCGCCACCGGGATGGCCGCGCCGCGCTCCCCCGGCCCCGGCAACCTCGCCCGGCTGACCCCGCAGGAGCTCCAGATCGTCAGGCTGGCATCCCAGGGCCTCACCAACCGCGACATCGCGGCCCAGCTCTTCCTCAGCCCCCGGACCGTCGCCTACCACCTCTACAAGGCATACCCCAAGCTCAACGTGACTTCGCGCACCGACCTGGCAGCCCTCCCCCTCACCGACGCCCAATAGCCGAGCGAACGGTGGTGACCTTGGCCCGACACGGTCTGCCCCACGCCCACCGGACGCATGGAGGATTGCTGTCATGGAACCTGTCGCCGGGTGTCTCGCGTGCGATCTCCTTGTCGGGGCCCGTCCTCTTCCAGGGGGTCGTCTGGCGGAGTCGTCGGGCTGGGTCGTCGAGCACTCGGTGGGCCCGCTCGGCCTGGGGACGTTGGTGGTCAAGACGGTGCGGCATGTTGTCCATGTCGCCGAGTTGTGCGATGCCGAGAGCGGGGCCTTGGGCCCGTTGCTGCGGCGGGTGGCGGCAGCGGTGACGGAGGTCGTCCAGCCGGAGCAGGTCTATGTCTGCCTCTGGTCCCATGCGGATGGCGTGCCGGGTCACCTGCATTTCGTGGTCCAGCCCGCGATGAAGGCCGACATGGCGCGGTTCGACGCATTCGGGCCCGCACTGCAGATGGCGATGTTCCGTGAAGGGGCAGTGCCGAGCGAGACCGAGGTGGAAGCGTTGGGCCGGCGGTTCCGAGCGGTCCTGGCCTGCTCGGTCGACGGATCGTGAGCCGGGCCCGCGTCAGCGCGGGGTGAGGACGTCGAACTCGTTGCCCTCGGGGTCGGCGAGGCACGTCCACGGGACGTCGCCCTGGCCGAGGTCGACGTCGGTGGCGCCGAGAGCCCGCAGCCGGGCCACCTCCGCCTCCTGATCGTCACCGGGGTAGGGCCGGACGTCGAGATGGACGCGGTTCTTCACGGTCTTCACATCGGACGTGCGAAAGAACTCCAGATACGGGCCGACGCCCTTGGCGGAGCGCAGCACCGCGTGATCGTCGGTCACCTCGTGCAGGATCCAGTCCATCGCCGCGCCCCAGAACCGCGCCATGGCCCGCGGGTCGATGCAGTCGACCACCACCACGGCGATCGGCCCGGTGTCGCGGTAGATCGGCCGGGGCTCCAGCACGCAGAACTCGTTGCCCTCCGGGTCGGCCAGGACCACCCAGGGGACGTCGCCCTGGCCCACGTCGGCGGGCGTCGCGCCGAGGGCCTGGAGGCGCGCGACCAGGTCCGCCTGATGGGCCGCGGAGGTGGTGGCCAGGTCGACGTGCACGCGGTTCTTCACCGTCTTGGGTTCCGGGACGGTGATGATGTCGATGCAGACGGCGACGGGGTCGGGATAGACGAAGCCCTCGGGTTCCAGGTTGGTCACGCCGGGTTCCTCACTGGAGATCGTCCAGCCGAGCGCCTCCGCCCAGAACCGGCCGAGAGCGGAGTCATCCAGTGCGTTCATCGCAATCTGAACAAGCCTTGTCGCCATGCCGGCGATCCTATGGCCAGGCCGGGCACCGGCGCGGGGCGGGGCTTGTGCTCGCCGACGCGCTACGCGCACACGGTTCAAATGCGTGTGCCCGGCCCAGCCTCTCTACCCCTGTAGAGAAAGGCCGGACCGGGCACGTTCTTGCTTTGCTAGAGGCTGATGCTCCAGCCGTTGGGGGACCGGGTGTCACCGGGCCCGGGTTCGGTCACGATCGTCTGCCCCCGCCGGGCGCCGGTTGGGCGCCCACGGCGACTTTCCACAGGGCGTAGGCGATCGCGTCGGAGCAGCGGTCGAGTGCGACCGTATGGACGTTGTTGGGATAGCTGTCGCAGGACTGGTGGTAGCACCGGTCGAACGCCTGGTTCGCGGTGCCGCCCCACTTCTGCGCCTGGGCGGCGGTCTTGGTCGCCGGGGCGCCGGTGAAGAGGAAGGTCGTGGGGATCCCGGCGTTGCGGAACGACCCGTCGTCACTGCAGCACTCGGCGACCTCCTCCGTGGGTACCTTGATCGAGTCGAAGTACTCCTTCAGGTTCTTCGCCGTCGGCGAGTTGATGTCGTCGATGAAGTAGCCCGGGTTCGGCGAGCCGACCATGTCGAAGTTGAAATAGCCCTTGATCTTCGAGCGGTCGGCGGCCGACAGGCGGCTCACGTAGTACTTCGAGCCGCGCAGGCCCTGCTCCTCGTCGGTCCACCAGCCGAACCGGACGTGGTTGAGCATGGTGGGCTTGGCCTGCGCCAGTTGCAGCGCGACCTCCAGTTGAGCGGACGACCCGGTGCCGTTGTCGTTGATGCCCGGCCCCGCCGAGACGCTGTCCAGGTGGGCGCCGAACATGTAGACGTTGTTCTCGTTGCCACCGGGCCAGTCGGCGATCAGGTTCGGCCCGGCGCCACCGCTGCATCCGGAGCTGCACGCCTGGCGGGTCACGGTGAACCCGGCGGCCTTCAGCTTCTGCTCGATGTAGGACACCGAGCCGAGGTAGCCGGCGCCGGTCGAGCGGCGGGTGCCGCCGTTACTGGTGGCGATGGTCTGCAACTGCTGCAGGTGCGCCTTGACGTTCTCTACATTGATGTCAGGCGCCGCTACGGCTTTTGGGGAACCACCGCCCACCGTGTAAGCGGAGTCGGTGACGCCCGGTGTGCAGGTCGGCTCACCGGACTGCGCGCCGAGCTGGACGGCGTCCCAAGCTCCCTTGACCTTGTTGAACTGCTCGCAGGTCTTGTCGAGGTTCTTCGCCGCGGTCAGCGTCAGCGTCCGGTACCGGCCGTAGCTGGTGCCGGAGGTCTTGAGCATCATCGCGTTGTAGAAGATCTTCGCGGCGTTCATGACGCCGATCCCGGTGACCTGACCGCCCTGGCAGACCGGGCTGTTCGGCTTGCCGCCGCCCGGGCTGGAGCCCTCGGCGAGCAGGTAGAACCAGTGGTTGCCCGGCCCGGCCGCCTTGTGGACCTCCATGCGCGGCACGGAGGCGGAGTAGCAGTTCGGGTCGTTGTTGACCTGCGACGGGTTGTACATGTTGCGGATCGGGCCCTGACCGACCAGGTTGATCTCCTCGCCGACCGTGTAGTCGGGAGTGTCCTCCGGGTTGTTCAGGAAGTGCTCGACGACCGCGCCCCACACGTCTCCGACGAACTCCTGCGTGCCGCCACCGGACATGCCGCCCGGGGTGAAGTTGTCCAGCCCGTGGCCGAACTCGTGGTCCACGACGTCGGTCGAGGTGATCCACTGGTTCTGCTGGTTGTGGCCGAACTGGGCGTCGGTGCCGTTCCAGTAGGCGTTGACCGCGTTGAGGCCGACCCTCGCCGGGGCCCACTGGCCGTTGCGCAGACCGTCGCGCCCGAAGGACTTCAGCACGTCCCAGAACCCGGCGGCGGCGTACATGGTGTCCACGCAGCCGGCTTCCTTGCTGGTCTTGGACGTGCTGCCCCAGACGTCGTCGGGCCCGGAGAAGATGCCGGAGCTCCAGTCGGCGCAGGTCATTCCCGGCCGCTTCGGGTCACGCATCGTGTAGGTGCTGCCCGACTGGGTCGTCCCGATGGTCAGGTTCGAGCCCTCCCAGATGCCGGTGCCGGTGCCCGCGTGGATGGTCTCCTGCGCGTCGAACCGCTTGCCGGTCTGAGCGTCGATGTAGACCTTCTTGCGGCTCGGCTGCTTGCCGTCGCGCCCGGAGACGACCGTCTCCCACGCCAGCCTGGGCTTGGCCAGCGCGTGCACGACCAGGCGCGGCTTGAGCTCGGCCTTGTCCGGCTTGGTCAGCGCGCCGCGGGAGCTTCCCGCGGCCTCGGTCTGGCTGACCTTGGGGGTGGCGCCGACCGTGATCTGCTCTTTCTGCGCCACCGACAGGGTGCGCACGCTGCCCTTCGCGTCGGTGGCGACCACGAAGTCGCCGCCGACCACGGGAAGCCCGTGGTAGGTGCGCTCGTAGGCGACGTAGTACTGGTCCCACGGTGTGCCGACCACCTGGGTCCGGATGAACTTCTCGTCCTTGCCGAC
This sequence comes from Actinomadura rubrisoli, assembly GCF_004349215.1. Taxonomy (GTDB): domain Bacteria; phylum Actinomycetota; class Actinomycetes; order Streptosporangiales; family Streptosporangiaceae; genus Spirillospora; species Spirillospora rubrisoli. Next base: position 220 of record NZ_SMKU01000092.1, on the reverse strand, counting down.
GTGCAGGTCGGCGGCGTTCCCGGCGATCAGCCGGTCGGCGGACGCCACCGCGGCCGCCTTCGGATCGGCGCCGGGTCCTTGGCTGCTCTGGGCGGACGTCATGGCGGGAACCGCCATGCCCGTGACCGCGAGCGAGGTGACCGCGGTGGTCACCAGGAGATGATGTCTGCGTTTCACAGCCGCATGCCTCCAACAGGGCGGGGGTGGGACCGCCCCGCGG